>DAISHS010000436.1:0-3381 GCA_036822415.1 Chloroflexota bacterium
TGCGCGTGGGCGCTGCAGTCGCCGCCGCGCCGGTTGAGGTCGGTGCAGGCAGGGTCGCTGTAGGCTTTACGTAAGTCGCTGTCTCGCGTGGCGCAGTGATGGGCGACGTCATGGCGCAAGCTGCCAACAGGATGACCGCCAGCAGTGCTATGACAACTTTGGATCGCATACCTACCCCGTCAGCGCCGACGCCCAGGCGCTGTCCTCTGCGCGCAGCGGCGGTTCGGGCGGCCGCCGGTAGTTGATGCGCATCTCGTAGTGCGCCTCGCCGTAGATTTCGTCCAGCAGCGCCTTCAGCTCCAGCCGCGGTTCGTCATCGTCCGCCTGCAGGGGAACGGGAAAGGCCGGGATCGGCTCACGCAGGTCGAAGGCGTAGAGGCTGGCCTGGCTGCCCTGCTCGTCGCGTCGCACCAGGATGCGGTAATCGCTGCCCCGATAGTCGCCCGTCATCGGCAGCGGCGGCCAGGCGCGCAGCAGATCAATCTCGACCAGGTGGGTGAATGTCCCCAGGATTTCGAGACGCTTGCGTTCGTACTTTTGCCGGCCCAGCCCGGGCCGCTTGTTGGTGGGTGAGAGCACTTCGATGATCGTGACCACCTGACCGCTCGTCGTTTCCCTGATTTCCCGGTAGGTCTCCTCGATCATGTCGGGAACCGGCAGCTCGACCGTCGCCGTTGCGCCGGCTGCTGGCGGCGCCGTTGCCGCCGCGACAGGCGCAGGGCCGGCGTCTGGCCAGGCGTGCACGACGGCCAGATCGGGGTAGCGCATGCCGCCCGGCGGAGCGACCGCCGTCGTGGCGATATAGGCCTGCGATTCGACGCTCCCGAAGTAGCGCGGGCTGAGCAGCGGCGAGAGGAAGCGCGCCATCGCGGCAATCAAACGAAAGCGCACATCCCCCCAGAGCGACGGTTGCTCCAGCCACGGATTCATGCCGGGAAACGGATTCTTGGGAACCACTGGCGGCGCTCCTCGTGTGTCATTGACAAATCATTCTCTCCCGGCGGGGCGGTGTTGATGCCTCGACCGGGACGCGGCGAGGGTCAGAACGGCGCCGCGCCCGAATGATATAACACGATCCAGCAAACGTCAAGCGTTTTCGACGCCGGAGGTGAACCGGGCCACCAGGGCGACCGCGGTGTGGAGGAGGGCGATGGGAAAAGGGCTTGTCTTTTGGTTGGAGTGCTGGTAGAATAACACCAATCCGTAGCACCGGGCACTGAGAGATGCTTGATGTTAAATGTAGACCTGTGTTGGATCAAAGGCATAAGTGGTGATAGGATGGCCCGTAGTCGAGCGCTGTGACTTGGAGTAATGAGCCGCCATGAACGTTCTACCTGTTAACTTGGAAGACCTTATTCACGCTCGGTCGGTAGAATCTTTGCGCCGTGAGTTCAAAGGCGCATGGTCTGATCCAACTCTGGATCAGACCATGCGTACCATATGCGCCTTTGCCAATGATTTCTTCAACCTCAACGGCGGCTATATTATCATCGGCATAGACGAGCAAAATGGCCTCCCTGTTTTGCCGCCTCGTGGCCTCGAAGGCTACAACCTGGAGGAGATCCAAAAGCAGATCAGGGGTAACTGCAAGAGGATTGATCCCGAATACCAGCCAGTGATTGCGCCAGAAATCTATCAAGAAAAACCCATCCTGGTTATTTGGGCTCCGGCTGGCGATGTGCGACCCTATCAGGCGCCGGAAACGATGCGCAGTGGAGAGAAGAAATACTTCGTTCGCCAAGGCGCTGAAACGGTCGAGGCCAAAGGAGACTCCCTCACTCAACTCATGCAAATGACTGCCAAAGTCCCCTTTGATGATCGGCGAAGTTTAAGCCATACGATAGATGTCATTTCCCCTACATTGGTACGTAACTTTCTGTCAGACATCAAAAGCGATCTGGTATCGCCAGGAATTCAAATTGCAGATTACGATTTGTACAGATATCTTCGTATTTCCGTCAGAGTCAACGGCTATGATGCACCAAAAAACGTCGCACTTCTCTTCTTTGTCAACGATCCCGAAATCTACTTTCCCGGCGTAAGGATTGAAGTCGTTCAGTTTGGAGATGGCGCAGGCGGTGATTTGATCGAAGAGAAAACCTTTCGGGGGCCACTTTCCCTTCAAATCAGGCAAGCCTTAGATTATCTTGATGCATTCAGCACGGCAATCATCAGAAAAGTCCCCAACCAGGCCGAGGTCCATCGTACGGTTGCTTTTCCATATGAAGCAATGGAAGAAGCACTGGTAAATGCAGTATACCACCGCAGCTATGATGGGGTTCAGGAGCCAATTAAAGTTTATCTATATCCAGATCGTATGGAGATCATCAGCTATCCAGGCCCTGTCCCTGGCATCGAGATGCGTCATTTTCTCATGGGAGCATCAGTTCCACCTGTTCCCAGCAGGAATAGACGAATCGGGGAACTGCTGAAAGAATTGAGGTTAGCTGAGGGTAGAGGCACAGGAATACCCAAGATATTTCGCAAGATGAACGAAAATGGTTCGCCAAGACCCATTTTCGAGTTTGATGATGCCCGATCCTATTTTCGTGTCATTCTCCCGGCTCATCCGCAGTATATCGTTATTCATGCACTGAGAGAGAGCGCTCACCTCTGGGCTGTGGGTGAACGCCAACAGGCCATTCAAAATTTGGAGAATGTAGCGAAACAGGCACAAAGCTCCGGCGCTCTCCTTGCGCAACTTATCGAATATCATACTTTATTGGGCAATATACAGGCAGCAGAGGCTATCTTTGCGAATTTGCGTCCCGAATCTCCTTTGATGGACGCCCACTTGCCCTTTATTGCAATGGCAAAGCTGTACCTTGATCGTAACAATCCACGGAAGGCGTCCGAGATACTTTCACGCGTTCCCTCGCCCACCAGGACTGAAGATCTCATTGAACTGGCGATATTGTACAAGAGATCGGATAGACTGGGAGATGCTCATAGTGTGTTTGCATCGAATTATGACGTCATCAAAGACAACGCCAAGGCGATTCATGAGTACGCGCAAACCAAAATTCGGTTGTCAATATCTCTGTCACCAGAGGATAGCGCCACCAAACGACGGCTCACCAGAGATGCGGTCGGCTTACTCCGCCGTGCCATCCAATTATCTGACGACAACGTGCGCAACGGATGGTGCTATTATGATCTGGCTAGAGCGCTTGCCTGGCTGGGATCGCCGGATAGCGAAGTGCTGCAGGCTTACGACAAGGCGTTGGAACTTCAACCCAACGAACCACGCTTTCGCGAGTCGTATGAACACTGGAAACGCCGCAGACCTCGATAGTGAGCGACCGCCAGGGTGCGCCTCATCAGGTGGGTGCATTTCAGTTTCGGGGCGTAGTCCACGCAGGTGGACTTTGCAATCGTTGC
>DAISHS010000437.1:0-3379 GCA_036822415.1 Chloroflexota bacterium
CCGGATGCGACGATTTTGGATGAGGTGCCAGATTGACTAAATTTTACTACGGTGGACAGGCAGTCATGGAAGGGGTGATGATGCGCGGGCGCCAGCGCATGGCGGTTGCTGTGCGTAACCCGGCCGGTGAGATTGTCGTGCACGAAGAGCCGCTGACAGCCCGCATCTACACCAGTTCCTGGGGGCAGTGGCCGTTTGTACGCGGTCTCTCGCTGCTCTGGGATACCCTGGGCCTGGGCATGCGCGCGCTGATGTGGTCGGCCGACGTGGCGATGAGCGATCAGGAAGAGAAGATCGAGTTCAGAGGGCCTGTGGCCTGGACCACCGTGGCTTTCTCTCTGCTGGTTTCTATCGGCATTTTCTTCCTGTTGCCAACCGGTATCGCGCACTTTTTAGAGCGCTGGTTCCCCGGCCGCCTGGCCAGCGCGGTCATCGAAGGCATCGTGCGGTTGACCCTCTTCGTGGCCTATCTCTGGGGCATTGGTTTCATGCCGGACATTCGCCGCGTGTTCATGTATCACGGCGCCGAGCATAAGACGATCAACGCCTACGAGGCCGGCGTCACGCTCGTGCCCTCTGAAGTGCGCAAGTTCACGGTGCAGCACCCGCGTTGCGGCACCAGCTTCTTGTTCATCGTCGTGGCGCTTTCCATTGTGCTTTTTGCGCCGTTCCATTTCGATCAATGGTATTTGCGCCTGGCCTCGCGCCTGCTGCTGATTCCGGTTCTGGCCGGAATTGCCTACGAGTTCATCCGCTTCAGCGCCAGTCATCTCGATAACCGCCTGGTTCGCGCGCTCATCCAGCCGGGCCTTTGGCTGCAGTCGCTAACCACGCGTGAGCCAGACGAGACCATGCTTGCTTGCGCCATCGCCGCCCTGGTGCCGGTGTTGGCCGCCGATGGAATTCAGGTCGAAGCGCCGGCTGTGGCAATGCCTGTAACGAGGCAGGCGCCGCTCGCCGCGTAATGAAATCACGTTTCAATGCACAACCCGTGCCGAAGTCCCAACCCAAAAACGCAATTATCGTCAACAAAGGAGTGTAACGATGCGTAACAAGATTACGATTGTCGGCGCCGGCATGGTCGGCGCTTCCTGCGCGCTGTGGCTGGCCGAGCGCGAGCTGGGTGACATCGTCCTGGTGGATATTCCCGAAACCGGCGACATGCCCAAGGGCAAAGCGCTGGACCTGCTGCAGGCTGGCCCGGTGGTAGGCTATGATACGAAGGTTCTTGGCACCACGTCGTACGCAGAGACGGCCAATTCTGACGTGGTGGTGGTGACGGCCGGCGTGCCGCGCAAGCCTGGCATGACGCGCGAAGACCTGGTGGGCATCAACACCCGCGTCGTGCGCAGCGTGGCGACCAAGATCGCCGAAACTTCGCCCAATGCCATTATCATTCTTGTCACCAACCCACTCGACACCATGACCCACGTGGCGTTGAAGGCCTCCGGCTTTCCCAAGAACCGTGTGATTGGCCAGGCCGGCATTCTCGACGGCGCCCGCATGCGCACCTTCGTCGCGATGGAACTGGGCGTCAGCATCGAAAATGTGCAGGCCTTCGTCCTGGGCGGCCACGGCGACGAGATGGTGCCCCTGGTGCGCTACTGCAACGTGGCCGGTATTCCGATCAGCGATCTGATGCCAGCCGAGCGCGTGGCCGCGATCGTGGATCGCACGCGCAAGGGCGGCGGCGAAATCGTCAACCTGATGAAGACCAGCGCCTATTACGCGCCAGGCGCCGCGGCCGCCGAGATGGTGGAAGCCATCCTCAAGGACAAGAAGCTGATTCGGCCCTGCTCCGCCTACCTGGACGGCGAGTATGGCCTGAGCGACATCTACTTCGGCGTGCCGGTGATCCTGGGCCGCAACGGCGTAGAGAAGATCATCGAGGTCAACCTGACCGAGGATGAGAAGGCGATGCTCATGAAGTCGGCCGACCTGATTCGCAGCACGATGAGCGTCGTGCCAGAAGCGTAACTGCGCCCCGGTGACTGACTAACGCGCGCTTGCACAGCACAGAGAACGAGCCTTGAGGGTCGCAGATGTGACCGCCGAGGCTCGTTTTGCGTCTATGGCACGGATCATCAAACCAGGGAGGGTGAAAGCAATGGACATGAAAGGCAAAACGGCGCTGGTCACCGGCGGCGCGATCCGTGTGGGCAAGGCAATTGCGCTGGGCCTGGCGCAGGCGGGGGCCGATGTGGTCATCAATTACCATACGTCCGCCGCTGCAGCGCAGGCCACCGTCGCGGAGATCAACGCGCTGGGCGTGCGCGGCCTGGCTATCCAGGCCGATGTGGCCGACCCCAGCCAGGCGCAGGCCATGGTCGCGCAGATTGGGTCCACCCTGGGCCGCCTCGACATCCTGGTCAACAGCTCCTCGCGCTTCCAGACGACGCCGGTGTTGACGACAACCCCAGAGGCGTGGCGGCAGGTGCTCGGCGTGCTGCTGGACGGGCCTTTCTTTCTTTCCCAGGCGGCCGCGCCGCTCATGCAGGCGCAGGGCGCGGGGGTCATCATCAATATCCTGGACCTGGCCGCCTTCGAGCCGTGGCCGAATTTCATTGCGCACAGCGTGGGCAAGAGCGGTCTGCTGGCCATGACGCGCGCCCTGGCGCTGGAACTGGCGCCGCTGATTCGCGTCAACGCCGTAGCGCCGGGCGCGGTGCTGGCGCCGCCGCACTACGGGCCAGAGAAGCTCAAGCAGGTCGCCGCGCGCACCCTCCTGCAGCGCTGGGGCGCGCCGCAGGACGTGGCCGACGCCGTGGTTTTCCT
The DNA here is from genome assembly GCA_036822415.1 of Chloroflexota bacterium. Classification (GTDB taxonomy): domain Bacteria; phylum Chloroflexota; class Anaerolineae; order SSC4; family Amarolineaceae; genus Amarolinea. The sequence continues at coordinate 2,776 of DAISHS010000437.1, forward strand.
GGCGCGCGCCGATTACATCACCGGCGAGACGCTGACCGTGGACGGCGGCGAGCGCTGGGGACAGCGCCCGCGCGGGGGATGATTCCTGCTCCGCTAACGCCCCGTCAGGGCGCGTGCAGGCCGTTCGTTTGTTTGAAGGCTGCGATCTGCGCGCGAATGCCATCGCGGCGGGCAATGGCGGCTTGCACCGGGCCGACCAGGTTGTTTTGCCATGCGTCTGCGAACCGGGCGAGATCATCGAGCTGCGCCTCCAGCGGGTCAAAGAGGCCCGTGCGCAGCGGTTCGATCAGCGTGCTCTCCAGGCGCTGCTCCGCAGCCTCGCCAAACCAGTTGTTGCGCAGCGGTTCCAGCAGGCCGCGGTTGATCCCCTGCACAGTTTCGGGAATGTCGGTGATGATGTCCTCGGCGCGCGCGAGCAAGCCGCGCACGCGTGTTTCCAGCGTGTCCGGCAGCAGGGTCAGCGCCTGGTCGAAGGCGCCGCCCAGCGCGCTCGTGATCGGCTTGACGCGGTCCAGCGCACGGCCGGCGGCGGCTTCCAGCGCGGCCAGGGGCGCGCTGAGCGCGCTGACCAGCCCCTCCGCGCCCTCGATGCCCCGCCGGATCG
>DAISHS010000438.1:0-3374 GCA_036822415.1 Chloroflexota bacterium
CGGCCGGCCGTTTTGGCCCCTACGGCGGCAAGTTTGTGCCTGAGACCTTGATGCCTGCGCTGGATGAGCTGGAAGCAGCCTATCTCGACGCCATGCGCGATGCGACTTTCCGCGCGACACTGGACAACTTGCTGCTGACGTATGTCGGCCGGCCGACGCCGCTGACGCACGCCCGGCGCTTGAGCGAGCACCTGGGCGGCGCGCAGATCTACCTGAAGCGGGAAGACCTGGCCCACTCCGGCGCGCACAAGATCAACAACGCGCTGGGGCAGGCGCTCCTGGTCAAGCGCATGGGGAAGCGCCGCGTCGTGGCCGAGACGGGCGCGGGTCAGCACGGCGTGGCGACGGCCACCGCGTGCGCGCTGCTTGGCCTGGAATGTGTCGTCTACATGGGCACGGTGGACATGGCGCGCCAGCAGCCCAACGTCTTTCGCATGAAACTGCTGGGCGCTGAGGTGCGCGGCGTGGAGAGCGGCAGCAAGACGCTGAAGGATGCGATCACGGAGGCCATCCGCGATTGGGTGACGAATGTGCAGACCACCCATTATCTGCTTGGCTCGGCCCTGGGACCGCATCCCTACCCGCGCATGGTGCGCGATTTTCAGCGCATCATTGGCGTGGAGGCGCGCCAGCAGATCCTGGCGCAGGCCGGGCGTCTGCCCGACGCCATCGTTGCTTGTGTGGGCGGTGGTTCCAACGCCATCGGAATTTTTCATCCCTTCCTGGCCGATGAGGAGGTGATGTTGATTGGCGTGGAGGCTGGCGGCCGCGGTTTGGTCGGCGGTGAGCACGCGGCGCGTTTCAGCGACCCCAGCAAGGGCCGCCTGGGCGTTTTGCACGGCACGCGCACCTACGTCTTGCAGGACGCAGACGGGCAGATTGCCCTGACCCATTCGGTCTCGGCCGGGCTGGATTACGCGGCCGTAGGGCCGGAACATGCCTGGTTGCGCGATCAGGAGCGCGCCGGCTACACCTTTGTCACCGATGAACAGGCCCTGGCCGGATTTCAGGCCCTTTGCCGCCTGGAGGGCATCATCCCGGCGCTGGAGAGCGCGCACGCCGTGGCGCATGTACTCGATCTGGCGCCAACCATGCGCACAGACCAGATCATCCTGGTCAATCTGAGCGGGCGCGGGGATAAGGATTTGGACACCGTGTTGAAGGTGCTGGGGGAGATGAACGATGGCCAATGAAGCGGAGGAATTAGAAGGGGTCGCCGGGCCGGCCTCAGGCCTGGCGCATTTGCAGGCTATTTTTGCCAACGCCCGGCGTGCGCAACGTGCGGTGTTCATGCCCTACCTGGTCATTGGACATCCCGACGTCGAAACGTCCCTGGCCCTGGTCGAAGCCCTGGCCGCGGCCGGCGCCGATCTGTTCGAACTGGGCGTCCCCTTTTCCGATCCGTTGGCCGATGGCCCGGTCATTCAGAAGGCGACGCAGCACGCCCTGGAGCAGGGAGTGACCATGCGCACCTGCCTGGCCGCCGCGCGTGAACTGCGCCGGCGCGGCGTGCGCGCCGGCTTCAACCTGATGGGCTACTTCAATCCGATCATGGCTTACGGCATTGCGCGCTTCTGCGCGGATGCGGCGGCGGCCGGCGTGGATGGCGTGATCGTGCCTGATTTGCCCCCGGAAGAGAACGGCGAGCTGGCCCGCGCCTGCCGCGCTTGCGGCCTGGCCCTGATTCGCTTCCTGGCGCCGACCAGCACGGCGGCGCGCGTCGCCCTGGTGACGCAGCAGGCAGAAGGATTCTTGTACCTCGTCAGCCTGACCGGCGTCACCGGCGCGCGCGCAGCCTTGCCCGACGATCTGACCGCGTTCGTGGCGCGGGTGCGCGCGCTGACGCCAACGCCGCTGGCGGTCGGTTTTGGCATTTCGACGCCAGAGCAGGCCCAGCGTGTGGCCCAGATTGCGGACGGCGTCATCGTCGGCACGGCGCTTGTCAAGCGCGCGGCCGGGCCAGACCCCGTGCCGGCTGTGCGCGAATTTGGGCAGGCGCTGATCGAGGCCATCGCCAGGGCGCATGAAATCAGGCCGTAAGATAGCCTGTTTTCACGCCTTTGCGCGCCCGGGCCGCTGAACCGTGGCGCTTACCCTTCGTCCATGCGCTGGATGCTATGGGCGCTGGAGAATCCATCGGGGTAGCGGCGGCGCAGTTTGGCGATGTTCGTCGTGGCGACTTCTTCCAATTCGACGCCAACCTCATGCGCCAGGACCGCCAGATACCACATCACATCGCCCAGCTCTTTGACCAGCGCGGCGTGGTCAAGCTCATGGTCATGGTAGAGGTGCTTCTTCATCTCTTCGGCGATTTCACCTGCTTCGCCGATCAGGCCCAAAGCCCAGTTGGCCAGGCGCTCGCTGCGGGCGCGTTCTGGCCCGGTATTGGCGGTGCGCAAGGCGGCCTGTTGATAGTCATTGAAATTCATCACCCATTCTCCGACAGATCAGGTAGGTTCAGCGTAAAACCTGGTTTCGGCGCCTTAGCTCCGCAGGAACACCCACAGCGCGCCCATCACCAGGAATGGCCCATAGGGCAGCGGTTGTCCTGGCCGATAGCGGCGGCGGACGATTTGCACCCCGGTGACCAGCGCGGCGACCAGTCCCGCCGCGATCAGCGCGGCGAACAACGCTTCGATCACGCGTGGGTAGCCTGTCACCAGCCCCACCCACACGGCCAGCTTGACATCGCCCATGCCCAAGCCTGGCCCTGTATCGCTGCGCAGCCGCGCCGCCAGCCATGCGCCGCCGGCAAAGAGCAGCCCAAAAATAATCAAGCTAACGGCGCCTCCCAGCAGCGCCGCGGTCAAGCTGCTGGTTCCGCCATTGGCGCCGCGCGGTCCCAGCCCCGCGGCCGCGGCCATCACGGCCACGAGCAGCAGGGGGTAGATGATAAGGTTGGGGATGCGCAAACGCTCTACATCCAAAACGACGATGAGACTGGACGCCGCCAGGTAGAGACTTTGCAGGCCGAAGCGCGGCGTCCACCCGGCATCCAGCCATAAGAGCGGCAGGCCCACGGCCATGACCAGCGCCGTCAGCCACGGCCGTAACCAGCGCGCGCTCCGTGGACTTGCGCCGGCAGGAGGCCGCCAGGTGGGCCGCGCCCAATGCGGCCAGCCATCGGCCAGTCCGTTGATGGCATAGGCCAGCAGGAGGCTCAACGGCAGCCAGAGCAGGCCCGTCAGTATAACATTACATAAGTGCAAGACGAAAAACACCTATCGCCAGTGTAAGACGAAAAACACCTATCGCCAGACTGGCAAAAATCGCCAAAAACAAGTAAAATTTGGCCCGTGTGACAAGACCGATAAAATTTGACTCTCCTGGCAAGGATAAAAATTTTGAATTCGAGTTTTTCTAATGCAGGCGCC
>DAISHS010000439.1:0-3367 GCA_036822415.1 Chloroflexota bacterium
CGCTCATGGGGGTAAAGTTGCCAACTTTCCGGAAAGTTGGCAACTTTACCCGCCGTCGCCGTCCTCGACCAGCGCGTCCCCCATGCGATACTTGATGTCGTAGTTGATGATGAAGTCGAGCTCTTCGGCGGTGAAGCCGTAGTGCTGGGCCAGGACGCGATCGATGGCGTCAATAATGCGTTTGGATTTGCCCACACGAAAGTTTACCTCTTCCTGTTGAGTGCCATGGGCGCGAGTACGCGTTCTTCGTTCGGCTTGTGCCCACATATCAGCTAAGAGCCTGGTGGCCAACCCGGTCAATCGCTGATCATTCTCTAAGCTTTCAGGTACGGTCAGGAGGCGAATGTCACCTTGAGTGACATGATACGTGTCGGAAGTAATGATCCAGATCAGGTAATAGAGAGAGGATGACAGAAGACAGATCAGAACGTCGCCCCACCCTTTCTTCAAAGTCAATGGTTTATATTCGTTAGATAGCCTATCTCGAATCGCCTTTCTATAATATCGACCTCCGCTATGATAGTAAATCGTGTCGCCTACTGATAGATGTGCCTCTAGTTTCTCAACTCCACGAAAGGCAACTGCCTTATCCAGGATATGCATTTCTGTCGAACTGCCTATTTTGGGTATTGCAGCTGATTGATCGGTCTCGAAATACCTCGACTTTGCATAAACCAGTGTTTGGAACAGATACGGACGACCACTGGTGTACCAGCGATTGTAGCGAGTGCAAAACACGGCATTCGTCTTGGGCTGTCCACGTCTCAGGAGCAATATCGTCAGATTCATGTCTGCACCGATAAATAGCTTGTCAGGTCGAACAGCAAAACTGCTTATACTCAAGAAGCACGATTGTTTGACCAGGAGCTTCATCAGTGACTTCATGCGTGGGGTGGAGATGGAACTGATAGGAACGATTATTCCTACATATCCGTTAGGAGTCACCAAATCGAGTGATTTTTCTGTACACAGAGAATACAGATTCCCTGTTTTGAGTAAACTTCGATTGCTTGGTTCATATACATCCCTGATCGTACTGTACTCCACATACGGCGGGTTCCCAATCACCACATCAAACCCACCCCGCGCCATGATCCCGTAGAACTCCACGCACCAATGGAACGGCTGGTGGCTGCGCAGCCAGGCGTCGTACGCTGCCGGCTGCCTGGCCGGCTCCACGCCATATTGCAGCGCCAGCAGGCGGTTGAGCCGGTCGTTCAGCACGGCCAGGCGCCGGCGCAGCTCGGCCTTGGCCGCCACGAAGTCCTCGCTCCACTCACGCACGTCGTGGGCGGTCTGCATCTGCCGGAAGCGGCCGAAGAGGCGATCCACGTGCTCGGCCTCTTCCTTGGTCTCGGCCAGCAGCGCCTCGTCTTCGGGCAGCAGCAGCAGCCGGTCGCCCCGCACCACCTTCTCCACCTGCGCCAGGCCGGCGAAGCCCACCAGCGTGTTGCCGGCGCGGATGTTGAAGTCAATGTCGGGCAGCGGCTCCAGCCGGGCCACGTCCTCCACCAGCGCCACCAGCTTCAGGAAAAGCCGCAGCTTGGCGATCTCGGTCGCCTCGGCCATGATGTCCACGCCGTAGAGGTTGTTCACCATGATGCGCTTGAGGATGAAGTACGCCCGGTTGGGGTGGCGGCCGACGTCGGCCAGCGTCTCGCGAAAGTCGCGATAGGTCTGCGCCGGCGCGCTCGCGGGCAGCTCAGCCACCAGTTGCGCCATGCGGTCCAGGCACGCTTCGTAGATCGGCCGCAGGATATTGAGCGCGGCGAAGAGGAACGCGCCGGAGCCGGCGGTGGGATCCAGCACGGTGACGCTGGTGGCGGCCCGCCAGAACGCGCGCACCAGGTCGGGGTCCTCGGTGCGCTCGATCACGTCCTGCACGAACTGGCGGATGTCCAGGTTCAGGGTGATCAGGTCGTTGACCTGCCCGACCTCGCCGCCGGCCAGCTTCAGCCAAATCTCCTCGTAGCGTTGGCGGCGGGCCACGGTCTCGCGCCAGATCTCGGTGGGCAGGGCGTAGCCTTCGGCTGCGGGCGTGTTCCATGGGCCGCGCTGGCTCACGTCGCCCACGCCGGCCTCGATCTCCGCCGGCAGCGGCAGCTCGACCCCTTTACGCAGCGCGTCGTAGATGTAGCGGTCAGGATCAGCTTGCAGCAGCGTCCACACGGCGTTGTCGCCGCGGAAGGCGGCCGGGTGCAGCTCGCGGGCGCGGTCGCAGAGGAAGGGCAGGATGGTGTTCTTGCCGATGTACTCGGTGATGTCCTCCTTGGTGTAGTAGGCGCCCATCTCCTTCTGGTTGATGTACTGCTCGAAGATGTAGCCGAGCACATCAGGGTTGATCTCGCGGTCGTCCCGCAGCGGCCGGTCGTCCAGGTGCCACTGGTAACGGTCGAAAAAGTCGAAGACCTGGCGGAAGGCGCGGTCGGGGATCGCGATGGTCGCGCCGTAAAGTTGCTCCACCTGGTGGCGCTGGAAGATGCCGCCGTTGAGATACGGCGCCCGCCCCAGCCGGCCGGCCAATTCTGGATCGCGCTGCCCTTCGGGTTTGGCGAAGCCCTCGAAAAAGAGGGGGCAGAGCAGATCGTGATAATAGCGGTCGGGCGCAGTGCGCTCGCTGGCCTCCAGCTTGTGGCGCAGGTAGTCGGCGTCGCCGTCGAGGAAGCCCTTTTTCTGGATGAAGTAGATGAACATCAGTCGGTTGAGCATCACCGACACGTACCAGCTCTGCAGATCGGCGTCGGGGATGCCCTGCAGGAACTTCTGAAAGGCATCGTGTTCGCGCTTGAACTCCTGGAAGAACTTGCGGGTGGCCCGCTCCACGTTGAAGGCGGCGCGCACCTGGCCGACTACATCCACCAGGGAAAGGTCGTCCTCCTGCTCCAGGCTGAAGCGAAGGGTTTCCAGCTTCTGGATCAACGCCTCGCCCGATTGCCCGCGGTAGAAGGCGTGCTCGCGGCTCTGCAACGGCTGGCCCGACTCGCGGCGCACCCACTGCCACACCTGCGCCTCGCCGGCGTCGTCGCCGAAGACGATGAGATGCTCGCGATAGCGCCGGGCCACCTGGGTCTCGATCTTGCGGCGCAGCGCGTAGGGCGGCAGAGTTGCCAACTTTCCAAAAGTTGGCAACTCTACCAGCGCGATCAGCCCGCGTTTCTGGGCGATCGGCCGCAGCAGGTAGGTCTGGCCATCCACCTGCACATCCAGCGGCGGCGTCCGGGCCTCGTCCCAGCCCAATTCTTCGATGAAGAGATCGGTGAAGCGCCGCTCGCGCAGGTAGCGGGCGACGGTGGCACGGTTAAGCGGCATGAGTGCTCCTTACTCAATCCAGGGTTGCCAACTTTTGGGAAAGTTGGCAACCCTTCGC
>DAISHS010000440.1:0-3346 GCA_036822415.1 Chloroflexota bacterium
TCATGGGGACGCCCGAGTTTGCGTTGACGATGCTGACCGCACTGTGGGCGCAGCACGGTCAGAAGTGGGAGATCGTGGGGGTTCTGACACGCGCCGACAAGCCGATGGGACGGGGGCAGCAGGTGGCGGTTTCAGCGGTCAAGGCGTTTGCGCTGGCGCATGATCTGCCGGTGCAGCAGCCGCGCACGCTGCGCCAGCCGGAACCGCTGGCCGCTCTGGCCGCACTGCGCCCCGATGTGATTGTGGTGGCTGCGTACGGCCTGATTTTGCCGCAGACGGTGCTCGACCTGCCTACCTACGGCTGCCTGAATGTGCATGCGTCCCTGCTGCCGCGCCACCGCGGCGCCGCGCCCGTGGCCGGCGCTCTGCTGGCCGGCGATGCTGTGACCGGCAGCACGATCATGCTGATGGATGCGGGCATGGACACGGGGCCGATCCTGGCCCAGGCGTCGCTGCCGATTGCGCCTGGCGAGACGCGCGGGGCCTTGATGGAACGCCTGGCCGCGCAAGGCGCGGCCTTGCTCAGCGCCACACTGCCGGCCTGGCTGGCCGGCGAAATCACCCCCCAGGTGCAAGATCACAGTCTGGCCACGCTGACCAGGCCGCTGGCCAAGGCTCAGGGCGAGGTTGATTGGCGGCTGCCCGCTGCGCAGATCGCACGCCAGGTGCAGGCGTTTCAGCCCTGGCCCGGCGCGTTCACTTCCTGGCGTGGACGCCTGCTGAAGATCAACGCCGCAACGCCCATGCCCGAGCCGGTCGCGCAAGCAGAAGCGGGCCGGGTGGTGGCCGACGCGCAGGGGGTCTATGTGGTCTGCGGCGTTGGCGGCTTGCGCCTGCTCGAGGTGCAGCTGGAGGGCAAGCGCAACCTGGACGCGCTCACTTTTGCACGCGGCCAGCGTGATTTTGCCGGCAGCACCCTGGGCGCGGCGCCCGGCTTGCCCGCGGGCTGAACGGCTACTTCAGCGTTTCCTTGAGCCAGTCCAGGATCAGCTCTTCGATGCCATTCTGACGGCCCAACATGCGGGTGCCATGCCCCTGGCCGTCGTAGATTTTGAGCGTGTGCTTGCCCAGGGCCAGCTTGTCGAGCGTGGCCACGGCGTCGGCGCTTTCTTTGTCCTCCGCGCTGGCGATGAGCAGCACCGGTCGCGGGCCGTAGGCCTGCAGCGGGCCTTCGGTTTTGATGCCTTCGAAATCGAGGCCAGGCGATAGCAGTACCAGGGTTTTGACGCCCGGCTGGCCGGCGGCCAGGTTCAGGCTCAGGTTGGCGCCGATGCTGGCGCCAATGAAGCCAATGCGGTTGGCATTGACCTCAGGGCGGCTCGCCAGCCAGGTGTACGCAGCGGCCGCATCTTGCGACATCTTGCTCCACTCCCGTTGGCCCTGGCTGCCGCCATGCCCGCGCAGGTCAAGCGTGAGGACGTTGTAGCCGGCCGCCTGCAGTTGACGCGCCAGCGTGTCCCAATCGCCGCGCTGACCGCCCACCATATGCAGCATGGCGACGGCTGGACTGCCGGTATTGGGCGACACGTAGAAAGTGCCGGTCAGGGTCACGCTGTCAGCCGTTGTGATTTCCACCGGCTTGACCTCGCCAGCCGGGAAGGCCTGCGCGTTGCCGGGGCCTGATTCTTTGTTGCTGGGGGAGAGTGCAAGCTGGGGCGCCGGTTCGTCGGTGCCGGTTAGCGCGGCATCGCTATTGACGTTGGGCAAAGATACCGAGCTGGTGGCGGAGGCCGTGGCCGCCGGCCCGCTGTTTTCAGGCGCCGCCGGCGTCGGCTGCGGTCCGCCTCCGCAGGCTGTCAGCGCCAGCATGAGCATCATCAGGAAGCCAGAGAGCGTCAGGCGCCAGGCTTTCGTTGTCATCTTCTCTTTTCCTTTCCTGTCCTTATTTGCGCCGCGCGATCAAAATCATGCGCGGGCTGTCTGATGAATAAGTTTCCAAATCGTACGATCCGTAGACCATTTCCAGCTCGTAGCCGCACAGCTCCAGCAATAATTCGGCCTCGGAGCGCCACAGGAAACGCAGGTTGAATGGCACCAGCATACGCCGCGTTTGCCCGTCTGGAAACACCTCATCGTAGACAAAGATCGTCTCTTGCACCTGGTTGGCCAGGTCAATTTTACGCACCAACTGTTTGATCACCACTGCGCCCGATTGCGGATCGCGCCATTGGTTATCCACTACCAGACGACCGTCGGCCTCGATCAAGGTGACGATGTCGGGGTTGAAGAGGTCGAGGATCAGCGGACTGCCGGGGCGCAGATAGGGATGCCAGCAACGCAGGGCCTGGCGCTGATCTTCGGCGGTTTCCAGGTGCATGAAGCTGTTGACCTGGATGAAGCCCATGCCGAAGCGCTGGTCCAGCTGCACCGTGCGCATGTCGGCCTGCACCAGGTTCACCCGGTCGCTCAGGCGCGCCGCGGCCAGGCGCTTGCGCGTGATGTCAAGCATGGCGGCCGAGATGTCTACGCCAGTCAAGCGAAAGCCGGCCTGGGCCAGCGGCACGGTCACGCGGCCATTGCCACAGCCCAGTTCGAGCAGCGGCCCATCAGCCTGCTCGGCGTAATAGCGCAAGAGCGGCATGTCATCCGCAAAGGCGCCGAACTCGGTATCGTAGTAATGGGCAAAACGGTCATAGTCAATCATGCCAGGCTTGATTCTCCTTCGCCAGCTTCCCTTCTCGGCGCGTGATTATAGCATTGCACCCGTGAAGACGCCAACTCGCCCGCTAACCCGGCAACTTCAAGCCCAGCCGTGCGTACTGTGCACTGACGTGGCAAGAAAACCAGGCAGCCCGTGGCCCTCAGGCTGCGCCAGCCTGGCTACCTGTGAAAATTAGAAAGGGACGAAGGTTTTTTATGGAAGGCAAGCGCTTGTTTCGTTCACGCAAAGAACGCATGATTGCGGGTGTGTGCGGCGGTTTGGCCCAGTACCTGGGCGTGGATCCAACCCTGGTGCGTCTGGCGTTCCTGCTGCTTGGACTGACGGTCGGCGGCGGATTCCTGGCTTACCTGGTGTGCTGGATTATCATTCCAGAGGAACCAGAGGCGTAACGCCGCCGCCAACTGACGTTCGCGCGATCCCCACTGCTAAAGCTGCCGGCTGGCCCGGCAGCTTTTATTTTGCGCGCTCATGCCCGGCGGCGCGCTGACAAGGGGCGCTGCTGCGCGCTCGTTGTTCACACGCTGAACTGCTTTGCCCTGGCGGTGTGCTTTTCGATTGGGTGGGCTTATGCTATACTCTGAGCGCAGTTGTTTACCCTTATCACGCGGAGGAATGTTGGCATGGATCCTACTGCTTTGCGCATCGGACCGCTGACCATTTACTGGTATGGTTTGCTGATTGTGA
>DAISHS010000441.1:0-846 GCA_036822415.1 Chloroflexota bacterium
GCCAGCGCGGCCGCGGGCGCGACATTGATCGCGCGGAGCAGATGGAAGAGGCGGCTATCGAGATGGAAGCCGTCGCCGCCGAGGAAGAAACGGCCTCGGGCAAAATTGTGCGCACCAAACGCTTCCCCATCAGCCCGATGAGCGACGAAGAGGCCATTGAGCAGATGGAATTGCTCGGGCATGACTTCTATGTCTTTTACAATGTGGATGACAACCGCGTGAACGTGGTCTACCGGCGCGCCGACGGGGACTATGGGCTGCTGCAACCGGAACTGGCCTGATCTGTGAAACGGATTCTCTTTGTCTGCACAGGGAACGTCTGCCGCTCGCCCATGGCCGCCGGCCTCATGCGCCAACGCGTGCGCGACGCCGGTCTCGACAGCGAGATCAACGTCTTTTCAGCGGGCGTTTACGCGCTGGAAGGACGCCCGGCCAGCCAAAATGCTCGCATCACCTTGAGTGAACGCGGCATTGACATCAGTGACCATGTGGCGCATACGCTGGAAGTGACAGACTTGAAAGCGGCCGACATCGTCCTGGTGATGGAAGAAGCGCACCGGCGCTCGATCTTCTACACCGCGCCGCAATACCTGGGCAAGGTGTTTCTGCTCAGCGAGATGAGCGGCAAGCATGACGATGTCCATGACCCCTTCGGCGAAGCGCTGATCGAATATGAACGCTGCGCGACCAACCTGGAGCGCTTGCTCGAACAAGGCGAGCCGCAGATCATGCGCCGCCTGGGCGTTGAGCGTCAGTAGTCGGTGGACAGAGGACAGAGGACAGAGGACAGAGGTCAGGGGTCAGAGGTCAGGCGTGTGGAGAGCGAGTGATCTCTGATCTCTGACT
>DAISHS010000441.1:946-3345 GCA_036822415.1 Chloroflexota bacterium
ACTGACTACTGACTACTGACTACTGACTACTGACTACTGACTACTGACTACTGACTACTGACCTCGCCACAGCTGCGCCAGTTCCACGTATGTGCGCCCCGCGTACCAGGCCAGGAGCGCGCTCAGCTTCAGCCCGTACCAGCCATCGCGCCAGCCCGCCAGGGTGATGTAGCGGCGGCGAAATTCACGCAGCGGCTGCAAGAGGTAGTTGTGCGGACGCGGGTGGATGCCCCGTTCTTGCAGGATTTTGGCCTCGTACGCGGCATAGATCGCCTGCTTGCGATGAAATTGCGCCCAGGAATCGTAGTTGTAGTGCAGGAGGTGGTTGCGTAGATGGCCTTCGGCGCCGTCCAGCACGACCACCTCGTGCACGGGGCGTGACAGATCGTAGCGCGCGCGGCCCCGTTTGAGCAGGCGCAGCTGATAATCGGGATACCAGCCCGTATGCGCCATCCGTTTGCCCACGATATAGTTGAACCGCGGCGCCCACCAGCCCACCTCGTCGCGCAAAACGACCGCCCGTAGTTCCGTCGCCAATGCGGGCGTAATCCGCTCATCGGCATCCAGGAAGAAGATCCAGTCCGCGGCGATGACATCGAGCGCGTGGTTGCGCTGGCGCGCCCAGCCTTCGAACGGGCGCTGGAGCACCTCCGCGCCGGCGGCCTGCGCCAGGGCCGGCGTGCCGTCGTCGCTGAATGAATCTGAAACCACGACCTGATCGGCCCAGGACGCGCTGGCGATGCAGTCGGTGATATGGCGGGCTTCATTTTTGGTCAAAATGACCACAGCCAGGGATGGCGGCATAAGCAATCATGCTCTCCAAAAGGTCTGCGCCGTTGCGACGACCGTAGTCGTTACGGCGAACGATTATCTTACCGGCCGGGGCAGCCCCTCAACGCCAGGCGCGGGCCAGGGCGGCCACCTGCTGGTAGGCGTTCAGGCGCAGCGCCAATTCCGCCGCGCTGAGCGCGCCGCGTGCGGCCTGCCCGCGTGCGCGGCGCCGCTCCACGGCCATGCCGAGCCGAATGAGTCCGCGCGCCAACCAGCGCTTGAGCGGCCCATAGCGGCGCGCGTAGAGGCGCAGGCGGCTGCGCCAGAGGGCGATAATCATCTCGCCCCGAAACTGGCGCGTGCTTTGCCCTTCGAAATGGGTGACGCGCGCGGCAGGCACGCACCACAGCGGCCAGCCGGCGTCGCGCAGGCGCCAGCACCAGTCAATTTCCTCGCAGTACATGAAATAGGACTCGTCCAGCAGGCCCACGGCCTGGATGGCCGCGCCGCGCAGCATCAGCGCGGCGCCCAACGCCGCCTCGATTGGGAAAGGCTGGCCGGCGGCGTAGCGGGCCTGGGGGTAACGACCGTTCAAGCGCGAGGCCAGCACGCGGCCGTGCAGGGGAAAGAAATCGAAGAAGAGCTGCCACAGACCAGGGAACCGAAAGGCGCTGTGCTGAAAACGGCCATCGCCGTAGGCCAGCTGCGCGCCGCATCCGCCCGCTTGCGGTTGGTCGGCCAGAAATTGCACCATCCGGGCCAGGGCCGTCGGCTCGACAGCGGTGTCGGGGTTGAGCAAGAGCACAAAATCGGGCAGCGAAGGGCTGGCTGCGGGGCTTTCGCCGGCGTCAAAGCCGATCTGGCGCAGGGCCGCGTTGTTGCCGCGGGCAAAGCCCAGGTTTTCGGTCTGGCGCAGCAGATGCACCCAGGGAAAGGCCGCGGCCACCATCTCTGCGCTGCCGTCCCCGGAGGCGTTGTCCACCACCCACACGTCCCAGGCCTGGTCGGGCGGCCGCTGACTGGCCGCAATGGCCGCCAGGCAGCCGGCCAGCAGCTCGCGCACGTTCCAGCTGACGATCACAATCGCCAGCCGCCACGGCGAGGATCGGTCAGGCGCAGGCGCGCGCGTCACGGCTGCCCCACCTCAACGCTGATGCGATCAACGTAGTTGTTGGCTACGGCGACAAACTCGTGAATCAGCCCGCCCCACCAGAAATTCGTCGCCGAGGGCGGCGCCTCATCGAACTGAATACAGCCGTTGACCTGCCCGCGCTGACCGGGCATCAGGTAGTACTGCTCGACGCCGTCAATCACGCGCCGTTCCAGGTCCTGCGGCCGGCCAATCGCCCAGCGGAAGGGAAAATCAACGCCGGTGGTGTCAAAATTGATGCCGAAGCGCCAAACGCCGGCCTGCTGATACCACGATTTGTTGTTATTCTCCAGCGCCAGCGTATTGTAATTCTGACTGAACTGATAGGTTTGGCCGGGCCAGGGGCCAGCCGTGCGAATGGGCACCGTGCCCTCATTGGACACGGTGGCGGTAAAGCACAACGTCCCGCCGAGCGGCACGCCGACCACCCGGTTGATCTCGCCTTGCCAGTCAATCTCGCCCTGTAGAATATCGGCGC
>DAISHS010000442.1:0-3344 GCA_036822415.1 Chloroflexota bacterium
CGCTTGGCCGCGCCTACGACCCCAGCGGCCGCCTGATCGCCCTCGTCACCTACGACGCCAAATGGCAAGTGTGGTGTCCTGATAAGGTGTTCGTGACCACCTGACAACCCGTTCGTCCTTGCTGGCTGAAGCCGCCCGTGGATTATTCAAGAGGAAGCCGATGTTCATTCGTTTACGGCTCGTGGTTTTTATGCTGTTGGGGGCGTTGACGCTGCTGTTGGCCGACGCGGCTCTGGCGGCGGAACCACGGCCCCTGCGCTGGCCCACGCCGTTGGCGACCGCCCAGGGCGTCGCTGCGGTCGCTCGTTTACCTGACGACCCACGCCACGCGCCGCCAAACGGGCGTCAGCGCTGGCCCGGTTTTATCCTGCGGGTGACGCCTGAGCAGGTTGACATTTGCCGCGGTAACGATGCCTGGTTTACGGTTTACGCGGATCAGATGACAGGCTTCAGCGACGCCATTACCCTGGATGTCAGCGGCCAGCCGACGGGTACAGGGTCGAACTTTGCGCCCAACCCGCTGACGCCGCCCGGCAGCAGCCTTTTGACCATCAGCGACACGGCCGCGGCCGCGCTTGGCCGCTACCAGCTGACCGTCGTGGGCAGCTCAGGCAGCCAGACCGGCCACGATACGGTGATTCTGACCGTCTCCAACGTGGCGCCGGCGCTGCCCACGTTGTTGACGCCGGCCGACGGTGCGCTGAATGTGGCGGTGCGCCCCACGTTCACCTGGGACACGGCGGCTTATGCGACCGCCTACGACATCGAGGTGGGAACCGATGTCAATTTCGCGACAGTCGTTACGGCCGCGGGCGGCGTGGTGGGCGCCGCCTGGACGCCGCCGGATGATCTGGACCCAGGCGTCGTTTACTTCTGGCGCGTGCGCGCCCTCAACGGTTGTGGAATCACCCCCTACTCGGTCGCCTTCAGCTTCACGACGGCGCCCGCGCCGCCGCCTACGGGCGTGCAGTTGAGCCGCCTTGCTGCGGGCAGCCGTGCGCCGGCGACGCGCCTGTGGCTGCCGGTGGGGCTGGCCATCGCGGCGGCCGTGATCGGCGTGGCCGTGGGCCGGCGTCGCCTGTAAGCCTGACGCCCGCGCCGCGCCTCCCCCTGCGCAAGCCTGGGAACTAAAAAGACGCCTGGTTTCAGAAGAGAAACCAGGCGTCTTGCTCTCTAGCCTTCGATCTCGGCGATCAATTCAGCCGGCGGTTTGTTCAGGTACATCACACTCATCAGGCCGGGGAAGTATTTATCCATCATCAGCACATTGGTAAAGATGACATTACGGAACTGAGCGTCGGTCAAGTGCTCCACGTTGGCCGTAACGTCAATGCTCGACTTGTAACGCACCTCGCCGTCGTTGAAATCCAGCTCGAAGTTGCCAATGATCATTCCGTAATTGGCCCGCGTGAGGAACTCGGCCATGGCCGGCCGCTTGTCCGGCGGCGTAAAACTGTCCAGCACCGAGTAGAAAACGAACTGGCGATGAGTCTCAGTTTCACGCGCCTGGGCAACGCAGCGCCACGCGCCATTCTTGCCCTGGTGGCGCGTCGAAAGGATAGGCTTACTCTCGTGGCGTGAGTAAGTCCAGTTGATACTGTCGAAAAAGGCCACGGCTCGTTCCAGGATTGAGGATTGACCGTCCAGGGATGGACTCATCATCGCGCGCCCTCCATCATGTTGCTGCCCATTCGTATATTGGCGGTGATATGTGCTTTCGCTCATGGTTGTTCTTTACGTGCGAGTTAGTTGGGGCAGCTGGCGCCCCAGGCATTGGCCACGGTTGTCACATCGGTGGTGGTGATCGCAGGATCGCTGAAGTCCAGGTTGCGGCGCGCATTGTACAGGGCGTCGCCCGGCTGCGTGTTCCAGATCTCGGCCACCAACTGCACATCACGAACATCGGTGTCACGATCATAATCTATGTCGGTGGGGCAGCGCACCGCGTTGACCGCATTGAGGGCATCAATGCGACCCCAGCCGTAGACGTTGTTCGGGGTAGGCCGGCTGTCCAGCGGGTCAGGGTAGGGCGTCAGGACGCCGCAGGTGGTGTTGTCGACCCGCGTGGCCGTCTCGCGAATGTATTGCGCGGTTTCCAGGATCTGTCCACGCAGCGCAGGATTGGCCTGCCACATCAGCGCCACCAGGCCCACCACGTGCGGCCCGGCCATGCTGGTGCCGGTGGCGGTGGTGTAGGCGGTGTCGCTGCTGTTGGTCGCCGAGCGGATGCTGGTGCCTGGCGCGGAGACATCCGGGCCGAACAGGTTGGTGTAATCGCGCAAGCCCCGGCTGCTGGAGCCGGCAATGACGCCGGTGACATCGTAGAAGTTGCCCACCGACAGCGACTCTGCGTAGACTGCGGGCGGGTCGTTGATGCTGCCGCAGCCCTGGCCGCCATCGTTGCCGGCAGAGGCGACGAACATCACGCCCGCCGCGTTGAGCGCCTGGATCGAGGGCCGAATCTGCATCCAGGCTGACGTGTCGCAGCCTTCGGCTACGGAGCATCCCCAGGAATTGTTGACCACGTCTGGCTGCATGGCGGCGTCCCCGCCCGGGGCCAGGAAGAAATCGTTACATTCGACATAGCGGCTGATTGTGCCGACGCCGGCGTTCATGTTGCGGCAGGCGATCCACTTGGCGCCGGGGGCCACGCCGATCTGGTCGCGCGCGGCCGGGGTGGCGCTGTGATCGTCGCCATCCACCGAACCGATGGTATGGCTGCCGTGGAAGTAGTCATCGCACGGCGCGGTGACGTTCAAGCCGCAACTATTTGCGCCGCCGTCGTGAATAGAATCGTGCCAGCTATAGGTGTGGTCGGCAGTCACGCCGTTCCAGCCGCGATACTGCGGCTTGAGCGCCTCGTGCGTCCAACGCACCCCGGTGTCGCCGCCGGCCACGACGATGCCGGTACCGTCAATGCCCAAGGCCCAGACCTGCGGCGCGCGGATGTAGTTGACGCCGCTGGAGATGGCCTCGGGCGCGTCGGCCGGCTGCGTCACCTGCTCGATAGGGTCAACCCCGAACGGCGCATCGAGCGTCAGCAGACGCACATCGTCACGCATGGCCAGCTCGTTGACCAGGGCCAGATCGGCCGTCGGCAGGTAAATCATGTTGACGCTCAGAAAAGCCTGGTAGGCGACGCCGCGTTGCGTCAGCGCGGCCCGCAGCGCGCCCTGGCTGCGCTCGGTAAACGCTTTGAGCTGGGCATAGACGAACGCGCCTTTTGCCTCTTTATTCACCAGATAAGCCGCCTGGCTCAGGTCAGCCTGGCCTGCCAGGAAGATCAGCACTGGCGCCTGGCCGGCAGCAGCCAGCCGTTGAGTCAGGTCTGCATCAATTTTTGC
>DAISHS010000443.1:0-3344 GCA_036822415.1 Chloroflexota bacterium
CGGATGCCGTGGCGCGCCTGCACATCGGCCAGCTTGGCGCGGCGTTCAACCGCCAGCGCGTCGAGCTTCGACTCCGTGCTCTTGCGCCGTTCAGGGTCGCCGTCCTCCACGCGCGCCAGACGCTGCTTCAGATCGCGCTCCAGGGAATCGTAATAGTCCTCCAGACGCGCCAGATCGAGCTCCAGGAAGCGCTGCGTGCGCGCCTGCAGCGTCTGCAGCCGCGCCGACAGGCTCTTTTCGGCGGCGGCGGCCGCACGCGCGAGCAAGGCCGCCAGCGTGCCCGGCGCCAGCACGTCGCCCGGAGCCGACCAACGTGGCCGCGCCGTCGGCAGCGCGGTGAACGCGATCTGCGTCTCGGTCGAGAGCAGGCGCGTCCGGTGTTCGGCATCGGTGATCGCATATCCGGCTTGCCCGTCCATGACCACCGCGACGATCTGCTCCTGCTTTTCGTCGCTCAGAAAGGTGGCCTTGAAATTGAAGGTGAGGTAATGGTGCAGCGCCGCCTGCTCATTGGCCTCGCGCACGGGGCTGGGGCGAGCGTTGGGCAGATTCCAGGTCTTGGCCGCGAGGTCGAAGAGGCCGCGCTTCTCCAGGCGCACGTGGTTGAGGGCCACCTGGGCGTAGCCATCCTCCTGCAGCGCGCGCTCCGCTATCGCCTCGACCAGGGGATGATTCACCGACAGGCGCACGGCGGCGGCCGCGGCCTGCGCGTCGAAGGCCAGGTTCAGATAGGGATCAACGTGCAGCGACGCGGCCAGCGCATCGGGAAGCAGCACCTCGTGCACGCCATAGGCCGGCGGGGTTGCCAGGCTGCCCTCGTGCTCGAGGTAGCCCAGCACAAAACGTTCCAGGTCGAAATGCTGCGTCGCCGGCTGATCGCTCATTCTGAGTTGAAATCCTCGCCAAACAGGGCTTCATCGTAGTCTTGGGCATGCTGATAGGCCGCGCGCGCCTTCACCAGGTCCTCACCCAGGCCCACCATGCCCTGGTGCAGATCGGCGCGTGAACGCGCCTGCGCCCAGATGTCGAGGACAATTTCCTCGAAATCGCGTTCGTCCCCCAGCTGCCCCAGGATCATGTCCACTTCGCCGATGACCAGCTCGAACATGTTCAGCTTGCGATCCAGGATATCAAGGACATAATCCTCGATCGTGCCCTCAGCCGCCAGGTTGAAGATGTCCACAGGACGATCCTGCCCGACGCGATGTATGCGGCCCACGCGCTGTTCGATACGCATCGGATTCCAGGGCAGGTCGAAGTTGACCAGCGCCCGGCAGAACTGCAGGTTGCGCCCCTCGCCCGCGGCTTCGGTTGACAGCAGGATCGGCTGCTTGTCCTGGAACTCGTGAATGGCCGCGTCCTTCTGCGCGATGCTGAGGCCGCCGTGGTACAGGACAAAGGGCAAGCCCTCCGCCTGCAGGCGCGCCGCCAGCATCTCCTGCGTGGCGCGGAACTGGGTAAAGATCAACACCTTGTCCCCGCGGCCCGCGGCCAGCTGCGCGGCCAGGAGTTTCAGCAGCGCGTCGGCCTTCGCCGCGCGGTCAACCGCCTGCGCCTGTGCGGCCAGCTGCAGCAGGGCGCCGCGGTAGGGCGCCAGGGACGCGACCTCAGCCAGGGAACGCAGGGTGGAGACCGTGGCCGCGGCGCTGCTGCCCGCCTCGCGCAGCAGGGTCATCAGGCCAAAATGATGGGCGGACGTGATCTGATCGGCGATCATCTGCCAGGCCAGCGTGGTGATGCCGTCGTAGAGGGCCTGCTCGTCAGGGTGGAGCTTGAGGCGAACGGTGTGCGCGCGGCGCGGCGGCAGCTTCAGGCTGATCTGGCTGCGCGTATGGCGCACCATCACATCGGCCAGCAGATCGCGCAGCAGCGCCCGGTTGCGGGGCAGGCGCGGATCGCCGCGCACCACGAACTGCTGGCTGAACTCCTTGGGGCTTTTGAGCTGGCCCGGCTTGAGCACCGTGACCAGGTTGTGCAGCTCGGTCAGGCGATTCTGCACCGGGGTCGCAGTCAGCAGCAGGATGTATTTCTTCTGCAGGGCGTTGACCAGCTGCCAGGAGGCTGAGGAGCGGTTCTTCAGGTGATGGGCCTCGTCCACGATGACCAGGTCGTACTCGTGGGCGGTGATCGCCGCGGCATGTTCGGCGCGGCGTGCGGTCGCCAGGGAGGCAATCACGCGCGGGAAGTGATTCCAGGCGCGCGTGCCCAGGCTGCGGAAATCGGGGTGGTTGCTGCTGACAAAATCGGTCAGGTCGAACTTGACCGCCAGCTCTTCCTGCCACTGCTCCACCAGGCTGGGCGGCGTCAGAATCAGGACGCGCGTCACCATTTGGCGCAGCAGGTATTCCTTGAGAACCAGGCCGGCTTCGATCGTCTTGCCCAGGCCGACCTCATCGGCCAGCAAGCCGCGGCCGCGCAGGCGGCGCAGGGCCGTGCGCGCGGCGCGCACCTGGTAATCGAAGGGCTGGAAGCGCAGGGTGTCCAGCGCCAGCAGCTCCTCGAAGCCGGTGACCAGCTGCAGGTGCGCGGCCATCAGCTTGAGCTCGTACAGAGCCAGGTCAGGCGGCGTATTGAGCAGCGGCCCGTTCACCGGGCGCAGGCGTACTTCGGGGCGGGTGACGTTGAGACTGGTCGAGTCGTTCTTTGGCGGCATGGGGGGAATGATAGCCGGGCGCCAGCTTCACGTCAAGTCTGCGCGTGCGCCCGGCGTTCGCCGTATGTCCCTTGCAGAACAGGCGCGCCATGGCAGCGCCAACCTGCGGCGGTGAAGGTGTAAGGGCCGCCGGCCGCGGCGTCCCTCGTGTTGGGGGGCCATGGGGTGCGCCATGCCTGTGACAATGAAGGCTGCGACAACCTGACGAGCGAAATGAGCGAACTCACATTACGCACCACTGCGTCCTTGCCAACGATGCGCGTCACGCCTGGGTCTGTCTGTGTCTCTTTGCCTGAGCTCGCCGCCTGTGTTAGAATCAGGCAAGGAGTGTCAGGCAGGCCAAACCCCTCACCACTCCTTGTGGGAGTCTTGCCATGATGGAGGTATACCATGAGTGCAGCATCGCCGCAGTTCCGCACAACCCTCAGCTTGACCGAGATGGAGGAGTTGATTCGACGGGTGGTCAGAGAAACGGTCCACGAAGAGCTGGCGCGCTTGCTGCGTCAGGCCCCGGCCTCCATCAGCGAAGATTGGACGCACGAAGGCCCGGCTGAGTCCGCCGACGATCAGCGGCTGCTGGCCGAAGCGCAGGAACAACTCGAGCATTACCAGGCTCATCCTGAGGCATGGATGGCGTGGGGCGCTTTCAAAGCTGAGTTGATCGCAGCAGAGGCGGCCGGTGAATTACCGG
>DAISHS010000444.1:0-3341 GCA_036822415.1 Chloroflexota bacterium
CGCGGCCGGCCCAGCGGCCGCCTTGCTGGACGATCCGCACAACCTGTGGCTCGACCGGCTGCTGCAAACCGGTATCGTTGGCCTGAGCGCGTACCTGGCCTTGCTGCTGACGGCCGCCCGCCGTTGGCTGCACGCCTGGCGCGGCGCGGCGGATCGCCAGGCTCTGTTCATGCTGGCGGCCGTCCTGGCGGCCCTGATCGCATATCTCGTCCAGGCCCAGGTGACGCCCAATGTCCTGACGCCCGATGCCCTGTTTTGGACATTGCTGGCTTTGATCGCTGGTCTCTGATTTGTCGTTCTTGTTTGCAACAGGAGGTTTCGATGGCAGAACAACCTTCACCGCCGCCCAACCAACGCCCATCACCGGCTGCCGGCGGTCTGACCCTGCGCGTGGCCTGGCTGAGCGATGTCGGCCGTGCGCGCGATCATCAGGAGGACAACACCTGCGTCGTTGAACCAACCGATCCGGCCATGCTTCAGCGTAAGGGCAGGCTCTACCTGGTGGCCGATGGTATGGGTGGGCACAATGCCGGGGAGGTCGCCAGTCAGATCGCAGTGACCGAAATCCAGCGCGCTTACTATGCCGATCCCAGCCCAGACATCCCCACGGCGCTGACCAATGCCCTGGCCGCGGCCAATCGGGCCATTGCGCAGCGCGCCCAGGCCACCGCGGCTCAGAGCGGCATGGGGACGACGGCCACCCTGGCCGTGGTGCGCGAGCGCGAGGTCGTCATCGGTAATGTGGGCGACAGCCGCACCTACCTGCTGCGCAACGGGGCGCTGAGCCAGGTTACGCACGATCACTCGCTGGTTGATGAGCAGGTGCGCGCCGGCGTCTTGACGGCTGAACAGGCGCGCAATCACCCGCAGCGCAATGTCATCACCCAGGCCCTGGGCAAGACCGAGCATGTGCAGCCTGATTTCTTCAACGGCGTTTTGCAGGCCGGCGACACGCTCGTTCTCTGCTCGGATGGCCTCAGCACCATGCTCACGGACGGCGAAATCCAGGAAATCGTCAGCAAACTGGCGCCCGCGGACGCGGCCCGTCGCCTGGTAGATCAGGCCAACGAACGCGGCGGTCTGGATAATATCAGCGTCATTTTGGTGCGGGCCGAGACCCCTGGCGGCAGTCGTCAGGCCATGCCGGCCGTGGCCCCTGGCGGCAGTCGTCAGGCCATGCCGGCCGTGGCGCGCGCCTCTGGCAGCCAGGCGGCGGTGCCGGCGCGCGCGCCCGGCAGCGCGGCCAAAGCCGCTTCTCGCTTTCCGCTCTGGCTGATCGTCGCGGCCGCAGCTATCGCCGTCGTGGCTTTGCTTGGGATTGCGCTCCTGCTGCGCGTGCCTGGCAGCGGCAATGGGGAGCCGACGGCTACCGTGAGAGGGCCGCGATCCTCCGCCACGGCAACGTTACGCGCGCCGGCCCCAACAGCCACGGTCCTGGCGGCGGGCCCCGTTTCACCCCTGCCGACGGCAACGCTGATGGCGAGCAACGGAACGTCCCTGACCACAACGGCGACGCTGGCGCCCAGCGCCACGGACACAGTCGCTCCACCCGTCGCAGGGCCAACGCCGATGAATCAGCCGCCGCCGGTCTTGCTCAAACCCGATGGCAATATCACCGTCGCGGGCGACGATCAGCAGCGTTTTGCCTGGGATTGGAGCGGTAAACTGCAGCCGGGCCAGGGCTTTCAGGTGCTAATCTGGAAAGTCTCCAATGCAGCGAGCGCAGCAGACCAGGTCGTGACTGCAAAATCCAATGACAGCTGGGAGCAGACCATTCGTCTCAGTCAGGCGCCCGCCGTCAAATTGGGAGGTGATGGTATCTACGAGTGGACCGTGGCGCTCATCCAGCGGGATCCCTACAGACAACTGGCGCCCACGCCAACGCCGCGCCGGCTGATCTATCAGGCGCAGAAAGCCGGGCCGCGACCGACCAGGACATCTATCCTCCCACCCACGCGAACGCCCCTGGTGACACTCCCGCCCATCTTCAGGTCAACAGCGACGCCGATAAGGCGCTGACTCAGTTATTGATCGCTCATTCTTCACATCTAACGGATAGGCCAACGCTATGCCACGACTTCTCATTCTAGCTCAATTTGCTCCCGCTTACCTGGAACGCCTGCGTCGCCGCTTCGAGGTTTTCCACGAGAGCTGGCTCGATACGGCCGAGCTGGTGGACCCGGAAACGCTGGGCGAGCGCCTGCGCACGCAAGGCATTGACTACCTGGTCATCGAGGCCGACTTCGTGCTGGCCGAGACCTTTGCCGCCGCGCCCAATTTGCGCTTCGTGGGCGTCTGTCGGGGCGAAATTGGCCCCCACGTGGACATGCAGGCGGCCGCACGTCACGGCGTCACCGTCATCAGCACGCCAGGCCGCAATGCGGTGGCCGTGGCCGAACTGACCCTGGGCTTCATGCTGGCCCTGGCCCGCCGTCTTCCCCAGGCGCACGACCTGGTGCGCGGCGGTCATTGGGACAGCGCCCTGACTGGCTATGGCGCCTGGGGCGGCATCGAACTGGCCGGACGCACCGTTGGCCTGATCGGGCTGGGCGAGGTAGGTCGCGCGGTGGCGCGACGGCTGCGCGCCCTGGAGATGCGCGTCCTGGCGACAGACCCGGCCGTGCCTGTGGCCCCGGATGGCCTGGCCGAGATGGTTGATCTGGCCACGCTGCTGCGCCAGTCTGACTTCGTCTCTCTGCACTGCTCGTTGACGCCAGAGACGCGTAACCTGATTGACGCCGCGGCCCTGGCGCAGATGAAGCCGGGCGTTTTCTTGATCAACACGGCGCGCGCAGCCCTGGTGGATGAAGACGCCCTGCTCGACGCGCTGCACGAAGGACGGGTGGCCGGCGTGGCCCTCGATGTTCATCGCGTCGAACCGCTGCCCCTGAACAGCCCCTGGCTGGCGGTTGATCGCGCCATCCTGACGCCGCACATCGGCGGCGCGTCGGTGGATGTGGTAAGCCACCACTCGCGCCTGATCGCAGAGGAACTGGAACGTTTCCTGGGCCTGCAAAAGCAGACGTAACGGACGCCGCTTCCCCTGGCGCTTGAGCTTTGGCCAAAACCGCTCAAACGCCAGGCGCGCCCAGTTCGCATCTGAGGATGCTCACTCCGCGGCCACACCGTTCGCATCTGAGGATGCTCACTCCGCTTTGCACTGAGGATGCTCGCTCCGCTTTGCACTGAGGATGCTCACTCCGCTTTGCACTTTGCACTCTGCATTTTGCACTTGTTCGCATCTGAGGATGCTCGCTCCGCTTTGCACTGAGGATGCTCACTCCGCTTTGCACTTTGCACTCTGCATTTTGCACTTGTTCGCATCTGAGGATGCTCACTCC
>DAISHS010000445.1:0-3339 GCA_036822415.1 Chloroflexota bacterium
GCTGCGCCGTCGCCCTGGCGACCATCGAGATCAAGAACGAGGACGATGGCTCGCCCTTTGTGGAGATTACGGACCAGCGCGCAGACGCCGGGTTGGATGAACGCGGCCGGCTGGGGCTTTGCCTCACCATCAGTCATTGCGAGGAGCTGGCCTTCTGCGCCGCGGCAGCCGTTGACCTTCCTGGCGCGATTGGCGCTGACATCGAACGGGTGCGTCCACGGGCCTGGAACTTCGTGGAGACGTTCTTTACCGAAGCGGAAATTCAGCAGGTGCAGGCTGCGCCGCCGGCGTGGCGCGACACCCTGACCACCGCCATCTGGAGCGCCAAAGAAGCCGCGCTGAAGGCCGTCAAACTGGGGCTGACCGTGGATACGCGCCGCGTCGATTGCCGGTTTGACCTGAACCGCCTGCCCCAAGACGAGTGGCTGCCGCTGCAAGCCACCTACACGCCCTACGCGTCTGTCGGCGGCGAAACCATGTATGGCTGGTGGCGCACGCGCGACGGCTTTGTGCTGACGCTGATGGGGCCTGATGGCATGACACCCCAGGCATAAAAAAACACAATACATCAAAAAATACGCGGCAGGCTGCCGATCTCAGATCTCTGGTCTCGCTGTGATTCAATAGGAGCATTTTTCGTGGAATCATACATCAAAAAATTACGCGACCGTAAAGCCATTGCGGCAGGCACGACCAAAGAGGCCGATGCTCAGCACAAGAAAGGGCGCTTGACGGCGCGTGAACGGATTGAGCTGCTCTTCGATCCCGACACTTTTAGTGAAATTGACACCCTGGTTTTACCTCGTTCCGAAACCTACCTGGACGGCCGGGCCTCGCGCTATGGCGACGGGGTCATCACCGGTTTTGGTCAGGTCAACGGCCGCCATGTCTACGTCGCCTCGCAGAACGCCGGCGTGATGGGCGGCTCGCTGGGTGAGATGCACGCCAACAAGATCGTCAAGGCCATGCGCATGGCGCTGCGTGACGGCTGCCCGTTCATCGCCATCAACGACTCCGGCGGCGCGCGCATCCAGGAAGGCGTGGACAGCCTGGGCGGCTATGCCCGCATCTTCGACGCCAACTGCGAGGCGTCCGGCGTTATCCCGCAGATTTCCGTCATCATGGGGCCGTGCGCGGGCGGCGCGGTTTACTCCCCGGCCCTGACCGACTTCATCTTCATGACCGACAACAGCTACATGTTCATCACCGGGCCAGAAGTGGTCAAGGCGGTGATGAACGAAGAGGTGAGCCTGGATGAACTGGGCGGCGGGTTGATCCACAGCCAGGAGAGCGGCGTCAGCCACTTCCTGGCCCAGGATGACCAGCAATGCCTGGCCCAGGTGCGCAACCTGCTTTCCTACCTGCCGTCCAACAGCCAGAACGATCCGCCCTATGTGCCGCCGGTGGATGACCCCAATCGGCGCTGCCCGGAGCTGGAGCAGCTGGTGCCCACCGATCCGCACAAGCCCTATGACGTGCGCCAGGTCATCACCAGCATCGTAGACGATGGCCGTTTTACCGAGATTCACGAGCTGTGGGCGCAGAACATGGTCATCGGCTTCGCCCGGCTCAACGGCTATGTGGTCGGCATCGTCGCCAACCAGCCGATGGTGCTGGCGGGGTGCATTGACATCAAGGCCTCGCTCAAGGCCTCGCGCTTCATCCGCCTGTGCGACGCTTACAACATCCCCATTATTACGCTGCAAGATGTGCCTGGCTTCCTGCCCGGCACCAACCAGGAGTACGGCGGCATCATCCGCAACGGCGCGCGTATGATCTACGCCTACAGCGAAGCCACCGTGCCCAAACTGATGATCATCATGCGCAAGAGCTACGGCGGCGCTTATTGCGTTATGTCAAGCAAGGGCTTGC
Source organism: Chloroflexota bacterium (assembly GCA_036822415.1). Taxonomy (GTDB): domain Bacteria; phylum Chloroflexota; class Anaerolineae; order SSC4; family Amarolineaceae; genus Amarolinea. Next base: position 1,873 of record DAISHS010000445.1, read on the forward strand.
GCGGCGATTATCTCTTTGCCTGGCCCAACGCCGAAATCGCGGTCATGGGCGCGGATGGCGCAGTCAACATCCTCTTCCGCAAGCAAATGCAAGAGGCGGCCGACTCCGAAGCGAAGCGCAAAGAACTGGTGGCCATGTACGAAGAGAAGTTCAACAATCCGTATGTAGCGGCCGCGCGTGGCTTGATTGATGATGTCATCGAGCCGCGCGACACACGACGCCTGCTCATTCGCACCCTCGAAGTGACCCTGTCCAAGCAGGAACGTCACGTGCCCAAGAAGCACGGCGTCTCGCCGATGTAATCGGCCGACGAACAAGGGAGAAGTTCATGTTCAAGAAAGTTCTCATCGCCAACCGCGGCGAGATTGCCGTGCGCATCATTCGGGCCTGCCGTGATCTGGGGATTCAGAGCGTGGGGTTGTTCGAGCCATCGGATCAAGGCTCGCTGCATGTGCGCTTTGCTGACGAGGTCGTACGCCTGAATTCCAGTCAGGGCTACATGGATCACCAGGTGGTCTTACAGGCGGCCCAGGACACAGGCGCCGATGCCATCCACCCCGGCTACGGCTTCCTGGCCGAGGATCCGGCCTTTGTCAAGGCCTGCGAAGCCGCCGGCATCGTCTTCATTGGGCCGCCCAATGCGGTGGTCAGCGCCTTGCGTGACAACCTGGCCGCGCGTGAGCGCGTCGCCGCGGCGGGCTTCCCCGTGCCGCACTACCTGCCGGAAGCCTTCTGTCAGGGTGAAATCGAAGGCGTCGCGGCGTTAGCGGAGCAAATTGGTTATCCCCTGGTGATCAAGGCTTGCCGCGGCGGCCGCGGCCGTGGGACTCGCCTGGTGACCGACTCTTCGAAGCTGGAGCGTGCGGTGCGCCAGGCTCAAGCCGAAGCGCGCGCCGTCTTTGGGGATGACCATGTTTATCTGGAAAAAGCGATCCTGCCAGCGCGCCATATCGAAGTGCAGGTCATGGGCGATCAATACGGCAACCTGATTCACCTGGGCGAGCGCGACGGTTCGATCATGCGTCACAGCCAGAAACTGGTCGTCGAGTCGCCATCGCCCAATCTGACGCCGGCCCAACGCGCCCAGGTCTGGCAAATGGGACTGGACATTGCGCGCCTGTTCAATTACACCAGCATTGGCACGGTCGAATTCATCATGGACATGGAGGGCAATTTCTACTTTGCCGAGATCAAATCACGCATCCAGGTTGAGCATCCGGTCACCGAGAAAGTGACCCAGGTTGACCTGGTGCGCGAACAGATTCGCATCGCCGCGGGCGAGCCTTTGACCTTCCGCCAGGAAGACATCAAATTCAGCGGCTGGTCCATGGAATGTCGCATCAATGCGGAGGATCCCTGGAACAACTTCCTGCCCAGTCCTGGCAAGCTGGACCGTTTCCGTCTGCCGGGCGGGCCGAATGTGCGCGTGGACACCTACGCCTACAATGGTTGTGATGTGCCGGTGCG
>DAISHS010000446.1:0-3336 GCA_036822415.1 Chloroflexota bacterium
AGGCCGGGGCCGAGGACGGCGGTGGGGTCAATGATGGTTGTCAAGAAAAGCTCCTGAGTGTGAAATGCGGAACGATGAACGATGAATGATGAACGATGAATGATGAACGATGAACGATGAATCCAATGTCGAATCCTCTCGTCTCAACGGGCGGGGGGGCGCGGCGGCAGGGGGAGAACGACGCGGAACTCCTCGCCGCGCTCTTCGAACTGCACCTGCAGCCCGAGCTGCCTGGCTGCGCGCCAGACCATCGGCAGCCCGCGCCCCAATTTGTCCACATAGCCCAGGTTTTCCATCAAGCGCACCAGGATGGGGTTGCGGGCGAAACTGACGCCAACGGCCAGTTTTTCGATGGTCACGGTGTTGGGCAGGCGGCCCGGGCTGAGCACTTCGAGTCGGTCGGCGAACAAGAAGACCCGGATATTGGAGCCGGTGATGGCGTAGTTGCGATGCACACAGGCGTTGACCAACAGTTCCCGGAAAACCTGGCGGGGGTAGCGCGGCTCATCCTGACGCCTGGCGCCTACGATGGTTGAACCGACCACCAGATTGGCTTCGATGGCCGCCAGGGCTGTATCCACCTGGCGCGGCAGTGAGCCAAAGAGGTTCTTCTTGTCAATCAAGTCGGCGCCCAGTTCAGCGCCGGCAAAATGCGCAAACGAAATGCCGCTGGCGGGGATCAGGCGTTCGGGCGCCAGACCGAAGACGAGCAGGCCAGCGACCGTCGGCTTGCCGGTTAGCCCCAGGAGGTCAGTGGCGGCCATCAGGCGTTCGCGCTCTTCCGGCGGTTCGTCGAAGAAGGAAATCTGATAGCGCGTAAAATACTCGCCGATCTGTCCCAAGTCCAGGTCATTGACCCGCGCTCGTTCCACCTCGACCCCATCGTAATGAAATGCGCCTGACGCCTGAAAGAGTCTGATCAACTCTTCAAAGTAAGTGTTCTTGAGGTTTTCGTCCGATGGCACTTGCATAATGGTCAACTGATCGCGATGGATGTTCTGAACAGCCAGATACGCCGAGCTGCTTCTGGTTTTTGCACGTCGTAGACGATTATACCCGGCTGGCGCGGGGATGTCCAACTACCAGGTTGCCCTGTCAGGGCGCCAGCAGCGATGATAGGCTGACGCCGGCAGGCGCCTTGCGCCTGGCTTGATTGAACGCTGCAATCCTGGTACAATCCACAAACAGTGTCGTTGCGTGTGTGATTCAGAAACAGGGGTGCGAATTCGGCATGAGTTTGACAGTCGTTACAGAACTCGATGTGGCCCGGCGCCGTTCATGGATCGAGAGAATCAGTCAGGTGACTGGTGATTTCGCGATGGATTCCAATCGAATACAGCGTGAAATGACTCAGGAGTTCAATGAGCCTGGGATCAGCGCACTACTTGGTCACCTGAGACTGTGTGGCGTCATACCAGAGAAATTTGGACACGATAGCAGCGAAGAAAAGCTTTACTCCAAGTACACTGATATTGTCATCGAGGCGGCCTTCACGAGAATTGGATTTTCGTGCCTTGTCTTGTCCGAACGAGCCGGCGTTGCCGATGTAGAATGTTTGTGCGGCGATTATGGCTTTGTTGCCGATGCCAAATCCTTCCGGTTGAGTCGAACTGCCAAGAACCAAAAGGATTTCAAGGTTCAAGCCCTGGACAGCTGGAAGCATGGTAAACCATTTGCGATACTTGTCTGCCCCTGGTATCAGCTTCCTTCACGGACAAGTCAAATCTATCAGCAAGCAACTTCCCGTTCTGTCTGCATCTGGACTTACACTCACCTTGCGGCCTTGGCGAGATATGCTGATCTGTCTGGAAAGCCCGCAGCAATCGCGCGCTTGCGCGAGGTGTTCAGAACGGTGGAGACGATCAACCCTTCAAAAGACGCTGTTGCCTATTGGCAGGCAGTGAACAGGACGCTTCTGCAATCCAATGTGGATCTCATCGCTGCCTGGCGTGAAGAAAAACTAGCCGCTGTAGAGTCTATTCAGTTGGCTCGGGACGAGGCATTGCAGTTTCTGGCATTCGAGCGGGAACGCATCATGAGACTTTCGCGAGAAGAAGCGATCCAGGAAGTGATCAAATGGCGCAAGATCGAAACCAGGGTCAAAGCCGTGGGCCTGGTCGCCGACAATGGTATTTTGGATCTCAGGTGAAATGTGATGAACGCTGGGTACCTCGACAAAATCACGCTTGGCGATTGCAGAGATCATTTGCCGCTACTGGCAGACGACAGCCTCGACTTGTTCCTGTCAGATATTCCCTATGGGATCAGTCTCGACGACTGGGATGTGTTGCATCACAACACGAACTCGGCTTTGCTCGGCCAATCCCCCGCTCAGATGGGAAAGTCGGCGTTCAAGCGACGGGGCAAGCCGATCAACGGGTGGTCGCAGGCAGACAGAAACATCGGGATCGAATATGAGGAGTGGTGCCGCTCGTGGGCCGACATGGTGATGCCCAAGATGAAGCATGGCGCTTCACTGTTCGTTTTTGGCGCTCGTCGGACGGTCCATCGCGTGGTCAACGCATTCGAAGACTGCGGCTTCCTGCTCAAAGACATCCTCGCCTGGAAGAAGGAATCGGCGCATCATCGGGCGCAGCGCCTGAGCATCGTATTTGAACGTCGCGGTCTGACAGACGCCGCTGACGCCTGGCAGGGGTGGCGCCTGGGCAATCTGGCGCCGGTGTATGAACCGATTGCCTGGTTTATGAAACCGTATCGGATCGGCGGCACGATCGCCGACAATGTCCTGGAACGCGGCGTAGGCGCCATGAACATGGCCGAATGTCAGGTCGAAGGGAGCAACCCGACGAACCTGCTCGAATTTGGCTTTGACAAGAACGAGCGGCGCATCCACGAGGCCCAAAAACCGCTCAGCCTGATCGAATTCCTCATCAGGCTGACGACGCAGGAGTCCCAGACGGTGCTTGACCCCTTCATGGGTAGTGGGACAACGGCCATCGCGGCCCGGCGGCTCAAGCGCCATTTCATCGGCTTTGAGATCGTACCTGCGTTTCACGCCGCGGCGCAACGCAGGCTTGACGAAGACGCCGACGGACGTCAGAACCTGGCGCCCGGTCAGGTGCAGACCTCTCTTTTTGCCCAGTAAATCCAATCTTTTCGCCGCGTCACGGCGCAAGCGCGAGGCGCGCTTCGGCGTCGCCGCCGGCCGTGAGGACGAGCTGACCGGCGTCGTCCACCAGCGCCACGGCCAGCCGATAGCCGGCGGCGGGGGCGTCGGGCGGCAGGGTGAGCGCCTCCCAGGCGACGATGCGCTCGCCCACGCCCCATTCGGCCGGGCGGTAGGGAAACGGAACTTCGACGCCGGCCCAGGGCTGC
>DAISHS010000447.1:0-3317 GCA_036822415.1 Chloroflexota bacterium
TCCACGCAGGTGGACTTTGCAATCGTTGCAGCGACTTGCAGTCGCCCGATCTGCGCTCCCTTTACCAGCAAAGCGTGTTGGACTTTCCTGCCCATTTGCTGTATACTCACGCCGGGCTGAGCTTTACCTGGCTGGTAAGCGGCCCAGGAGGTGGATATGATAGCAAAGGATTTTCCTGGACGCGGGAAAGTGGCTGTCTTGAAGACAACGCCGCAAACGGTATTGGAAGACTATGAGAGCCTGCTGCGGCTGGCCGACGTGCAAGCCGCCTTACCGGCAGACAAAGAGACCATTCTTAAGATCAACATTTCCTGGCAGACGTGGTATCCTGCCTGCTCCACCGAACCGTGGCAGCTGGAAGGCACGATTCGCGCGTTGCAGCGCGCCGGTTACGCTAACCTCATTGGCGCGCACAACCAAACGGTGGTGGTTGACGCTTACGTGGGCGAGCGCAATAACAAGCAGAAGGCCGTGGTGGACGCGTACGGCGTGCGCAACGTCCATCTCTACGAGCCTGAAGTGCGCTGGATTCGTTACGAACCGCGCGCGCCCATGCTCGTCCTCAACAAAATTTTCCCGGACGGCATCCTCATTCCTGAGATGTTTATCGGTCGCAACATCGTGCACCTCCCCACGGTCAAGACCCATGTTTTCACAAAGATCACCGGCGCGATGAAGAACGCCTTTGGCGGGCTGTTGACCGAAAAGCGTCACTGGACCCACGGCGTCATCCACGAGACCCTGGTTGATCTGCTGACGATTCAGCAAGAGATTCACAGCGGGCTATTTGCCGTCATGGACGGGACCTTTGCCGGCGACGGCGCGGGGCCGCGGGCCATGCGCTGGCACGAAAAGGACGTCATTCTGGCCTCGGCCGATCAGGTCGCCATTGATGCCATGTCCGCCAAGCTGCAAGGCTTCAATCCGATGGAGATTCCCTTCCTGCGCCTGGCTCATGAGATGGGCCTGGGTGTGGCCGATCCGCAGCAAATCGAGCTGGTTGGCTACGATGTGTCAGGCGAGGATTGGCGCTTCGTGCAGGAAGATACGCTGGCCAGCAGCGGGCAAAAGCTGATCTACCATGGCGCGCTGAAGCCGTTCGAGAATTTGCTGCTGCGTTCGCCGCTGGTGCCCTGGTCGTTCTTCGCCTCGAACTTTTACCACAACGTCTACTGGTACCCCTTTGTGGGGCGCCCGCGTGTGCAGGCTGCGCTGGAGACGAAGTGGGGGCGTCTGTTCCAACAATATGGCGATGGCCGCGTCGTGATGCCGGGCGTCGAACCGCAAACGACCTTGATCGCCGCGGCCGGCATGGCCGGCGCCGCGCTGCTGCTGGGCGGCCTGCTGGGACGCCGTCGCCCAGCCGGCCGTTGATGCGCATCACCTTGCAGAATGGAAGAAAAACGTATGCCTGACCTGTGGAAGGTAGACCTGCACTGTCATAGCTGGTTCTCGCGCGACTGCCTGATGAACCCGCGCGCCATTCTTGAGACAGCCCTGGCTCGCGGCCTTGACAGGCTGGCTATCACAGAGCACAACAATGTGGAGGGCGCGCGCCTGCTCAAGCAGATGGCGCCTGAGTTGATCATCGTCGGCGAAGAGATCAAGACCACCATTGGCGAATTCATCGCCTACTTCGTCAGCGCAGAGGTGCCCAAGGGGCTAACGCCGGAGGAAACCCTGGCCCGCTTGCGCGCGCAGGGCGCCGTGATCAGCATTCCCCATCCGGCCGATTCGTTTCGCCGCTCCGCGCTGGGCGAAGCCAACGCGCAGCGCTTCGTGGATCAGGTAGATGCCATCGAAGTCTTCAACGCGCGCTGCCTCTACCGCGACGATAACGACACCGCGCTCAGCCTGGCGCGGCGCTACGGCAAGCTGATGACAGCCGGCAGCGATGCGCATACAGCCGGCGAAATCGGCCACGGCTATCTCCTGATGCCTCCCTTCACCGATGACCGCGCCAGCTTCATGCACAGTTTGAGCCAGGCGCAGGCGGTGGGGACGCCGAACGGCCTCTGGCCCCATTTTGCCAGCACCTACGCCAAATGGTATAAACGCCTGTCTGGCTTCCAACCGCCGGCCTGACCTCTACGCCGGCCGCCAACCCTGCGCGGCCGGCGCCTGTTGATCTCCCCCTGGGCATGAGAGGCCGCCTTCATGGAATTGTTCGTCATCGTGGCATCCGTGCTGGCCGCGCTGGTGCCGACCATTTTCTATACCCTGCTCGTCTGGTGGGCCGATCGGCATGAGCGCGAGCCGCTGCCCTTGCTGCTGGCGGTCTTTTTGTGGGGCGCTCTGCCCGCCATTGCAGTGGCCCTGCTCCTGGAAGGCCTGCAGGTAGAGTCGCCTCCGGAGATCTTGCTCTACGTTCCGCCCCGCGCAATCATCGCCAAAGCGCTCCTGGCGCCTCTGGTTGAGGAAATCGTCAAAGCCCTGGCTCTGCTGGCTGTGGCAACCTGGGCTGCACGTGAGTTCGATGGCGTGCTCGATGGCATCGTCTACGGCGCCGTGGTCGGTTTCGGCTTTGCCATGACCGAGAACATTTTTTACTTCATTGGCGCCTACGTCGAACAGGGCTGGGGCTGGTGGGCGACGCTGGTCGCGACGCGCGCGTTTGTCTTTGGCTTCAATCACGCCTTTTTCACCGCCTGCACCGGCATCGGCTTCGGCCTGGCCGCGCTCAGCCGGCGGCGTGTTTTGCGCTGGTTGTTTCCTCTGTTGGGGTTGGGCGCGGCGATCTTTTTCCATACCTTGCACAACCTGGGCGCTGAATTTTCCGACGTCTCCCTCGTGCCGTTCTTGATCGGAATACTGGCCGACTGGGGCGGTTTTTGGCTGCTGGTATTGATTGTCATTCTGACCTGGGAACAAGAGCGCCGCTGGCTGCAGGTTGAATTGGCCGATGAGGTCGGCGCTTTGCTGCAGCCGGATGAATACCAGGCGATGCTGACATTTAGCAGCCGCGCCACCCGCCGCCTGGCCCAGCTGTCATCCTGGCGCGGCGGGCCTGCGGCGAGTGTGTCGTCGTTTCAGCACCGCCTGGTGGACCTGGCTTTTGTCAAAGCGCGCCTGCGCCGCCTGGCGCCGACCGACGCTCGCCAGGCCGCCGCGTTGTACACCCGCGCCGACCAGCTGCGCATGCAGATCAGGGCTTTGCGCCCGGCCCCGCCGCCTGCGGTTGATGTCGGTTGATCGTTCGCGCGCGCGGCGCACTTTTTAGAAAACTGACCGCGTTCGCTGGAAGGAGGGTGCATTTCAAACTAGGGGCAGATCGGGCGACTGCAAGTCGCTGCAACGATTGCAAAGTCCACCTGCGT
>DAISHS010000448.1:0-3315 GCA_036822415.1 Chloroflexota bacterium
TTGACTGCTTTGGCGTCGTTGACGCCGACGATGGTTCGCGCCATTGATAGGGGCTCCTGTAACGATGTTCATTCGCATCCATGGAGCACTCCTGCGCGCCACTGCCGCACTTACTACGTGGCGGCTACCTTGCCATGCTTGGTGATGTCGGTAAAGGCGTGCGGAGAATCTCAACCTCGCGCGGCGCCACGAGCCGCAGCCTGGCGCTGCGGCCCGATTTATGCAGCAGCTCGACCACGACGCTATCGCCTATGGCGAGCTGCTCTCCTACGGTCACATCGACGGTCAGCGTCGACCTTCCGTCGCTATCCGGCACGGGCGTACTTCTCCCGCTGCGCCGGCGTCATCCTGGCGATCGCCGACTCGAGATCCAGACCGTCGAGCGCATCGACATTCCCAAACTCGTCGCTGACATCTCCTGGGCCGTCCGATCCGGGCACATGGGCCAGGGTCTTCGGGACGGCCTTGAGATCCGGCTTCCTCGGCGCCGGCCGCGGCCGCGGGTCGTCCTTCGTGGCGGTCACGGTGCCGCCACGGCGCGCATTGACCAGCTTGTGCGCCTCCTGCAGGAACCACTCACTGCTCTGCTGCGCGTTTTCTGGATCGTTGGCGAGAACCTTGACAAACGTGTCGAGGTCTCTCGCCCGCGCAGCGTCCGTTCGATAGTCGACCTGCTCGGATTTCGCCACCCGATCAAGGAAGCGATGGACAGCCTGCTGCCACTCACGGGCGCTGGCCTGCTCTTCCATCTCATGCGAGATCTCCGCCTTTATCTTGGCGGCCATCAGTGCGTCACGCTGCTCCGTGATCTTGCTCAGTTCGGCGACGTACTCGCTTACCTCAAGATCACCTTCCTGAAACCTCTGCAACAGATCGCTTTGCGCCGTGTGCGTCGCCGAGATCTGCTCCTGGAAGTCGGCAGGAAGCACCGCTGCCTGATAGCTCGCAGCCGGCTGGCGCTCCGATGCCGGCGGCTGCGCGGCGGCCGAATCGGCGTTGGCAGCAGCAATCGTTTCAGGATCAGCGTCGCCGTCTTGGTCGTCGTCGTCGCCGACCTCATCTGATGGCTCGTCGTCGTCTTCGTCATCATCGTCGCCGTCATCGCCGTCTCCGGCAACCAACTGCAGCAGATCCCGGTCTTCGTCGCTCAGGTCGTCTCCGTTGATCGCCGAGAGTTCTTCATCCGACAGCGTTGATGCATGGTGTTCGTCCAAACTGATTGTCATATGACTATCCTTGTCTTGGGTTGATTAGTCGTCTTCTGGTTCGGCGCTGGCCACGGCTGCGGCTTCCAGCATTCGCGACTTCGCCAGCGCCTGCGCTTTCGCCAGTCGTTTCGGATCGCGCCGAATCTTCTCCGCCTCCATAAGCGCCCGCAGGTCGCTTTCGGCGCGCCATTCCTCGTCTTCGGCGATATTTACCTTTGCTTTTACCATGTGCTCATTCTCCTTCTTGATTCGTTGTCTCGATGCGCGCGGCAATCGCCGCCATGCGTTCCCTGCTGGCGACCTCGATCTCCTTCATGCGAATTGCTGCTTCGGCCTGAATCCGCGCTTTGTTGATCTCGGTATGTTCTCTGCTGGTACGGTCTGCCAGCGATGCCTGCAGTTTCCGGATTTCCTCGGCCATCGCATCCAGTTCGTCTGCAGCCATTCTGCGAGCCATCATTGCGACATCAGCCTGTCCAGAGTCTCCGGACACAGCGGCATCCGCTTCCGTCTTGGCAGCCTTGGCGTTGATCTCGCGCACCCGTGCCCGCTGTTCTTCAATGGCTAGCAGCGCTTGATCCCGCTGCATCTGCGCCGCCTCGGCACGGGCCGCATCGGCCTGCTCGTCCTCCGGAGTCATGGGCTTTTCCGGGTCGCGATCACCCGTCTCGCGGCGCAACGCGGCCACAATTTCATCCTTGTTCGGCAGATCGCTGAACTGCAGCCCGATCGTCATCACGCGAAGCGCAGATTCCGGCGGCAGCTTCTGAGCGAGTTGATTGAGCGACTCAGCCATCACTTGCCGAAGCGTTCCGGCGTAGTCCTGTTCGGAGACAACGAAGTCCGCGCGGCTTGCCGTGATGTCGTTCAGGTAGCGCCACGTGCCATCCGCCTGCAACACGGGTTCGTTGATGCGCATCCAGTCGATTTTCCCGTGCGCTTCCGTGATGCGAATAGCTCGCTTCTCGGAGACGAACTGCTCGGCCATCGACAACTGCTTCTCGCCCTGCGCCTGGATAGCCAGGCGCAGATTGTCGAACGGTTCGGTTGTTCCGACCGCTCCCTGGTTCTGACGTGCCTCGATGGCGGCGCCGCTCACCGCGTTGGTCGCCCGCCCGAGATTCTCGTTGTTGACCCCGATGGCCTTCTGCACGCCCTGGGCGCTGAGCGTCATCATTTCGACCTGAGCAGACGCGCCCTGGTAGTCGCGCACCATCTCAAAGTCCTTGCCTGCGCGCTTGATGATCACACCGTCGGGCCTACTTGCCTCTTCTCGCGCCTCGTCCCAATCGGCGACCGCACCCTCGTCGGCCACGATCTGGTTGGTATTGCTCAGCCAGAGCGCTTTCGATGCGCGCTTGTTGATGTCGGCCTGAATGTCTCGCACCCGGCGGATCACCCCGTAGGGCAGACGGTCGCGTCCTCGTCGGTAACACCAGATCGGCGTTAGCGTGAATCCGTTGTGCCGGAGCTTCGATGGCGACCACGCCAACATCGCTGCCTCAGTGAGCACCGCGAAATGCACCCGCATCATCAGGCGCGGAACGGCAGAGATGTGCTCCTGCCCGTCGAGATCTGGAATGATCGTCCCGCGCCACGGGCCTTCGGTGACGACATGCACCTGAGTCGGCTTGCGGTACTGGCACTCGATCAGTTTGACACGCCGGCGCCGAGCCTCAAGGCTTACTGATACGCCAGATGTCCGCAGGACGCCGCTTCGATTTTCGCGAATCGGGTCTCCGAGATACCACATGTCCTCGTCGTCCTGCTCACCGTCGTATGCGCCAACGTCATCAACTGCTGCGCGGATCACGGACTCCCGTCCTGGGAACATTTCGAACGCGATGTCCTCATCCACCCACCTCCAGCGGAATACGTAGCGCGCATCGGACAGGTCCAGCTCGTAGCCGGACGAGTCCCACAGGACGTTTCGCCAGTCCTCGTACTTCGAGTACAGAACCTCCTGCGTCGGGTCGTCCTGTACCCCGTCATCTACCCAGCCAACCCCGGTCTTGATTGCATCCGCAAATGCCCGAGACCGAACGAACGGAACTCGGTTGACGTCCGAAATGTACTTCAGGAGCTTGGTTTTTACATCCGCTCCTGA
>DAISHS010000449.1:0-3313 GCA_036822415.1 Chloroflexota bacterium
GTCGACTTGGCCGGGCGATTGCCCAGCTGGATCACCGGATTGGCCAGGTTGGCGTAGTCGTGGATATTCCACGTGTTCGTCGCCGCCAGGCCAAAGGCCGCGTCCATGGATTGGCGTCGACCGTTCATCTGCGCCTGACGCGCGTTAGCCGCCGGGTTCCAGAAGCCGCCGCTCCACAGCAGCGGATCGGGATTGGCGTCCACTACCAGCGTGCTGCCCTTGGGACCGTAAGCCGGGGAGTTGGCCGCACGGCCGCCCGCCAGCACGTTGTTGTTCACGTAGTCGTCGTTGCGATACCAGACCACCATGCCAGGCACGTTGGCGCTAACGCGATCAACGATCCAGCCATCACCGGGGTGAGTCAGCGTCTGATAGCCATAGGCCAGGCCGTCATCAGCGCCGAAGCCGCCCAGGTTACGCCATTCCAGCAGGTAGTAGTGCTCGATGTTGACGTCAATCGGCACGACTTCCCAGCCGTCCAGGGTCCAATCGCTGGAGTCTTCCAGGTCGTTGCTGTAGATAACCGAGCCGTTGTAGGTGGCCGCCAAGTCGTCTATCCACCAGCCTTCCCACTGCACGCCGCCGTCGGAGATCTGGCGGAAGCGCGTGGTGACGTTGCTCTGGCCGAGGTAGGCCGACATGTCATAGCGCAGGACGCCTTCGTAGTGATTATTGAGGCCGCCTGGCGGATCGGTCACTGCGACGCCATCCATGTCCTGCAGCGAGGCCCAGGTGTTGCCGCCGTCGCTGGAGACCTGGAAATAGCCGTAGTCGTAATCAGCTTCCAGGTCAAGGTAGGTGTTGAAGGAAATGACCAGGTTGCCGGAGAGGCCGCTCAAGTCCCAGCTGCGGTATACCGATTCGTCGCGGTTGTCCCCCAGCACGTTGTGCCAGCCCTTGCCCTCGCCAGCCTTGTTGGGGATATTGACGACGGTGGAAGGCAGGTTGACGCGCACGGTGTCTTCGGTGCCGGCGGGCGTGCCCGCGGCCTGGCCCAGCATGACATCCATCGGCGCTGGCATGTTGTAATCTACCACCAGCGGGTTCGTCCAGCCAAAGAAGATACGCGCCCAGGGATTGAAGCTGGCCGGGTCAGTTCCGCCCAGTTCGCCCGTCCAGGAGCCGGCCGACATGACATCCCAGAACGCCGTTGAGTTTTCGGTCGCGCCGGAGGTATCGTAGTAGTCCGGCAGACCGATGTCATGACCGTACTCGTGCACAATTACGCCGATGTCGGCGTCTTCGGGCACGATGGTGTAGTTGAAGACACGGATGTCATCCGAACGGTCGTCCGGCGTGTCCATGCCCGCGACCAGGTGGCCCAGGGTGGTGCCGTCGCCGTAGGTGTCCTCGTACACGTCCCAGCTATGGGCCCAAATCGAGAACTCACCTTCAGCGCCGCCGCCAGCTTCGTTGCCAACGCCGGCATGGGCGATCATGAAGTGGTCCACAATGCCGTCATGGTTCATGTCCCACTGGCTCCAGTCGAAGCCAGGGTAGGCCGCGTTGATGGCGTCGGCTGTGTCAGCCGCCACGCGGAAGACGGGGCCATTGCGGCCCATGTTGGAGCCGCTGGTGCAGGGGTCGTCTGCGCCATATTCACCTTCGGAGACCGGCAGCTGCACCCAGCCGTAGAAGTCACCCGTGAGATGATACAGGCCCTCGGACTGCTTGAGGTACCAGTTGGTGGCCGTATGGCCGGTCAGGTCCACACCGGCGCCGCCATTCAGGTCAGGGCGCACGACGCCGATGCCGGCTGTCGGCCCCTCGCCAAAGAACAGGTTTTGGTAATGGGTGGTGTTGAAGTCGGGCACCCACAGGGTGTTGTTGTCGCCGCTGGGCGCCGGGTCAGGGATCTGGTTGTGCAGCGGGCCAGTGATGGTGGTCGTTGTGCCATCGGGCACGCACTCGCCGTCAACCTCATGGTAGTTGTCGAAGGTTTGCGTCCCGGTAAATTCGACAATCGCCATCAGCAGCTTGGCTTCGCCGGTTTCGCCCAGGCCAGCGGCCATCGGGCTTGTGCCCAGCTTCTTGGCCTGATTCCAGGCTGCCAAGCGGTTCGCGTAGGCAATCGGGTTGGGGCCGCTGAGGCCCTTCTGGCGATTGAGGGCTTCCTTGTAGGCTTGTACTGCCGCTTTGGCATCAGCAGCCGACGAGTTGAGCGTCAGCTTGCCATCGTCCCGCAGCATCTTCTCGATGACGAAATCATCGGCCGGCGGCATGGGGTTGGGCTGTGAGCGCACAAACTTCTGCCAGGGGATGGATGGCGCAGAAGCGGCGCCGCCAGTCTTTCCTTCAGGCGCCTTGGCCAGGGCTGACATGGGCGCGAGAGCGACGATGAGCATGGTTATGACGAGAAACCATGTAAACCACGTGGTTCGATGCGAATTCGTAGTCATCTGAGTTCCTTCTTTGGAGATTAGTTGGCCAGGGATGTCGTATCATGGGGCGAAACCCCTGCAAGGTCGCAACGGGGGGAATCACAGAGATTGATGAAGCGCGATCACCTCCTTCGCGTGGCGTCTGCGGCGACTGGTTGCGAGCTGGCAATCCCAATTGCGTCTGACGGCGCGCCAATAGCCATGGAAAAACTTTCGTCGGGAATCGTAACAGCATGAAATGGGCAGATGGAACTTGCTTATCTCAGATTATACGCACCAAGCAGGGCTTTGTCAACCGTGTTCGCCGCCCAAAATCGTTTGGCTTCTCAACCCAGGTATGCTACAATTCCAGCCGCTGCTCTTGATCGAGCGCGGCTGCGCCTGGCTGCATCGAGCTGGCCGGCGGCTTTTTTGCCCCTTGCTCATTGGTTGCATGTCCGCGCAACCGATGGTACAATACTCATATGCTTGAACTCTCGCACCCCCACTTAAATATGCGTCGTATTAGGCGACGCCGGAGTTGTGAAGATGCGTAAGCAATGGCTCTCCCACATCGCGCGCGACGAGGGGCAGAGCTTCGCCGAATTCGCGCTGATCCTGATTCTCATCGCCATCGTTGTCCTGGCCATCCTCCTGATCATGGGTGACGACATGCGCGTGTGGATCATCACGGCCTGGCAAAGTATTTTCCCATCGCAGTAAGCGCCATCGCCTGACGGCGATGCTCTCGCGAACAACTACAGCCTGGCTTATGTCAAACAGCAAGCAACAGACCCCGGACATGATCCTCGCCCAGCCGGATGCCCTGCAGAGCAGCCAGTTGCACCGGCCCCTGCTGACGCGGTTGCGGCAGGCGCTCCTGGATTTAGTCTTTCCGCCGCGCTGCGTTCACTGCGGGCAAAGCAGTCAGCCGGGCGGTCGTCTCTGCCTGC
>DAISHS010000450.1:0-3307 GCA_036822415.1 Chloroflexota bacterium
CCAAGACCTGATGGGTCTCAGATCAAGACCGTAAAAACAGACCCAACAGGTCTCCGTATTCACAAGCCTTCACCGCAGAAGCACAGGCCATTCACACGGCCTTCACAACTATCCAGTACAGTAGAAGCATGCCAGCCAATAGCGCTGAGCAGTCAATTCAGACAGAACGTGATATGGAGGGTTCAACCATGAAAAAGATGATGTTGATGGCGATTCTGGTCGGCGTCGTAGCCGTCCTGCTGGCGGGCACGGCGTTGGCCGCCGGCCCTGTAAGTCCGACGGCGCAGGGCTTCGGCCCGGGCAACGGGATGCGTGGGTGGAACAATGGCCCGGCGGCGCAGACTGCCGACGGCGCCTGCCCCGGCGGCATGGCGGCGGGCAGCATGATGCGCCGCGGGGCGCCGGCATGGGCCGGGCAGCCGGAAGAAGCGGCGACGCTGCTGGGCATGACCGCCGAGCAGATTCAGGCCGAACGCCAGGCCGGCAAATCGCTGGCGCAGATCGCGGCCGACAAGGGGATCAGCGAGGACAGGCTGATCAGCGTCATCCTCGACGCCAAGAAGGCTGATCTGGCTGCGCTGGTCGCCGACGGTAAGCTGACCCAGGCGCAGGCGGACCTCATGATCGAGCACATGCAGGCCCAGGTCAAGACGATGGTCGAGCGCACGGACGTGGGACCGGCCTTCAACCGGGGCCAGGCGCAGCCCGGCATGCACAGCATGATGGGCCAGGGCTACCGGGGCGGTCGCGGCGCAGGCCGTTAATTCTTCTCCATCCGATTGACAGCGGGCGGATCACACGATCCGCCCGCTGTCCTATGCCTGGGGCGCAACGTGCAGAGTAGCTTTGCATCCGTGCGCATCCTGCGGCATAATGCGGCTGCATGGGCGGCGGGATGATTGACAAACGCAGCGCAAGGGGGGGCGAGTGAGCGGGAAAATCCTGGTGGTGGACGACGAAGCCAAGATCGTGAAGCTGGTGCGCTCGTACCTGGAGCAGGCCGGTTTCGCGGTGGTTGAAGCGGGCGACGGGCAGACCGCACTGATCCAGGCGCGGCGCGAGAAGCCGGACCTGGTGGTGCTCGACCTGGGCTTGCCCGGCATGGACGGCCTGGAGGTGGCGCGCACCCTGCGCCGCGAGCGCGAGACGCCGATCATCATGCTGACCGCGCGCATCGAGGACACCGACAAGATCGTGGGGCTGGAGCTGGGCGCGGACGACTACGTCACCAAGCCGTTCAACCCGCGCGAGCTGGTGGCGCGCGTGCGCGCGGTGCTCCGGCGGACGACCGGCGCGACGCCCGCGGCCGAGACCCTGCGGGCCGGCGCGCTGCTGCTCGACCTGGGCGGACACCAGGCGACCCTCGACGGCCGGCCGCTCGACCTTACGCCAACCGAGTTCGAGCTGCTGGCCGTGCTGCTGCGCCATCCCAACCGCGCCTTCACGCGGCTCGAGCTGCTCGACCGGGTGCAGGGCGACGCGTACGAGGGGTACGAGCGCACGATTGATGCGTATATCAAGAACCTGCGCGCCAAGCTGGGCGACGACCCGCGCCGCCCGCGCTACATCCAGACGGTGTTCGGCGTGGGGTACAAGTTGGGAGCCGAGCTGTGAACCGCCTGTGGGTCAAGCTGACCCTGGCCTTCCTGGCAATTTCACTCGCGGCCATCGGGGTCGTTGCCGCGCTCGCCTCGCGCGCGACGGGCGAGCAGTTCCGCCAGTACGTGGTGGCGAGCGGGATGATGGCAAATCAGCCCGGTTGGGCGGCGACGCTGACCGAGTATTACGCGGCGCAGGGAAGCTGGGCCGGCGTGGATGCCGTGCTGGCGCAGCTCGGCCCCGGCGGCATGGGGATGGGCCGCGGCCGCGCGGGCGCGGGCAGCGCGGGGCCAAACCTCGCCGTGGCCGATGCGGCCGGCCGCGTGCAGGCCAGCCGGACGGGCGAGCTGGTCGGCGAGCTGCTGCCGGCGAGCGTGCTGGCCGAAGGCGTGCCGCTGACCCTGGACGGTCAGCCCATCGGCACGCTGCTCAACGTGCGGCCGGCCGACGTGGCGCTCGACGCGCAGGGCCAGGCGTTCCTGCGCCAGGTGCAGCAGTCGTTGATCTGGGCCGCGCTGCTGGCCGCGGCGTTGTCGCTCGGCCTGGGCGTGTTGGTCAGCCGCGTGCTGACCGCGCCGCTGGCGCGCCTGACGCGGGCCAGCCAGGCCATCGCCGGCGGCGACCTCTCGCAGCGGGTGCAGGTCCCGGAGCGGGCCAGGGACGAGATCGGCGACCTGGGGGCCGCCTTCAACGGCATGGCGGCCAGCCTCGCCCAGGCCGAGACGCTGCGCAAGAACCTGGTCGCCGATATTTCCCACGAGCTGCGCACCCCGCTGGCCGTCGTCCAGGGCAATCTCCAGGCGATCCTGGACGGCGTCTATCCGCTGGAGCTGGCGCAAGTGGCGAGCGTGTACGACGAGACGCTCCTGCTGACGCGGCTGGTGGACGATCTGCATGAGCTGGCGCTGGCCGAGGCAGGGCAGCTGCGCCTGGAACGTGCGCCGGCCGACCTGGCCGCGCTGGCGCGCACGGCTATCGGCCAGTTCGGCCCGGCCGCCGACGCCGCGGGCGTGAAGCTGACGCTGACGATCGGCGCCGATGCGCCTGCGGTGCTGGGCGACGCCGACCGGCTGGCGCAGGTGCTGCGGAACCTGCTCAGCAACGCCCTGCGCCACACGCCGGCCGGCGGGCAGGTGGCCGTGCACGTCGGCCGCTCCGGCGCGCAGGCGGAGATCCGGGTCGCCGACACCGGCTCCGGCATCTCCCCAGACGATCTGCCGCACGTCTTCGATCGCTTCTACCGCGGAGACCAGGGCGGCCGGCGGCGGGGCGGCGGCGCGGGGTTGGGATTGGCGATCACGCGCCAGCTGGTCGCCGCGCACGGCGGCCGGATCGCGGTCAGCAGCCAGGCGGGTACGGGCGCCACGTTCACCGTCACCCTGCCGGCGCTCGGCCCATCGGCAAAGTGAGCGGCGGAGCGCGCCGGGCCGCTGGGCCGCGCCAGCGCGGCGCGGCGGCTATTTTCGCGTCACCATCGCCCAGGGCGTGTCCAGCGCATCAAAAACGCTGAGACATTGATCGTGAGCAGGGGCAATCTCGAGGGGAGTCTCATGTCACCAACAGCGGTTCAGACCGCCATCACCGCATGGCAAGAGAAACAGATCAACGGCACCCAACTGCTGCGCCGGCTGGCGTCCTACGACGGGTGGATCGTCCCGGTCTCGGAGCGCGCCGCGGCGGAGATGCTGAGCGCCGACGCGGCCACGCG
>DAISHS010000451.1:0-1861 GCA_036822415.1 Chloroflexota bacterium
GGAAAACAGCCAGGCCACGGCCGGCTACGGCCGTCCGCCGCTGGTACGTTTGATCTGGGGCAAGTCATGGAACATTCCTGGAATTGTCGTTGCTGTGGCCGAACGCCTGGAATTTTTCACCCCGGCGGGCGTGCCGCGCCGCTCCTGGCTGCGCCTGCGCCTTCTGCGCGTGGAAACACCGACGGCGGCCGCGACCGCCGCGCCCAACCTGAGTTTGGATATGCAAGCCGCCAGCCTGAGCCTGGCGACCCCCGGTGCCTTACGCGTTCACGAGCGGTTGGGGGGCAGCGGCCCCAGCCGTGCAGCGGCCGAGCTGTCGTTGAGCGCGTCTCTGATTACAGCCGGCGATATCATCGGCGCTGCACTCCTTGAGACCCCTGCGGCTGCCTTTTTGCTTGCCAGCGGCCAACGCCTTGCAGACGAAGTTGCCGGCGCGTTGGGAAAAGTGGCCGATTGGATCACGCAGGCTGGCGATTCGCCGGTCTTGGCGGCCATCCGCGCCGGCCTGGATGTCATTGGCAGCGCCGCACAGCGCGTGGTGACAGCGGTCTCTAGCCGAATGGCCGAGGTGCAAAAACGGTTCGTGCGCGAGATCGCGGCCGCAGCGACGCGCATGGTGGCGACGGCGCGCGCGCTGGCCGCACGTCTGGCCGCGCTGACCGCGCCCGCGCGTGCCGCTATCGGCGCCGCGCTGGAGGCCGTGCTGGCCAATATCCGCCCCCTGGCCCTGGCTCTGCCGCAGGCGGCTGCGGTCATCGGCGCGGCGGTGCGCGCACGGGCGCTGCAACTGATCGCCGCTGCGCTGCCCCTGCTGGAGGCCGGACGGGATGCGGCTGCGCGCGCCCTGCAACGCGCCGGCGCGCTGCTTGCGGCGGCCGCCGCGCCGGCCGGAGAGACCGTGCGTGCGGCCCTGGCGGCTATCGGGGAGGCCGCGCAGGGATTGCGTAAGACCGGCCGGGCGCTTGTGTTGCCTGGCGTGCAGGCAGCCCTGGCGCAAATTGCCGACGCGGTGACGGCGCTGTGGGCGGCCGGGACGCGTCAGGCCAGCCGCGCCGCGCATGTTATCGAGCGGTCCGTCGCTGCGATGACAAACAGTCTGAAAAACATCCTGGAAGCGGGTGAAGCCATTGCCCTGGTGGCCGGGGATGCGCTGCGTTGGCCCGTGGCCGCGGCGGCCGCCGCCCTCCATCAGGCCATCGCCGGCTTGGCTGCGGGTGACGCCGCGGCCGCCAGCGCGGCGGCGGATGCCGGTCAGGACTTGGCCGCAGCTGTCGAAGTATGGCAGCCGACCACCGCGGCGGCCGCGTTTCAGACCGTGCAAGCGCCGGCCGCCGCAATTGCAGCCGCATTAGCCCAAGCGCCGGCGTCGCCGGCCCAACTTGCCGACCGGGTCAAGCTGCCGCTGGCCGCGCTGGACGCCGCGCTCGACCAGCTCAAGTCCGCCGAAGATCAGGCCACGCAAACGATGGTCAGCGCGACGCTGGCGGCCGTTCCTGTGCTGCCTGGGCCAGGGCCGTTACCGCCTGCGGAGATGCCCGGCGCGGCGCGGGGCGCCGGTTCTGATGAGGCGGTGGGGTTGTCACCGCCGCTGGCGACGATGACGCGTCCGCTTGATTTTGGCGAGCGCCTGGATCAGCTCAGCTATCGTTACCTGGGGGATGCGGCTTTGTGGCGTTTGCTGGCCGCCTTCAACGACATCGCCGATCCACTGCATCTGGGCGAAGGCCTGACGCTACGCATCCCGTCGGGCGGACGCCGGGGAGCCGCGTGATGGGCGTGGCGCTGCTTCCACGTATCGTTATTACGGCGGACGGCGCGGCGCTGGCTGCGCCTGCCTACCGTGGACTGAACGAGGTGCGGG
>DAISHS010000451.1:1961-3282 GCA_036822415.1 Chloroflexota bacterium
ACGCTGGCTGGCCTGGGCGACCCAGTGCCGCTGCGGTTGGGCGAGTCGTTGCTGGAAGCACGGATCGAAGTCAGCGGGGAGCCGGCCACGCGCGCGGTTACGGTGCAGAGTTGGAACCCGCGGGAGGCTGCTGCCCACCGCGGGCGCGCTGCGACCCCCGCGATCGGGCGTGCGCCCGCGGCCGCGACCGCGCCTGAGCGCATCGGCGCCAGCGGTGAACGGGTGTTTGCGGGCCAGGCGCTTCAGGATGATCAACATGCCGATGCGCTGGCGCAGGCCGAGCTGGACCGCTATGCAGCCTATGAAATGACCTTGTGGGGCGTGGCGACGGGAGATGCGCGCTTGCGTCCGGGTGCGCTCGTAGACATTGCTGGCGTCGCTAACGCGGTGGCAGGCCGCTACGTCCTGACCGAGGTGACGCACCTCATCAACACGGTCCAAGGCTTTGTTTCGGAACTGTCCAGCGCGCCGCCGCCGCCTCGCAGTCTGGCCCAGCCCGCGGTCGCTGCGCTTGGCATCGTCACGCAGGTGAACGATCCCCAGGCCCAGGGCCGCGTGCGCGTCAGCCTGCCGGCCTATGCAGACCTGGAAACGGAATGGATGCAGGTCCTCAGCCTGGGCGCAGGACGCGGCAAAGGGCTGATGATTCTCCCCGGCGTGGGTGATCGGGTGCTGGTGCTGCTGCCAGACGGCGAGCCGGGCGCTGGCATCATCCTGGGCGGCCTCTACGGCCCGCAAGCCATGCCAGATAGCGGTGTCGAGGGGAGCGATACGCAACGCTACACCTGGTTGACGGCCGGCGGGCAGCGGGTGCGCCTGGACGATGTGGCGCAGACCATTCGTGTGGAGGATAGCAGCGGCAGCTACGTCGAGCTGTCTCCGCAAAAAGTGCTCGTACACGCCGCCACGCGCCTGGAGTTGGAAGCGCCTGGCCAGGCGGTGGTGATTCGTGGGGCAACGATTGATTTCGAGCGCGCCTGAAGACGAGCGCGCTGTAGGAGTGATTGACCACCATGAAGGTTCTAACCGAAGATGCGCTGTTGGTATGTCGCCATGAGTTGGGAACCGTCGTCATCGAAGCGACGCAAACTCTAGTCACGATCGCCGGCCGCCGCGTTCTGGTCGAAACCAACCCGGAGGGTCGCCCCATTCGGCTGTGCCCGAATATCGGCGTGGCAATCAAGCCCTGCACGCTGACCCTCAAGGTGAAGACCGGCTACTCCGACCTGGTGCGCATCGAAGGGCGCCGACTTTGCCTGGATACGGTCGTTGGTCTCACCGATGGAACGCCGCCGGGCGTTGTGGATTACCTGGTGCGCAA
>DAISHS010000452.1:0-3261 GCA_036822415.1 Chloroflexota bacterium
GTCAGGCCGCCGCGGGGGCCGGTGAAGATGCCCAACACCGTGTCGTAATTGCTGGTCAGGGTGCTGGCCGTCAGCACGCGGTTGAAAGGCGAGTTGATGGTGTACCAGACGCTGTGCGAACCCTGGCCATTGAAGTAGCTGCCGCAGATGAACGACGGATCGTCGCCGGCCGTCGTGGCGTTGGTCGTATTCTCATAGTCGGCGTAACCATCGTAGGCATAGTAAGCCGCGTTGAAGTCGTCGTTGCCGGGCGCCAGCAGGGTTACCGATAGGTTCAGAGACCCGCCACTGCCCGAGCCGTAGGCCATGGCTTCGATGTAATAGGTGGTTCCTCCATACAGGGTTACGTTCAACGACGACGTAAAGCTGCCGCCGCTGTCGTCGTCGCAGCCCTGGCTGGTCAGAAAGCCCCACGAGCCGGTCCAGACCGACAGCACCGTGTCGTGATTGCTGCCGATGGTGTTGATGTTGTAGTTGCCGGTGATCGGCGGTGTGTAGCGATACCAGATGCTGCGCGATTGTCGGGGATAGGAGGAGGACGCGCAGGAGGTCGCGGGGTCATTGCCCTGGGTCGTTGCGCCGGTGGTGTTCAGGCCGCTCACGTAGAACGGCACACTGGCAAAACTTTGGGCGTTGTTGAAGTCATCGTTGGCCGGCCCGCTGCGGTAATTGATCGTGTTCTGGTAGAGATCCATGAGCGGGCCCCAGCTCACGTTGCTGTGTCCGCGCGCGCGCCAGTCATACCAAAAATCGCTCATCACATTGTCGTTGGCGTTATATGAGACATCCCAGAGGTTGACAAAGGTGCCATCGGAATAGGTGTCATCGCCGTCGTTGTTACTGTCGTAGATGTCCCACAGCGCGCCGGCCACGCGGCCTTCAGGCCAGTCGCCGTTGTCCCAACCAAACGTTCCCCAGGTCGGGTATTCCAGGTCGAGAGAGGCGCCGCTGGGCCAGTAGAAGGTGGGACTGTTGTTGACGACCGAGGTGAGGAATTCGGTCCAGCCTTCCGTCCAGCCGCAGCCGGCGCTGAGGGCCGCCTGGATCGTGTGGGGATTACAGTTGGGATTGGGCGGCATGTAGTTGCCATAGATGTTGTACATGATATTGTGGCCGTACTCATGCTTGGCGACCACGCCCAGCGGTGACAGCGGATCAACGCCCATCAGGTGCACGTTGCCGCCCGGATTGTAATAGGTGCCGTCCGTGCTGCTGAGCTTCCACTGCACGGTGGTCGGGCCGGCCACGCCGCCGCCGCCGTTGAACAAGATATACCGCCACGTATCGTTGAGGTCGCGCTGCGTCCAGTACGCCCGCTCGTAGGCGTCGTCGTTGAACACGAACCAGGCGCCGATGTCGTGCGTGCCGTCGGCGAAGGCAACGACGCCGGTCTGGGTGCTGAACGTGTTGCCTATGGCGTTGGTCGTTCCCCAGTCGGGATTGACCACAGCCAGGGTGTCCGGGTTCGGATTGTAGTTCGCCCATGAATGTAAGATAGTCCGCACGCCCACTCCGCCAGGATTGGTGACGGGGCCGCAGGCGTAGGTGCCGCCCAGATCGGTGAAACACCAGGCCAGGTGAGCGTAGTTATCGCCGCGCACAAGTTCCACCAGGAACTCCTCAGCGCCCGTGTAGACATCGTTGCGATCGAAATAGGCCCAGTTGCCGGTGACCGTCAGGGAGTTAGGAACGAAGGGTGAGTCAGCCGGCGCCGCCGGTGGCTGGGGCTGTGGCGCTGGCGGCGCAGCGGGCGGCGCTTGCAGCTGATCCTTAGGATTCGGCGCCGGTGACGGCGCGGCCGGCGCGACTGGGGCGGCCGGGGGCGGCGCCGCATTGATGGCCGGCGGCGCCGGCACAACTCGATTCGGGTCAGGATACGATGCCGGCGCATCGGCCAAGAGCTGGCCGTCGCCGGCGCGCTGCAGGCCGCCCTTGCGCACACGTTCGGCCACCGGAATCGGGGCAAAGCCTTCCTGAACCTCGGTCGCGCCGACGGAGAGATAAAGCGCGGTCAGGTCGCCCCAGCTGTTCCTGGCATCCAGCCGGCTCAAGGCGCGGCATTGAATGGTGGTGTCGCCTGGCGCCGTGAAAACCACCGTGACCGCCAGCTCAACTGGCTGATTGGCCGTCAGATCGCCACGCCAGGTCAGATTGCCGTCGCGCAATGTCGCGTTGTTCGGTAATTCGATCTGAGCAGTGACGTCTGCTGCATCTTGCGTACTGGAAACCTGGCAGGTCAGCGCAGCAGCCTGACCAAGCCCAGCAGGCGCCTGCAGGGATAATTTGGTGTGAATAGGCGTTTCTGGGTCGCCTTGCGAGGGCGTCGAAGAAATCACCCGGGTCGCGGCCGCTGCAGGCAGCGCCTGAACGGCGGGAAAGGCCGTCACAAGCAGCGCTGCCATGAAGCAAACGGCGCCAATTTTACGAGTCCACAATGCGCGCATAACAGACATGGTCGTACTCTCCTGATAACTGAAATTCAGGCCACGCGGCAAATAGTGGTCATGTGGTCACGGACATCTATCGGTGGGTAACGCTAGTGGGGGGCGCATACGCAACCAGGCGCGACCTTTCGTCAATGAAAAATCGAGCGATCGCGCGCGGGAGGTCAATTGTGTGCAATCAATGGTGTGTTCTTACCGCCTTTGGGCAGGCGGCGGCGCAACGTCGCGTGCTGCGTCACGGAGCTTTCTGCAGATGAGCCTCACACACTGGTTGGCAATAATTTTTATCACGTATAGTTTGACAACATACAATCGGTATGATAGAATCTCGCTTACTGTTTTGCAAAGCAAAAGAGTAAATTCTTGGAATGGGTCATCCTAACGAAAGGGGAAGCGCACGTTGATGGTTCGCATGAGCATCATTCGCATGGTCGTCTATCGTGTCCGTACCGCCACTGGTGGCGATATGGTTTCTCGCGCTCGACGTGCGTCCAGTGTTAGGTTGACATAACAAGATTCGGTGTTGTGTCTTTCCAAGCCGTGGGCGAACGTCTCGCTCCACGGCTTTTTTGTTGTCCGCTGCCTGCGCAGCGGCGCGCCAAGCCGTGGGAGCGACCCCCACGGTTTTTTTGTTGGCATTATGATCGGGGCGACTGACCCCGCCCCGTCGCAGCGGCTCAGGCAAAATGTGCTCGAGCCAGCAGGGTGTGTTTGTCATGAGGAGGAACTATGAATTTCGAAGCAGCTTTGCAGGTTGAAGATGCCCTGAAGACATTTGGTAAGCAAGGATTGGGCTTTGCTCTGCCTTTGGGAAAGC
>DAISHS010000453.1:0-3261 GCA_036822415.1 Chloroflexota bacterium
CGCCAGCAACGCTCGGCGTCCAGAAAAACGGGCGTCCAGCCGGCCGCGGCCAGCGCATAGCGTTGGTCGTGCGTCTCACGCACGCCGCGCGCTGAGCTGTCAGTGCCCGGCCGGCAGATGACCGCCACGCGACCGGCATTGCCGTAGAGGGCGAAGTCAATCGGCGGCTCTTCGATCGTCTCACCTACGGGCCACAGGCCGTCCTCAGCGGGCGCGTCCTCGTCCGGCGCTTCGTCCCACGGTACCTGGCGTTCCGCCTCCAGCCCTGCGTGCAAGAGCGCGCTCCAGAGGCGGTCCTGCGCCGTGCCTTTGTCCCACAGATCGTTGATCTCGCCCGCGCTCAGCAGGCGCGCCAGCGTCGTGGGAATGAAGGTAATGCGGCGCAAGCGTCGGCTGAAAATTGGCCGCGGCAGACGCCACAACGGCCCCAGCTCGATACGATAGTACAGGTCTTGCGCGTGGGGGTGCAGCGGTTCTGCGGGCAGCAGCTCCAGCCGGCGGACTATGCCGACACGCCGCACGGCCGCCAGCCGCGCAACCTGCCAGCGGTCAGCCGGGGCAAAGGCGCCGGTCTGGTAAAAGGCCAGGTAGTCGGCCGCCATCTGCGTCGGGGCACGCGCCACCGGCACCCGATACCAGCCTTCCTCCTCGGCGCGCGTCAGGTCGGCGGGCGCAGGCAGCACAGCCACCAGCACGCGTTGATGCCCCGGCGCGGGCAAATCCTCCAAATTGAGCGGTGCGGCCATAAGCGCCTCCTCCAGAACGGTCGCTAATCTTCCATCCAGCGGTTGATGTCGGGCGCAAATTGCTGCAGATCGGCGCGCAGGCGCAGCAGCGCCAGGTCACGGGCGCGCGCTTCCAGCATGATGTCGAAATCGGGCAGGTCGCAGGCGCGCACGCGGCGCAGCCAATCAATGAATTCAAAGGGATTGACATAATCTGCGTGCTGTGTCCAGCGCGGCGGGCGCAGCAGACGCCGGCGGCCTCCAGGGTCTACGGCGGTGAGCACGTCGAAGGCGGTGCGCGGCGAGGCAAAGTGCACTTTGGGCCGCACCCCGCGCGGCCAGGTGCTGAGCGCCAGCCCCAGGGCTTCGAATTCGTCTATGCCATCCGGGTTGTAAATCAGGTGATGCAGGCGGTCAAAGACGAGGCGCACGCCGGTCTGGCGGTGAATCCAGAGCACATCGCTGAGGCCAAAGCGATCATCATCGTTTTCGAGCGCCAGCCGCGCCTGCACGGCCGGCGGCAGGCGGCTGACGTGGCGGCAGAAGTGGGCGCGAGCCGTGGTTTTGTCGCCGTAGACGCCGCCGGTATGGACAACAATCACCCCTTCCGGCCCCGCGCCCAGGCGTTCGAGCAGATCGGCCAGGCCGGTCAGCTGCGCCAGGCTGGAAGCCGTCAACGCGGCGTCCTTGCTGTTGAGGATGACCGTGGCGTCGGCGTGGATTGTGACGCGCACGCGGTCACGACGCAGCAGCGCCGCGGTGTGGGCCAGCTCGGCCTGACATTCATCCAGCTGCGCTGCCAGTTCAGGGTGCTGAGGAAACGCCAGCTGCGGCGCCAGGCGGCTGGAAAGGCGATAGAAATGGATGTGCATTTGCGCCAGGTAGCGCAGCACATCGCGCAGATAGGCCAGGCTCACACTGAGGTGTGGGCCTGACCCGGCGGGCGCCGCTGGCGAACGGCTGTCGAAGGCACGTAGGCCAGGGCGCCCCTGCACGGCGACGGGAAAACCGAGGTGCACTTGGGGGCCTCACTCGCGTAATCGTTCAGGCCAGCGCCAGGGTGGGCGCGCCTTCGAACTGGCCCATGAGCACTGGGCCGATACGCTCCAGCGCCCAGTCAATCTCCGCCTGGGTGATGACCAGCGGCGGCGCGAAGCGAATGACATGCTCGTGCGTTTCCTTGCACAGCAGGCCGGCGCGCATCAGGGCTTCGCAGAAGCGGCGCGCGCCGCCGGCGTCGTGCTTGAGCTCGACGCCGATGAACAGGCCCTTGCCGCGCACTTCCTGCACGAAGGGGCTGGCGATGGCGCGCAATTTTTCTTGGAAATAGGCGCCCAACCGGGCCGAGTTTGCAATCAGATCCTCTTCCACCAGCACTTTCATGGCCTCACGCGCCACCGCGCAGGCCAGCGGGTTGCCGCCGTAGGTGCTGCCGTGATCGCCCGGACGGAAGACGCTCAAAATGTCGGCGGAGGCCAGCACGGCCGACACGGGGTAGCAGCCGCCGGAGAGCGCCTTGCCGATGATCATCGCATCAGGCTTGACATTTTCATAGTCGCAGGCGAAGAGCCTGCCGCTGCGCCCCAGGCCAGACTGAATTTCATCGGCGATGAAGAGCACCTCGTGCTCCTCGCACAGCGCTTTGGCCCATTTGAGGTAGCCGTCCGGCGGAATGTGCACGCCGCTTTCGCCTTGAATCGGCTCGACCAGGAAGGCGACGGTGTTGGCGCTGAACGCGGCTTCCAGGCTGCGCAAATCACCGAAGGGGACGACCTTGAAGCCGGGGGTGAAGGGGCCAAAGCCGGCCCGGTACTGCGCTTCGGTGGAGAAGCTGATAATGCTGATCGTGCGCCCGTGGAAGTTGTCGGCGCAGACGATGATTTCCGCCTGATTCTCCGGCACGCCGCGGCGCTGATAGCCCCATTTGCGCGCCATTTTGACCGCCGTCTCCACCGCTTCGGCGCCGGTGTTCATCAGCAGCGCCATCTCATAGCCGGTCAGCGCGCACAGGTCTTGCAGAAATAGTCCCATTTGATCGTTGCGGAAGGCACGCGAGGTCAGGGTCAGCGTTTGCGCCTGGGCGATGAGCGCCTGCACGATGCGCGGGTGACAATGGCCCTGGTTGACCGCCGAATAAGCGCTGAGGCAATCCAGGTAGCGCCGGCCTTCGACGTCGGTGACCCAAACGCCCTGGCCCTGGGTAATCACGACATTGAGCGGCTTGTAGTTGTGCGCGCCGTAGGTTTCGTCGAGGTTGATATAATCTTGTGTAAGCATCATGGTTTTCTCGTCCTTGAGAAGTATTGCCGCGGTTTTCAACCGCCAGACTTGCCGGCCAGCCATTGCCTGGCCGCTGCGCTTGCGTCAGGCCGCTGGCACGCAATTGTAACACAGCGGTTGCGCTTAGTCTAACCGATTTAGCCGCACCTGACACTGATTATCGTCAGGTTCAAGGCGCGGAACGGGCAGATTGTCCCCATAGATGCGGGGTGCATTTCAGTTTCGGGGCGTAGTCCACGCAGGTGGACTTTGCAAT
>DAISHS010000454.1:0-3256 GCA_036822415.1 Chloroflexota bacterium
AACGATTGCAAAGTCCACCTGCGTGGACTACACCCCGAAACTGAAATGCACCCTCCCAGCGACAAAAAAGCCCCCTCATCAGTCGGGCGCCGATGAGAGGGCCTGGCACGGCGTATAGATCAATTACGCCGGTTGAGCGGCGGGCAGCAGGGCGCGCAGCCGCTGGGCTAATTCTTGATAGGAGGTCACGCCGATCACGCGATCCACTTCGGCGCCATCCTTGAAGTAGATCAAGGTTGGAATGCCCAGGATGCCGTAGTTGAGCGGCGTTGCGGGATTGTCATCCACATTGAGCTTGGCAATGACAGCCTGCTGGTTGAATTCGGCTGCCAATTGCTCCACGGACGGCGCAATGTAGTGACATGGCCCGCACCAGTCGGCCCAGAAGTCCACCAAAACCGGTTTGTCAGCCGCCAGCACCACCGCGCCAAAGTCGGCGTCGCCTACGTGCAGCGGCAGGGGGCGATTAGGATCATCCATGCTGGCCGGGCGGGGGCCTTTGTCGCTGCCCAAAATTCGTCTCAAAAAACTCATGGTCACACCTGCTTTTATTTCGCACCGCTCAGACCGGCGCGGGCGCCTGGACCTTGGCGTTCAAGAAATCTTCCACGCGCTGCTTGAGGTACGGATAGGGTACGGCGCCAATGATGGCGTCCTGCGGTTCGCCGTCACGCACCAACAGGAGGGTGGGAATGCTCTGAACCCCGTACTGGCCTGCCCAGACCGGATTTTCATCGGTATTGATCTTAGCGACACGCAGCTTGCCATCGAACTCTGCCGCCAGCTTCTCCAGCGAAGGAGCGATCATCCGGCAGGGGGTGCACCAGGGCGCCCAAAAATCAACCAGGACCGGGATAGATGAATTCAGCACTTGTTCTTGATACATCGCATCACTAACATGGATTGGTTTAGTAGCCATTGTTTCTCCTCATCATTATAATTCAAATTTGTGCAGCGTCATGAAGGTTGGCCCGGTCGCTCGACCAGGGCGTTCACGGCGTTGACGGCTGCCGATCATTCCAGATTCGTTTTTCCACCATGGCGCACGCGTGCGCCACCACCTCGATGCCGGACGCCTGGCAAAACGCCAGCGCCTGCCGCGATTCTGCGCCGGGCTGCATCCAGATGCGGCGCACACCGGCGGCCAGCGCTTCTTCGACGATCTGCTCGCTGACGTGCGGGGGCACCACCAGATCAACAACTTCCGGCAGTTCAGGCAGAGCCGCCAGGTTGGGGTAGACCCGGTCGCCCAAAATTTCTGTCTCGTGCGGGTTGACGGCGTAGACGCGGTAGCCAGCGCGGCGTAAATCGCGATAGATACGGTGTCCAAACTTAGCCGGGTTGGCCGAAACCCCCACAATGGCCCACACCCGTCGTCCCACAAAATCAGAGATTAAGCTTGCCTGATCCAAAGTTGACCTCTCGTCCGTTTGTTTCACGGCTCATCTGGCCTCGCCGCGTGGCTTATCCTCACAGGCTCGTCAGGCGCCGGCTTCCACGGCCGTCGTCATGGGCAATCCGCTCAAGGTGTCCACCAACTCATCTACCAGCTGCTCCGCGGATGCGCCTGGCGCGGGGTGCAGCAGACATTCCGTGGCATGCGCCCTGACCAGCACCAGGCTGGTCTGTTGCACGGCCGAACGAATGGCGGCCAATTGCTGCAAGACCGCCTGGCAATCGCGGTCCTCGTCTAACATGCGCTGCACGCCGCGCACCTGGCCTTCGATGCGCTTCAAGCGTCGCTGTAAATCGCCTTTGACCTCGCTGTTGCCTAATAACATGCCTGACTCCTCATGTACGATACTGGGGTAGAGTATACAACAAAATGGCGACGGCGTCAAGTCGCTGCTTGACGCCGTCGCCATTCCTCTGATCGCCCCTCCGCCCCGCGCGCGTTGCGGAGGGAGTTGCGTTGGGGGATTGCCTCATCCCTGGGGTTGCCTACGCTGCGCTGATGATCTTGCCGTCGTGCCACTGCGGCTCTTCGAGCAGCAGGGCGCGCATCTGCATGAAGCGATCGTTTTGCTCCGGGCTGTTGGCGTTGGTCCAGTAGGCATCCTGGCTCTCGAATATCGCCACCAGGAAAATCTCGCCGGGGTCAGCATCCATCTGGTAGATGTAACGGGCAACCTGGCCCGCCCCCGTCCCCATGCTATCGCCCAGGGCCTTCAGTTCTGGCAACCTTGCGGGGTCAATCTTGACGCGTGCGATGGTACCGTACATGAAATCCTCCGCCCACTCAAGCCTGGGCCGTGGCTATATGCTTTGCGGTATCGGCATAGTGCCGCAGCCGAACCACCTGGCCGTCGTCGTTGAATGTCCACAGGTGAATTTCCTGATCGCGGCAGCGCCGGCCGCTGCTCGGCGCCTCGAACTCGATCTCGAACTCAGCCGCCACCTGGTTGCCGCCAGCCATCAAGGAGAGCACGCGAAAGTCCAGCACGTTGAGTCCACCCATCACCTGAAAGAACTCTGGTACATTGGCCTTGCCATGCCGCGCTTGCAGCCAGGGGACGCCCGCCTTCTGCGCCGTGTTATCGCTCCATTCCTCCCAATGCACATCATCGGCCAAGTGTCCAAGGATGGTGGGAATGTCGCCGCGGCCAAAAGCCTCATAAATCGCTACCGTGGTTGCCAAATTGTCGCTCATGGAATACCCACTTTCTGACTTACGCGGGTTGCGGCATCGGGATGACGCCGAGCTGCTGCATCATGCCGAGCAGGTCGCCGACAGTCCAACGCTCTCGAATTTGACCGCCCTCGAAGTGATCTATCGTGATATCCTCGTTACGGAACGCACGACCGGTGGCCGGCACTCCATTGAACTCACCCGTATGCGTGCCGCTCCAGACCGCGTGAGTCGTTACTTTTTCCCCCTCTTCGATCTGATCGAGCACTGTGACGTTCAGATCAGAGAAACCGGCCAGAAAAGCATAGCCGACCTGCTTGTAACCCTCGAAGTTCATGGGGCCTGGCATGTTGTTGAAATGGATCACGGCATTCTGGGCAAACAACGGCTCGCAGCCTTCGACATCGTGCTGCTGTCCATAGATCTGGAAGAAGCTGGCGGATACAGATTTGTTCGACATGGTAATACCTCCTGAAATTGCGCCTGATAGATTGGTCGTGGTCACACGCCTGCCGGCGGGCCACTCGAACACAGGCAGTTTACCACCCGCCGCTGGTCAATCTCCAGATCGAAAACTGCTCACTTTCTACCCACCCAACCGTTCGCATCTGAGGATGCTCACTCCGC
>DAISHS010000455.1:0-2050 GCA_036822415.1 Chloroflexota bacterium
GGCGTGACCGTGCTGGGCGGCAACGGCTTCCTGGCCGTCTATCTGGCCGGGCTGATGATGGCTCGCAGCGACTTCATCCACAAACGCAGCTTGCTGCGCTTCCATGACGGCCTGGCATGGCTGATGCAGATCGCCATGTTCCTTGTCCTGGGTCTGCTGGTCTTCCCCTCACGGCTGCCCGCGGTGGCCGGGGTGGCGCTGCTGGCATCCCTCTTCCTGATCTTCGTCGCCCGGCCGGTCAGCGTGGCCCTGACGCTGCTGCCCTTCCGCCTGCCCGTGCGCGATCAGGCGCTGGTCGCCTGGATGGGTCTGCGCGGCGCGGCGCCGATCATCCTGGCGACCTTCCCCCGCCTGGCCGGCCTGCCGCAGGCCGATCTGATCTTCGACATCGTCTTCTTCGTCGTCCTGACCTCGGTGCTGATCCAGGGCACGGCCCTCACCGCCGTGGGGCGCTGGTTAGGGGTGACGGAAGAACGGCCCGTCCCGCCGCCTGCGCTGCTCGAAGTGACCCGCAGCGACTGTCTCAAGGGCGAACTGCTGGAACTGGTTGTGCCCTCCGGCTCGACGGCGGTTGGCCGCCAGGTGCTAGAACTGGGTTTGCCCAAGGAGGCGCTGATCGTGCTCATCGGCCGGGGCAATGAGCACATTGTGCCCGCCGGCAACACCGTGCTGGCGCCGGGCGATCACCTGCTGATCCTGGCGGATCAAGCCGCCCTGGCCGCCACCCGGCAAGTTTTTGCGCGCGAACCCCGGCGTCTTGCGTCCGATGAAGGTTCGGAAAACCGCGGGGCGGGTTAGCTCCTCTTGGGCCAGGTTGATCCTCGCCCTACTTTGTCTCAAAGAGCGAGCGAGGCAGACCGGACTGCCTGATGATTCCCAGCAACGTGCCTGTACGTAGCTCGGCATGATCTGGAACAGGTACGGTGGTCGTCGTGTTACCGCGTTTCTTCTGCATGATAATGTGGCTGCCCCGGCGCCTGATCTCCACAAAGCCTTGTTCGGACAAGATCTTGCACACTTCCTGGCCGGACAGAACGCGCAGCTTAGGCATCACGCAGCCTCGCGGCCGCCTTGGGCTTGGAACGGAAGGCCGGTGCAATGGGCATGATCGGCATGATGTGAGTTTCTCGTTTGAGGCGACGTCGGATTTCTGATGGAGAGGCGGCCTCGAAGAAACCCTCGACCGCTTCCAGTAAATTGCGTCGCGCATCCTCTACCGTATTGCCTTGACTTACAACATCTACCTCTGGACAGGTGGCAACATAGCCATCCCCCTCACGTTCGATGATCGCGGTCAGCTGCAAAATCTTGCCCATGCGTCTGCACCCCTTTTCATCAGTTCAGGCTTTCAGCGCGTCGCAGCGCCGGTTAGGCCTGTGCCTGCGTCATGATTATGCCATACACCCGGTGTAATCGTCAAGAGAGTCTCCTGCGAGAAACCGTTTCTCCTTGTTCTTCAAGTATCATGCTTTGCGGGCCGACTAACGACAACTGACACGCCGCACCGCTGGGAAGTGCATGATCCAATGACAAAGCTGTTGATCGAAAGCTATTCCTGGACCGTCCTGCCGCCAGCTACCCGGCGATCGGCGCGTGCAGAGCGATCGTCCACCGCTGCGGGGACTGACCGACCGCGCCGATGTGCTCCTCCAGCCACTGGTGATCGGCCTGGCCGTGGCCGCTGTCAACCAGCCATGCGACGAGGGCCTGCCAGCCGCCGCTGATCTCCTCCACGCCGACGCAGCGCGTGACCGCGTAGCGGCCGCCGGGGAACTCCTTCACTATCGCCACGTCGTCTGACTCGATCTGCGGCCCCACGCTGATCCAGAACTCGTACCCATAGTTCGGGCTGCCCACGGTAGGGTTCGGATTATTGAAGCCGAAGATGCGGTACGTCGGCGGTTCATCCAGCAAACCTTTGTCCGTGGCCCACGTCAGCAGCTTTTCCCAGGCCAGCAGCTCAGGGCTGGCGCCGAAGCCGTACACGCTGGCCACCCGCAAGGCCGGCAGCTGCACGATGTGCACTTCCAGTCCAGTCATAGTCGTCATT
>DAISHS010000455.1:2150-3249 GCA_036822415.1 Chloroflexota bacterium
CCGCAAGGCCGGCAGCTGCACGATGTGCACTTCCAGTCCAGTCATAGTCGTCATTCCCATCTCCATCCCTCTCGTGTCGTGTTTGTGCGGCGCTGCCGCAATCCGTCAGGCATTGTCCCACGAAAGGCGCGGGTCTGCGCGCGCTTCCTGGTCGTGGCGGCAGCGCTGCGTGTGTGCGCCAGCCGCAACAGGGTGAATCATCACCGCGCGGCGGCGAATTGCATCTGGCTGCATGTCTATGTTATCATAGAAACCCTGACATCTTGTGTCAAGGTTCGTTGTTGATCTTGCTGCGGCAGTTAACGTGCCGCTTGTACAAAACGGGAGGAGCGCTGACCGATGCGTGCGGACCGACTGCTTGCACTGCTGATGCTGCTGCAAACCCAGGGACGCCTGTCGGCGCGCCGGCTGGCAGCCGAGCTGGAGGTGTCGGAACGGACCATCTACCGCGACATTGACGCCCTGAGCATTGCGGGTATCCCGGTCTACGGCGAGTCGGGGCCTGCGGGAGGATTTGCGCTGCTCGACAGCTATCGCACCAGCCTGACTGGACTGTCAAGCGGTGAAGTGCGTGCGCTGTTCATGTTGACCATTCCGGCGCCCCTGGCGGAGTTGGGGATCAGCCAGGAGCTGCGCGCGGCCCTGCTCAAGGTCGCTGCGGCCCTGCCGGGCGATCATCGGGAGGATGCACAGCAGGTGCGTCAGCGTCTTTTCGTAGACTCGGTTGGCTGGGAGTACGGCGAGGAAGGCGTGCCTTTTTTGCACATCATCTACGAGGCGGTGTGGCAGGACCGCCGCCTGCTGATTGCCTATCAGGTCGGCCCGCTGGGAATCGCAATCGAACAAGAAGTCGAGCCATACGGCCTGGTGGCTAAGGCCGGCCTGTGGTACCTGGTCTATGCGCGCCGCGGCGACATACGTGTCATCCGGGTCTCTGCCCTGCGTGCGGCGCGTCCGCTGGCGGAGCCGTTCACCCGGCCGGTCGCTTTCGACCTGGCGCGCTTCTGGGCTGACTGGGCCAGCCAGCAGGCCGAGCGTCGGTCAGCCTACGCCGTCGAGGTGCGCGTTTCGCCGCGACTCATGCCGCAGCTGGCATGGC
>DAISHS010000456.1:0-1676 GCA_036822415.1 Chloroflexota bacterium
GTGCGCCGCCACGCGCTCAGGCTGGTCTCCGACACGGTGACGTTGAGCACGGCCAGCGAAGCGGCCAAACTGACCGCGCTGGCGACCTCGCTCACCGACCCGGCCCAACCGCCCGCCCTGCTGGCCGAGCTTGCGGTCAAGGAAGCGGAAGAGGCGCCGCTGGTGGATCGCGTGAAAGAACTGGAACGGCTGCTGGCCGACATCCAGAACCGCAGCGAGACCGAACGCCGCCGCAATGATTATCAGAACCTGGTACAGTCGCTGACCTGGGCGCGCGACGCGCGGCAGCGGGAGTACGATGCGGCCCTGGCCAACCCGCCCACCGGCGATGTCAAAAACGACACGGGAGGCGAGGGCTACAACGTTGATTTCACCCACATCGACTGGCACATCCATACGGCGGAGGTTCTCGCGCCTGCCGGGAAACGGGTGACGGGCGTGCAGTTCTATAAGCTGAGCGCCCGCCTGGCCGTCAAGATCCGCTGCGCCAATCCCGACGGCTCGGCTGAGGAATGGGTCGTGAACGAGGATCTGTACGCCAATAACGGCAATGCCGCCGAGCACCAGGACTGGATTGATACTGGGCCGGTCAAGTGCCCCAAAGATAAGGTGGTGACGGGCGTTCAGCTGTTCAAGAAAGGCAACCGCAGCGCCATCAGGATCCGCTGCGCGTACCCCGGCGGCGGCGGCGAGGAGTGGGTCGAAAACAAGGGCTGGGACCCGCCGACCGGCAGCTTCTTCCGCTCGCGCCACAGCGAACAGAACGACTTCATTGATATGCACACCGTCACCCTCGGCGCTGAGCAGATCGTTTCGGGCGTGCAGATCTACCAGAAGGGCAATCGCATTGCGCCGCTGCTGAGTTACTACAGCACGGCCGAGAGCACCCGCGCCGGCAACGCGCTGAACGCCGCCCGCTCCGAGCTTTCCAGCGCGCAGGCCGAGCTGGACCGGCTCAACCGGGCGCTCAACAGCAGCGACGATCAGCGCAGGGGGTGGCAGAGCGACTACGAAGAGATGGGCCGCCGGCTGGCCGCGGTGCGCCAGCGCATCGCCGAGCTGACCACCGGCTATCTCGCCGCGGTTGCCAAAGCCAACAGCACCGCCCAGACGATGCCGGATCTGCCGGACCAGGAAGACCCGCGCGGCCTGCGCGTGCAGGGCGCGCTGCTGCCTTTTGCCGCGCCCGCGACCCGGCTGCACATGCTGGAAAGCGTGACCGGCCGCGTCACCCTGAGCTACCAGGATGGCGACGGGAATCTGCGCCAGACCCACTACGACACCGCCTACGACGCGGACGGCAAGGGCGAGGAGTGGCTGCCCGACGGTTATCGCGCCGCGCTGGCGTTCGACGGCCGCGCCGTGGCCCTGCCCCTGCCGGCCGCGCCCTTCGCCGATCTCAACAACCAGGTCACGATCGAGTTTTGGGCCAGGGGCGGCAGCGATCTGCCCAAGGCGAACGCCTTCCTGGGCGCGCTCGACGCCAGCGGCAATCGCCGCCTGTGCATCCAGCTGCCCAACGAGAAGGGCGAGGTGGTCTGGGAGGCCGGACAAAAGCCGGCCAACGGCGCGCTGGACAGTCTGGCCAAGACCGCCGACGCCGGCCTTTACCGCAGCCGCTGGACGCACTGGGCCTTCGTCAAGGACGCGGACAAGGGCGAGATGCGCATCTACGT
>DAISHS010000456.1:1776-3239 GCA_036822415.1 Chloroflexota bacterium
GACGGGCTGACCATCGAGGCGCGCGTCCGTTACGAGCAGTTCAACCGCTGGTCGCGCATCATCGACTTGGGCGACGGCGATCGCAAACGCAACATGCTGCTGGCAAACAAAGAGAACAGCCGCCATCTCATCTTCCAGGTCTACCGCGGCGACGGCGCCATCTTCGCGCTGGAATCGCCGGCCGATCTGCCGCAGGGGCAGTGGACGCACATTGCGGCGACCATCGAGAAGGACGGCCAGGCGCACCTCTACATGGACGGCGTCGAAACGGCCAGCGGCAGGATGGACGTGCCCGCGGGCATGGCGCGGCTTTACAACTACCTCGGCAAGGGCAGCTGGAACGACCCGCTCTTCCAGGGCGAAATGGAAGCGGTGCGGCTCTACAGCCACGCGCTGACCGGTCAGCAAATCAAGGTCCTGGCGCAGGGCCAGGAACCGAGCGGCGGCGAGCGCTCCCTCAGCGCCACGGAGTACAGCCGCGTGCGGGTGGATGCGCAGCGGCGCAAGTCGGTGATGATGCTGCGCTGTCTGGCGCTGCCGACCCTCGCCGGCGTGCAGCTGATTGATGAGCAGCGCATCGAGGAGCTGGAGATGACCTGGATCGGCAACGCCCAGATCAAGCCGACGCTCATCGGCTACATCGAAGGCGCGCCGCCGCTGCCCAGCGAAAACCTGACCGAAGAGCAGGACTATAACGGCGCCACCGCGGTGGAGCTGATCCAGTCGAGCGACGTGGAATACAGCTGGACGCGCGAACAGGATGTGAGCGCAGGCGCGGAGATCGAGATGCTGGTGGGCGTCGAGTCGAAAACCATGGCTGGTATGGGCGTCTTGACTTCCATGGAAGAGATGAAATCGGGCGTTGGCGGGAAGACGAACTTCGCCTACCACTGGCAGAACGCCAGCACGGTGGGCGCCAGCCACAGCCTGATGAGCAGCGACCGGCTGGAGCTGCGCGGCAGCCAGGAGCCGGAGGCGCACTTCCCGCACCTGGGCCAGCGCTTCATCCCCAAGAACATCGGCTACGCCCTGGTCACCAGCGGCCTGGCCGACGTCTTCGTCAGCAAGCTCAAGCGCAGCGGCCGCATGATCGGCTACCAGGTGCTGCCGGTGGAAGGCGTGCCCCTGGATGTCAACACCATCACCTTCCTGATCAATCCGGCCTACACGATGGCCGGCAGCCTGGATGGGCTGACCGGCAGCCGCGCCACCAGCGACCGCTTCTTCCGGCATGTGCCGGAGATGCGCAGCCAGTACGGCTCGCTCTACCCCGCCAGCTACTTCCGGCTCAAAGAAGCCTATGACCTGAAGAACCAGATTGACCAGCAGGACAAGCTGCACCAGTCCTACTTCAATCAGTTCAACGCCCGCCTGGTGGACGAAAGCGCGCTCAACCGCCAGGTGGACGATTCCAGCAGAGATGGGGCTACCGCCGGCCTCAACAGCCCGGACCGCAGCGGCGG
>DAISHS010000457.1:0-3238 GCA_036822415.1 Chloroflexota bacterium
TGGCCGGCAGCGTCAGCTTTGTGCTGCTGGTGACTGGCCTCATCGAGCTGACGCTGCGCCGCGAAGCCGATGAGCCAACCGATCACCGCGTTAGTTTTGCGCTCAAGGCCGCGGCCAGCGGCGTTGCCCTGGCGCTCGGTCTCTTTGGCGCAGGCATCAACATCACCACCCTGTTGATCCTCCTCGTGCTGCTGATCGTTGTGCAAATGGTTTATGCTGTCTACGTCTGGTTCAATCAGAATACCTGAACATGGCCGCGGCGTGAACCGCCAAATAACAAAAAAGGGCCTCGCAGACGGATGATCTGCGAGGCCCTTGCTATTTTTCGTTTACGCCTGTTTGACGATTTCAGCTTCGATATTGATATTGATATTGTCGCTGACAAGGAAACCACCGGTCTCCAGGGCCACATTCCAGTTTAGCCCCCAGTCCTTGCGGTTGATTTTGGTTTTGGCGGTGAAACCAGCGCTGGTCGTGCCCCACGGGCTTTTCGCCAGGCCGTTGAACTCTACGTCCATGGTGACCGGTCGCGTGACATCACGAATGGTCAGGTCGCCAGTGATACGGCCGCGATCCTCGCCCAAAACTTCCATCTTGGTGCCCTTGAACGTCAGCTTCGGGAAACTGTCAGCGTTCAGGAAATCGGGTGATTTGAGATGGCCGTCGCGCTTGGCGTCGCCCGTGTTGATGCTGGCGGCGTCAATCTGCACATCGAGGGCCGACTGCGCCGGGTTTTGCTCGTCGAACTCGACGACGCCGTTGACAGCCTCGAACCTTCCGTGCACGTTCGAGATCATCATGTGCCGCGCCGAGAAAACGACACGCGTATGTGAGGGATCAATTGTCCAAGCCATGTTGTAAAGCTCCTTCAATGTAGAGTCTAATTTGATATTGATTTATTTATCAATGAACAATTTGATATTAAACTATTTTGACCCAAGATGATGTGCTTTGCATTACAATCTGCTGTTTATTCAGGCTGGCTCTTGCGCCCCAGTTTGCGGCAGAGGGCGCCGAGCGTGCGCTGTTCGTCTGGCGTGAGGGCGCTCATTTCCTCAACAATGGCGGCCACATGCACGGGGAAAATATGGCTGATGGCTTCTTCGCCGGCCGGGGTGAGTGACACCCTGACCAGGCGGCGATCCTCAACGTCACGCTCACGACGCACCAACCCATGCTTCTCCAGGTTGTCAATCACCATCGTCATATTGCCGCTGCTCTTGAGGACCTTGCTGGCAATGACATTCTGACACAAGGGGCCGAGGTGATGCAACGTTTCCATGACGGCAAATTGGCTGGGCGTCAATTCCGCGTGGGTGCCATGCGCGTGCAAGCGCGCCATGAATGAATCGGACGCGCGCTGTAGCTTGATGAACGTATCGAGGGCCAGGACCTGCCCTGGCTCTCCTTGAAAATGGGTCGGCATGACTATTTCACCTCAAATCGTTTAATATGAAAATAATAACATACTTGAGGACTTCTGTCAACTGCTAAACCGTTCTTTACTTCACATCCACACGGCCCAGGGCCACGCCCGAGCCTGGCGTCGTCCCCGGCGCGTAGACAGCCAGGCGCAGTGGATAGGAGCCAGGCGGGAGGTCCGACGGCAGCGCCAGATCGAGCTGGCCGCGCACGATCTCGCCCGCCTGCCACTGCGAGGCGGGATAAGCCGCGCCCGCTAACGGCCCCTGGCTTTCGACGCGGCGACCGGCCGGCAGCTCGCCCAGGCTCACAACGGCCTGCCAATCTTGCGCGGGCGCCTGCTCCGCCTGCCAAAAGAGATCAAGATGCAGAAGATCGCCGCCATGCAGCGGCGTCTCCGGCGCGTGACTGAAACCGCGGGGATAACGGTTGAAGCCAAGCAGCGTGACGTCGCCGAACGACCGATTGGCGTTGATGTTGATGGCAAAGGCCGCGCGCGGCAAAAGCCTGGCCGGGCGGGCAACCTCCCACGCGCCCAGGTCAACGAAGTCGGCCGTCGCGGTGCGCAGGCGGGCGCCGCTGGCGGCATCGTACAAACCGGCGATCAGGCGATAGCGGCCGGGCGGCGTGCCGGGCGGAATCAGCAAACCATGGCGGTCTGTAATCACCTCGCCGACCTGCCAGGCCGACGTTGGGCGGCTCTCGCCCACCGGTTCCGCATCGCGCTGCGCCCACACCTGGTTGTTGTCGTCGAGGAGCTGCAAGAAGACCTTGTAACGGAGAGGCGTTGCCGCGGTCACCTGCCAGCGCAGGGTAATTTCCAGCACATCGCCGGACGCCACGGCAGCGGCGTTGGCGGCCAGGCCGGTCAGGTCAGCCAGCGGCGCAAACGCCACGGCCAACGGCTGCATGGGCGCCTGGGCCTGGGGCAAACTGTAAATGACAAAGCGCACGTTGCCTTGCCAGGTGTCTTGCACTTTGTACGCGTTTTGATCGAGCCAGGTTTCGACGATACGCTGCGGGTCGCTTTCATCCGTAGCCCAAAACAGCGCATAGACGCGTCGTTTGCCGGCCAGATCGTGCGCCAGGCGCGCGGTGGTGTCCGCGGCCACCGGCGGTCGCTGCGCGGGCAAGGCCAGCACGGGCAGGCTGCTCCGATCGTAGTATGAAAAAACGTCGCGCTGCCCCGGCGCATCGAGCAGAATGACATCCTGAGGCGTCGCCACGGCAGCAATGATGCGCGCCACGCCCCGGTAATCATCACGGGCCAGGGCAGGGTCGGTGTAATACGCATTGAGCGCCAGCGCCGCGCCGACGCTGATCCCAACCAGGCCGACCGTGAGCCAGGCCAACGCCAGCCCCAACGAACGCCCCGGAGCGGCGGGTGCGGTCGGCGCGGCGCGCAGAACCGCCAACGGCAGCAGCAGGCCGCGTGCCAGCAGCAAGGCCCAGGCCGGGCTGGCCATCAGCAGGAATTTGAGATAGGCGTCTTTGAAAAGGCCGAGCGCTAACATCAGGACGAGGGGCGCAACCAGCCAGCCCACCGGCAAAGCCCAGGCGGTCCAGGCGCCTGGAGCCGCCCCCGGCGCAGGCGTCGGCGGGGCAGCGCCTGCGGCCGTCTGGCGCGCGGGCGCCGGCTTGACCTTCTTGCGCGTGGGCGCGACCCGCGCCGGGGCCGGCGGCCGGATTTTCGATGCTACGGCTGCTGGTGAAAATCGTCGTAATCTTTCTCGCGGTCGGCGTGACCGCGGGGGCCAGCGCCCCCGACGACCTCGTGCGCTCGTCGGACAAGCATTTCCGCCCGGCCGATCCCCAG
>DAISHS010000458.1:0-3207 GCA_036822415.1 Chloroflexota bacterium
CCCTACGACTTTGGTCCGCCGCTGGAAGATGCCGTGATGGACTACATCACCGTGAACTCGCCGATCAGCCCCATGATCGAAGGGCGCATCACGCAGGTAACGGTAACGGACAACGTCGCGGTTAGCCCGGCCACAGCGCTGGCCGGTGAAACAGCCACGGTGAGCGCCAGCGCCAGCAACACGGGCGGCGTGAACGGCATCATGCACATCGTGCCTTTCGATGCCAACCAGGTTGAGTATGTCGAAGGCAGCGCCACCGGCGGCGCCTTCCCCGTGCGCGTGCCTGTCAACGTGGCCGTCAATCTGTTCCAGAACGGCGGCCTTGCCGCGCTCAAGTCAGCGGCGCCCACCACCAGCGGCGCCGTCGCCGTGGCCTGGGTGGGCAATCAAGCGCCTGACCAGACCGTGGCGTTTGACTTCCAGGTGAAGGTGCTGCCGGCTGCCGCGGGCGCGGGCGTCAACTTCAACATGAAGTCCTACCTGTTGAACACCGAAATGGCTTCGGCCTCGGCCACGCTCAGCGTGCCGGCGCTCAACGCCTACGAAATGACCTTCCAGAACGGCGCCAATGGTTACAGCGGCACGGATGACACCTTCATGAATGCCTGGATGCCGACGATGGCCTATGGCATGGGAAGCAACTTCTACATCCGCCAGCCGGGCGTCAAGACCGCGCTGGTCAAGTTTGACCTGTCGAGCGTCACTTCGCTGGCGCAGGTCAGCCAGGCCCAGATCGGCGTGTACGTCACCTATGGCAGCGGCAATGCCGTCACCATGGAGGCCTACGAGGTCACCAAGCCGTGGTCGGAAGACAGCGCAACCTGGATGGATGCCTCGGCCGGGACGCCGTGGGAAATGCCGGGCGCCATGGGCCCCAGCGATCATGCGGCGACGTTCAGCGACCGCGTCTCCTTTGGCGGCGGCGGCCGTTGGGTGTGGTTCGATGTGACCAGCCTGGCCCAGATGTGGGTCATGGATCCAAGCACCAACAACGGTATCGTGGTCATGGGCAGCGGCGCGACCAACTCGGAACTGGAGTTCACCTCCTCCGAGTATGTGGTGTCCTTCGCACGACCACAGCTCAAGCTGATCTACCAGGCGCCATGAAGCCCAGCAGGCCGGGGGTGGAAACACGTTCGGTCTGCGTAGCGACACAAGCGGCGTAAGGTAACGTTCGAACAAGGCGCTGGGCTTGCGGATAATCAAAACCGCAAGCCCAGTGTTTTTTTGGCCTTTGCCCCGACGACCCGGATTCTGGAGTATGCCCATGAGAGACAAAGGACGACGCCTGGCCTGGCTGCTGATCGCCGTGGGGGCGCTGACGCTCTGGGTGCTCAACGCCAGCCAGCCAGGAACGGCCGTCGAGGGCTGCCTGGAGGGCTGCGCGATCGTGCGGCCTGACGATGGCGCGCTGCGAGTGATGTCCCTCAACATGCTGCATGACTTCCCTCGCTTCGCCTTTTTGCCGCAGCGCCTCGATCTGATCGCGGCGGAAATCCGCAGGCTGGATGCTGACATCGTGCTGCTGCAAGAAGCGCCGTGGACATGGCGCACGGGTTCTGCCGCAGCCTACCTGGGCCGGGCCACGGGGCTGAACGATGCTTTTCTGCGCGCCAATGGCAACCGTTGGGCCATGCTGTTCGAAGAGGGCGAAGCGATCCTGAGCCGGTTTCCGCTGCGCGACGTCCGCTTCACGGAGCTGCGGCCGCGCGAGGCGCCCTTTCAGCATCGTGTGGCGGTCAGCGCCGTCGTGGATACGCCCATCGGGCCGCTGCGCGTCGTCAGCGTGCACCTGGCGAATCAGAACCCCGGCGTCAATCAGGAGCAGGCCGTGGCGCTGGCGCAATTCGTCGCTGCCCAGTCAGGGCCGACCGTGATTGGCGGCGATTTCAACGCGACTGCAGACAGCATCACGATCCGCAGCCTGCCGTCAAGCTGGGTAGATAGCTTTGCGGCCACGCAGCCGCATGATCCCGGCCTCACCTGCTGCGTGGATGAGCTGACCGCGCCGGCGGACGAGCCGCTGGAGGAGCGCATTGACTACCTCTTTCTGACGCCGGGGCCGGCCAGCGCCTGGCCTGTGCGCGCCAGCCAACGCCTCTTCACCACGCCCCAACCGACGCCGGCCGGGCGCATCTGGGCGTCGGATCATCTGGGGCTGTGGCTGGTGCTCGCGCGTTAAGCGCGGCCGGGCGGGCCCAGGGCGGCGATTTCCGCCAGCAGCGCGGCCAGGCGCGCTTTGACGGCCGTATAGCCAAAATGGGCGTCAACGAGCAGCCGCCCCTGCTGGGCCAGACGCAGCCAGAGAGCGTCATCCTGATAGAGCTGAACGACCGCGGCCGCAAACGCGGCCGGGCCGTCGGCCACCAGGGCATGGACGCCCGACTCGATGTAAGCGCCTTCGGCCGCGACGCTCGTCATCACCACGGGCAGCCCCTGCGCCATGGACTCCAACACTTTGCCTTTGATGCCCGCGCCAAAACGCAGCGGCGCCACGCTGAGCCGGCTGCGCCGGAAAAACGGCGTCAGGCTGGGCACGTGCCCCACAATCTGCACGTCGGCCGCAGCCAAAGCCTCGATTTCAGGCGTGGGCAGCCCCACCAGCTGCAGCTGCACGCCCGGCAGCGCCTGGCGCAGCCCCGGCCAGATCGCGGTCGCCAGGTAGCGCGCGGCGTCGCGATTGGGCATATGCACGAAATTGCCCACAAAGAGCAGATCGCGACGATGGCTGGCGCTGACAGGATCGTCTGTTACGCGGTGGACATTGG
The DNA here is from genome assembly GCA_036822415.1 of Chloroflexota bacterium. Classification (GTDB taxonomy): domain Bacteria; phylum Chloroflexota; class Anaerolineae; order SSC4; family Amarolineaceae; genus Amarolinea. The sequence continues at coordinate 2,769 of DAISHS010000458.1, forward strand.
AAATGACGCGCACGGCCGCGTCGGGGCAGAGGGCGGCCAGCAGGCGCTGCTCATCTTCCGTCACCACCAGCGTGACATCCGCCTGGTTGACCATCTGCAGCTGGCTGCTTTGCACGGCCTGCGCCTGCGCGGCCAGTCGTTCACTGCGCTGCACCTGCGCCGCGCGCGCCATGCTCACAAAGGTCAACTCGATCGTGTCGAACACGATGACGGCCTGGGGCGCCGCGCGGCGCAGCGCGAGGATGAAATTGGCGCGGCTGCTGACGCCGAGCAGAATGACATCGAACGGGACTGCAGCTGCGGCCAGGTAAGCGGTCGCCGGCATGGGCGGCGGCGCCTCGATGCCATGCGCAGCCAGGAAGGCGCGCGCCTCCGCCAGGCGCTGCTGGTAGAGGGGATGAAAGCCCTGGCCGACCGCCAGATTCGTCACCGACCAGCC
>DAISHS010000459.1:0-3198 GCA_036822415.1 Chloroflexota bacterium
TTTTCGCTTCCTGAAGTCTGCAATGTATCGCCGACATTCCCGGCAGACATTGCCGCCGCTGAATGTGCCTGGCCCCACTTATCAACAATCCTCTTGACGACCGGAGAAACGGTAAGCCAAGGATCTCCGGTAGAATCAGGCGATCGAACCGATTTGACCGCATCAATTGCGCGTTGTCGCAGCCGCGATGATCCCGCCCGAAGCACGTTTTCAAGCTCTACCTTGACGCCAGCGTTCTGCTTCTTTTTCGATGCCAACTCTATTCGGATCATCGCTTGCAAGTCGCCAAGCGACGCCTTTCCGACATCGTTAATCAGCGCATTTGTCCTCTCTGCATCGGAATCCGACTCCGCACTATCACGAATCGGAGTCAACTTCGCTCTTGCTTTTACAACCGCGTCGATGGCGTCATCAAACTTCCCTGGTGGTGACTGACTGGTGACTGCCGGAGCCTTGCCTTCAACTGTTAAGGAATCCTTGTTGGTTGCCCCGGCCTGACCGACAATCGCCTCTCTCGCCGCCTCCATCCGCCCGGCCAGGTCGGTCAGCCTGATGCGGGTCTGGCCGACGGCGCGCGCGGCCATCTCGCGCAGTCTCGTCGCTTCCGTGGCGAGCGCTTCCGCGTCTTTCTCCCAGTCTAGCCTGGCGGAATCGGATACCGAGGCGGGTTTCGCTTGTTGTCCCGGTTCTGCCGGCTGGGGGATTTCGGTTTCGTTGCCACTCTTGGCAGCTCCTTCTTGAGATTGATCCGTGATCGATCGGGTTTGTGAGATTCGGCGCTGGCCGGTTTCCGGATAAACGCGAGAGAACTGGCCGGGGATGGCCCCTGTCTCAATTTCCCCAGCGATGACGAACGGCGCTCTGCCGTCACTGGCAGGCAGGTATTCCCCGGACAACGGGGCTTGTTGATCAACAACGGGAACGCCAGCCGACTCTGCCTGATTGGAGGGGAGAGGGGGTTCGGCAGTGGATACCGGGACAGGAGAGATTCCCGGCGCGGCTGGCGTGTTCTGATCGGCCGAGGCGATGCCTGCGGCCGGGGGTTGGGTTTCCGGATCGGCCGGAACTGTTCCCGCAGGAATCCCGGCGGGCTGCGCCGCCTCTGGCGGAATGGTGGCGGAAGTCTGGCCGCCTGGCGGAATGGTGGCCGCATCTGTCGGAACCGTAGCGGAGCTCGCTTCCGCCGCTTTTTGCAACGGGCCTTTGGGCTTCTCCGCGAAGTGCGCAATGCCACTCACGCCGCCGCCAACGACCCCGCCGCCAATGGCGCCCATCGCGCCACCGAAGGCGGTTTCCTGCAGCGCTTCCGGAGTCGTCGGATTCTGGTATCCGGAAAGCTGTTCTATCGGGTTCTGGACGAGTTCTTCCGCGCCCTCGATCGCCGCGCCTTTCACCAGCCCCTTGCCCACCGCCCCCCGCAAGGTTTCCGCCCCGAGCTTGTCCTTGAGCGCACCGAACCCGCCCTTCTTCATGGCCTGGAGCGCCCATTCCTGCGGGCCAAACTTGGTTTCGATCGCCCCCACGGTTGCCGCCCCGAGCGCCGCAATTGCCTTGCTCTTGGCGTCCGCCTCGTTGCCCTGGTCGGCTGCTATCTGCGTTTCTCGTATCCCGGAGTACGACGGGAGCGCCGCCGCAGCGATCGGCCCAACGTTCGCAATGATCTGCCCGGCCCCCGCGACCACCGGAGCGGCCGGTCCGGTGAATGGCGCCGCCGCCGTGATCCCAGTTCCCAGCACGCGAGCACCCAGCATGGTGCCCATGGAGCCCGCCGCGTTTCCGACCGCCTCCTTGACCGCCGTCCAAGGGCTGTCCACGATCCCGCCCAGGCTATTCACCGCCGTCTGATTAGCATCGACGACCGACTGCCCGTATTGCGAGATTGGATTCTGCGGAGAGACGCCAGGAATGAAATCCGACGCGGCCTGACCAATGCCCTTGATACTCTGGCCAATACCCTGCTTGGCGGCGGCCAATAACCCGCCGTCCGGCTTATTGTCCGGGATGTCGTCGAAAGTCCCTTTTCGTCCGCCGCTTGACGGGATGTCGTCGAAAATTCCCATTTCGCCCCCTACAGTCCGAAGTCCCCAGGCTTCAAGCCCATGCTGGCCAGCCTCTCGGCCATAGCCGACTTGCTTTTTCCCTGTGCAATGCCTGCGGCGACATCCTGCTTGATGGCCTCGACATCCGGCGCACTTGAAGTCCGCACCGGCTTGTACGTCCCGTCTGCCCGGTCGAGCACATCGGTCGCCCCGGTGGCCTCATTGATCCGCACAGACCGGCCATCAGCGTCGGTATGGAACTTGTAGGGTGTCGCCTTCTCCTGCTGCTCTGGCTTCACGACGCCAGCCGCGATTCCCATCCTCCACGCCTTGCTGATCTTGCCAGGATCGCCAGAGTTGATCGCCGACAGCAGGCCGTTGCGCGCCGCGCGAGCCGCCTTCTCGTCCTCGATCTCGCCCTGAATCTTGGTTGCCCTCAGCGCCTTTTCCGGGCCAGACTGACGGAGGTCTTCGACCGCCATCTGGGTCTGGCCGGCAAGGCGAGTATTCGCCAACTGGCTCAGTCCGCGCTGCCGCTCGACGGCCATCTGATTCGCCCCCTGGATACCGGCCGCCTCCACCTGCGCCCTGCGCCCCAGTTCATCGGCGATACCGCCACGCATGGCGTTCAGCGCCGCGATCCTCCCGGCGTTGCTGCGCGCATTGCCGCCGCCGGTTGCCAGATCATGGGCCAGCCGGTCAGCATCCGCTTGCCGGACGAACTGCGCGAAGCGGTCGCGATCCGCCTGTTCTGCCGGCAGAGATTGCAGCATCGATACGCGCGGTCCTTCGCTCTGGCCGCCATTCGCTTGCAACTGCGCCAGCTCCGCTTTCATCTGGTCGGTGCGTGCCGTGCTGTTTCCGTAGGCATCCACCGCGCCAATGGGCTGCGCCGCGCCTGCAATCCCAGATGGCGCGAGCAGTAGCGTCTTGCCGGCGGCGTTGCTGATGGCTCCGGACCCAGGCGCAAATTGCTGCTTCGTCGGGTCGAACCCCGGTTGCGTGAAAGACAGGATTCCGGATTCAGGGTTGAAGCGCGCATTGCCGGCGTCGCTCGTCGTCGTCGCGCCATTCTGAACGGGCAACGGGACACTGGCCTGGTCGATCCTCCTCGCGGCGGATTGTTGCGCCCCTCTGCTTGGCGGCGACGAAGCCGTGG
>DAISHS010000460.1:0-3193 GCA_036822415.1 Chloroflexota bacterium
GCTGCGCTGCTGGCCGCGCCGGCCACCTCCAGCCAAAGCGACAGCGGCACGCCGACCGGCAGCGCTTCATCGAAGCCCAGGTAAAGCGCCGCGCCCGCGTCAGGCTGGTTGGCGGAAGGGCTGCGCGGGTCGCTGCCCCAGGGCAAGATGGGCCGGCCCTCGCGCCAGGCGCGGCTGAGGTCGGCGAAGCGCAGGCCATCGAAGGACTGCACCGTGTCGAGCAGGGCCGGAACGATGGTCGCCGGCGCGGTGGCGCGGAAGGGGATGCCGCCGGCCGGGCCGTCAATCACCTCGAAGAAAACGCCGGCTGGCAGGGTCACAGCCGCCGCCTGAGGTCGCAGGGTCAATACCAGGACGGTGTGAGCCGGCTGCGGCGGTTCGGGCATCTGATCGGCCAGCGCCAGAAACTTGCGATAGGCCCGCAGCGGCACGCGGTTGGCGCGGTAGATTTCCTGCTCGGTCAACCAGGCCAGCAGTTCGAGCAGGGTCATGCCAGGATCGTGGACGTTGTGATCGCTCCAGGTTGGCGCCTCACGCGGGATGAGGGCGCGCCCCTCCGTCACCAGATCGGTCCAGCGCCGGGTATCGAGATTGGGCAAAGGCAGCGGCATGGATCACTGCTCCTTTCCGGTCAGCTGCACGCGCAGCGTGCCCGCGACGACGATACAGTCCGCGGGGATTTCGAGCACCTCGCCGACCGGGGCGCCGGCGCGCAGTAAATTCAGGACGGGCACATAGTCAACGCCGGGGACGCTTTCCAGGAGCGAGGCCACGTCCGAGAGGTAAACCGCGCGGCCAAACGGCCAGCCGGCGCCGTCAGGCCCGCCATCGAGGGGATGCAGGAAGGCTTGCAGCGCGCTCAGGACGGCTGCGCGCACAGGCCCGCCCTGCGCCGGATTCACCGGCGCCACCGTCGCCTCCACACCGACCGCAAAGTAACGGGGGCCTGTGACATGCAGCTGGCCGGCGAGGGTGGCCGGCAGGCGAGCGGCCACGTAGGCCTGCACCTGGCGCCGCAGCTCGAACGAGGGCTGCGGCTGTGCGGCGCGGCTGTGCGGCATCACCACGAGGGTGATCCAGCCGGGCATGGGGATGCCGCCCGGCCCCATGCCTGGCAACGCGCGCACGACTGCGACCGCGGGCGAGGCGTTGCGCGCCAGGTCTTCGTAATCCGCGCGGGTCAGCGCCTGCCAGCGGTGGCGCACGACCTGCGGCCCGCGCTTGAGCACGGCCGCCATGGCCTCGCCGTCGGCGCCGCCTTCAGCCGCGCGCGGATTGGTCACAGCCTGCACAGGCAAGCCTGCCAGGAGCTGGTTGATGGCGCCGGCCGCAACATTGCCGATGAGACCGCCGCCCGCCTGGTAGCTGCGGGCCAGGATGGCGTCAGGCCCTGGCGGCGGCGCCCACCCGTGGCGATTGTCCCCGACGACCAGGCGGCCGCGGCTGCGCTCCAGCGTATAATGACGATCGGTCGGGCCGGAAAAGAACAGATGCGGCCGTTCCTGCCACCGCACCCACACCTCGCTCACCTGGCCGCTGCGGTCTACGACGGTGCGGATCGCATCGTCGCCCAGGCCCTGGCGCTTCAGCTCGGCGCGCAGCAGCGGCAGCTCGACGGCCGCCCGCGCGCCGGCCAGCTCGCGCACCTCCACCACCTGGCCCGGCAGCACCGGCGTCGTGCGGAAGAAGAAGACCTGACCAGGCTCGCCGCTGCTCGAACCGAGGACCTCATTTTCGTAGGTCTGCGTCTGGCTGGCCCACACGGCGTTCAGGTGAATGCCGCGCACCTGGCTCTGCGGCGGCTCCCCGTCGTCTTGCAGGCGAATACGCAGCCAGGTGCGCGGCGTCCCGAAGCGCGGCAGCCGCGCCCGCGCCACGGCGGCGCGCTGCACTGCCCGGGCCAGCGGCGCGGCGAGAACCAGCGTATCGCCGCGCACAGCGGCCACCGTCGCCACCTCTTCTTTGTCATCTTGAGCGACAACCACGCTGTCGCCGGGCGCAAATCGCGCAGCCGTCAGGGCATCGGCGACCTGAACCAGGGCGCCCTGGGCCTGGATGACATCTGCCGGCGGCATAACCTGCCCGCCAGGCCACAAGACGCCCGCCATGCCAGGGAGGACCAACCCGTGGGTTTCGTCGCTCACGCTCAAGCGTTCCCAGCCGCTGTCGCTCCAGGCTTCCCACACCAGGCGCGGCCCGGCCGCCTGGGCCGGGTTCTCGACGATGTCCAGGTAGAGACTGACCAGGTCGGCCGGCAGCGGCTTATCAAAGCCGAGGTAGAGGGCCGGCGTCAGATCATGGGTCGGCGTAAAAGGCTCGAAACCAGTCGTCGGCGAGTTTTCAGCCAGGCTGGCGCGCGAGCTTCCCGCTTCACTCTGGTCCTGCCAGACGAAATCGTTGTGGGTCAAGCAGGCCCGCGGGGCGGCCACGGGGGAGCGGTAGAGGTACCCCAGGCGCAAGTTGGCAACCGCCGGGCCGGCTGGCTCCTCGATGGTCACGTTGCCAACCGTGCGCTGGCGGTAGAAACGCCCGCTCTTGATCACCACGCGCATCCATAAACCCGTTTCGCCGTTGACCGTCGTCGGCGCCAGGTCATCGGGAACGGTGCGTGGGGCTGTCATGAAGGCCAGCACATCCTCCTGCGCATCTTTCTTGACCATCGAGACCTGGCGCGTCGCCCAGTCAGAGCCGTTCCAGTACTGCCAGGCCAGCGTCAAATCATCCGACATTTGCCAGGCATTACCGGCTGACGAGGCCAGGTCAATCCACCAGCGCAGCTCCGCGCCCGGCTTGCTGAAGGCCTCCTGGCTCGCCATGTAGAAGGCATTGCCTGCCTGCGCTTGCAGGCCAAAGGGATAAAACGTGCGGCTGACGTCCAGCTTGACGCCATCGGCAAAGGCTGCCTCCAGGCGCACGCCCGGACTGACGACCAGGTTGTATTCGAGCGGCGTGGCGTCAAGCGGAATGGGTTCGCGGGCAAGGGGAAATGGGAAGCCCAGCACCACCTCGACCATGCGGTTAGGCGGCATAAAGAGAGGGCCATAGGCGCCATCTGCCCGCGTGGGGCCGCCCTCGCTCACGGGCTGGTTGAAATCGCCGCCAATGGCCCAGACCTGCGCGTCTACCGGCTGACCAGCATCGTCGGTCACGCGGCCGCGGACGCCGATGCGGCCGTTGCCAGCCGGCGGCAAGA
>DAISHS010000461.1:0-3185 GCA_036822415.1 Chloroflexota bacterium
GGGCCAGTGGGAAGCTGACATAATCACGCGTGCCCTCTTCGTTGCCGCGCCAGGCCGTTGCAACCCCGTAATCGTCCACCATGTAGGTGCTGGGGGGTGTTACCTTCAGGAAATCGAAATCGAAGGCTTGTTGAAATTGAAGGTGCGCGGCCGCCAGGTCAGCGGCGTCCTGGTCATCGCCGGGAAAATGGCGCCAGAGCGCCACGGGCGGGCGGTCCACGGCCTGGCCGGTGGCCACGGCCGCCAGGCGTTCACGTTTGGTTAGCATAGATCAATGACCCTCGCCTAGATTCAGAATAACTGCCACACCTCGAATCATACTGTAAGTAATTTGACCTGTCAACCCTTTGCTTGGCGGGTAACTGAGCAGGCCAGCCCTGAACGGCGCCACACGATCTATCATGGACGGCAGGAGTAGAGCTGGCCGAGCGAGTCAAGCGAGAGGTAAAAGTCCGTCCAGGGCAGGTGCAAGGCGCTGCCCCTACGGATCCTTATCTGACGTACTATAGCGACGCCAGTCAGCCTGAGTTTTGCGACCGGTTTATTGTCATGGTAAGATGACTTCGCGTTCACCCAAGGAAAGTGTCACATGCGCAGCCCCCCAAGTCGAAGAAGATTGAATCAGGAAGGATCGCATGTCAGTAAATCAACGACGCGTGGCGATGATCACGGGCGGGAATAGCGGTATTGGATTTGCCGCTGCCAGCAAACTTGCGGCGCAAGGCTTTCACGTCATCCTCGCCTCGCGTAACCAACAGACCAGTGCGCGGGCCATGGCGCGGATTCACGCCGGCAATCCAAACGCCAGCGTCGAGTCGCTCCCGCTCGACCTGGCTTCATTTGCCGCGGTGCGGCAGTGCGCGGCTGCGTTTCAGGCGCAGGGCTATCCGCTGCACGTCTTGATCAACAATGCGGGCGGATCAATCGCAGGCAAGCAAGCCAGCTTTACCACCGACGGATTCGAGCTGACGCTCGGCACGAATCACCTGGGACACTTCTTGCTCACCAATCTGTTGCTCGACAATCTGAAACGATCTGCCCCGGCACGCGTGATCACGGTGTCCTCGCAGTTGCATATCCCCGGTTATGGGGGCGGGCCGCCGCCGGATTTCGATTACGACAACCTGAAGGGGGAAAAGTATTACGATGCCCGGGTCTTCTACCGGAACTCCAAACTGGCTAACATGTGGTTCACGTATGAGTTGCAGCGCCGGCTAACGGGCGCCGGTGTGACATCGAATGCGGTGTGCCCGGGCTTCGTGCCGGCGGCGATCGCCGACCGGCGGACGTCGCTGATCGCGCGCTTCATGTACAAGCAAATCCTGGCGCGCATGCCCTTTGCGCGTTCACTGGAGCAGGCTTCCGCTTCGTATCTGGTCGCCGCTACCGATCCTCATCTTGAAGGCGTCGGCGGTAAGTTCATCGTAGATGGCAAAGAGAGACGCTCAAGCGACGATTCCTACGACGAACAAAAAGCGCGGCGTTTGTGGGAGTTGAGTTGGGCCTGGTGCGGGCTTGATGTGATCGGCCCAGCATAATCGTCTATAAAAAAGCGGTTTGGTCACGCGGTTGGCAACAAAAAAAGGGCCTCCAAGACCCGTGCTCCCGGAGACCCCAACATCCCTCACCCTCCGAATCTGTGCCCCCCCGGGCGCCATTGCCCGACGATGGAAGTGGGAGATGTGCAGGAGTGCCTGCTCGCATTTCATTGTACCAGATGGAACAATCTCAGCCTATGACGCAAGTCATATGGTGAAGCCCCAACTCGTGATAAACTTAACAGACTCTCAACTTTGTACCAGATTATTGGGCAGTGCTCAACGATATCTGCCCTGTTTGTGATTGGAGGCGACAATGGAGTCGGCGACCATTTTGATCGTGGATGACGACCCCGATTTTGTTGAGATTATGCGTACGATCTTGACCAGCCGTGGTTACGCCGTGATCACCGCTGCCAATGGTGCGCAGGCCTTGCAGCAAGTAGCCGCGGCCCGACCAGACCTGATGATTCTGGACATCATGATGTCAACGGTTCTGGATGGTTACATGGTCAGTGAGAAACTGGCCGCCGATCCTCAATTCAGCTACATGCCCATCATCATGGTTTCTTCGATTGCCGAAACACCCCATGCAGGACTTTTCCCTCTGGAAGACCGCCTGCACATGGATGCGTGGGTCAGCAAACCGGTCAACCCAAGCGAGCTGCTGCATAAGGTGGCCGAGTTGCTCAAGTGATGGTGATACAGGGATAGCAAGGAGAGACCACGATGGCGTCTCCCCACATTCTCGTCATTGATGACGACAGCGATTTCCGCGAGTACCTTCGCATCATTCTGGAGGCGCATGGTTATCGTGTGCGTTGCGTGGGCAACGCGCGCGAGGGCGCGGCCGCCTTGCAAAGCGAACGACCAGACCTCATTATTCTGGATGCGATGATGTCTTATGCCTTCCAGGGTTTGAGTCTGGTGCAGGAAATTCGGCAAGATTCGCGTTTCGACGCCGTTCCTCTCATCCTGGTGTCGGCCGTTTTGCGTGAACCTGCCCATGCTTTGTTGGCCAATGCCCCAGCCAATGCCATTGATGCCTTCCTGACGAAACCCATTCAACCCGCCATGGTGCTAGAAAACGTCGAGCGCCTGCTCAATCAGCGCTCGTTTGCTGCTCCTGGCGCGCAGTCTGCGCCATAACAGACTGCATCACCGCGAACGGCTGCCGCTGCGCTGCGAAACAGTGACGAGGTGATTGTATGACGCCTATTTCGCCAAACCCGACGACAACGCCCGCTCCCGCAAAAACTCCCGCAGATCTTGCTGCCGACCATGCCGAGGCCTCCAAGCGCGGCGCGCGCCTGACCGACCCCGTGCGCCAGTCCATGCTGTTGACTGCCCTTTACCTGGCCCAAGAGCGGCACGGCTACTTGACGCCGGCCGCCATCGAAGAGGTTGCCAGCCGCCTCGACTTGCCGCTTGGGCATGTCTATTCCACCGCTTCCTTTTACAGCCTGTTTCGGACACAGCCGAGCGGCCGCTTTGTCATTCAGGTCTGTGATGGCCTCTCGTGCTACTTGCGCGACGGCGCTGACCAGGTGGCTGACTACATCGGGCGCAAACTGGGCATCCGCCCCGGCGAAACGACCCCTGATGGACGGATTGCGCTCGAGCGGGTGCAATGCCTGGCCTCGTGCG
>DAISHS010000462.1:0-3181 GCA_036822415.1 Chloroflexota bacterium
CGTTGCAGCGACTTGCAGTCGCCCGATCTGCCCCCAGTTTGAAATGCACCCGCGCCGATTTTTGACCGTTGACGCCCCGTAGGCAACGTGTTATACTCAGACTGAGGCCCATTGGATCAAGAGGCGCTGCCGCTTGCTGACAGCGCAGCGAGGAGCCGTGCAGAAACTCGCAGGGAGGGAAAAATGAAATCCTCGTGGTTGCAGCCGCTTGCCTGGATCGCGATAGGCGTGTGCGTCTGTCTGCTGTTCACCTCTGCCGCCTTCGCCGCCGAGAGCCAGCCCGCCTTTCAATTTGCTGACGACGCCGCGATCAACGCGGCCTGGCCCAATGGCAAGATCACTTTTGCCCTGCAGAACAACACCACGGCCGACCTGATTCTGGATATTCGGGTAGCGGGCTTCGCGCATGGCGCTGAGGTCATCGAAGCGAGTGAGCTGATCTCCTCTGCGGCGCTGACGATCACCCTGCCGGCCGCGAGCAGCGCGTGGGTTTCGATTCCGCTGGCGGCAAAGCCGGCCCTGCATCCAGAGCCTGGCCGCTACGCCAGCGTCGTTGCCGTGGCTTCGCAAGCGCAGGGGCTTGTCATACGCAAGTCTGTCGTCCTGACGGTGAAAGATCCGGCGGCGGTCATGCCGCTGACGCCCGGCGTCGAAGCCTATACCGTGCGCGCCTACCGCCTCTGCCCCTTTGCCCCGCCGTGGTGTGTGAACAACTGCGCGTTGCCGATCAAGGGTGCGCCGGCGGCGGCGTCTCTGCCCAGCGGCGCGCTGGGCTATCTGCTTGGCGATCAAGGCGGCGCGCTGGCCGTCACGCTGGCCAGCTATCAGCCAGCCCAGGGCGCAAGGCTGGCCTATGATTTCAGCAGCAATTGGGGGTTGGCGGGCGCGTATACCGGCAAGGTGGACCTGGCGCCCGCAGACGATGCGCAAGGCGCAGTCAATTTGACCGTCAACGTGACCGATGCCATCTGGTATCCGATTCTGCTCCTGATCATCGGTGTGTTCATCACCGCGTGGACGCAAAACTGGCTGGGGGTGCGGCGGCCTCTGTGGCAGCTTGTGCGCCGCGAGGCCGCGGCCAGCGCCCTGGTGCAGAAATGGCAGCCGGTCTCCGGTTATGACATCAGCGCCGACGCGACCAGGCTGCTGGCAGAGGTCAAAAACGAAGCCGGGGCGTTGGACCGGGTCTGGCTGAACCTGCTCTTTGCGCCGGGCGCTGCGGAGGCAGCCAAAAAGCGCCACGCCCAGCTCGAGACCAAACTTGCGGGCGTGGAGGCGCAGCTCGAGTTTTGGCCGACGCCGTGGGAAAGAAGGCTGAACGATCTGCGCACTGCGCTGAAAGACAAAACGCTGCCCGCGATCGAGACTGCGACGCCCCCACCCAACTTGCCCGGTGATTTGGAGAAACCGCAGTTCTACCAGGGAGCTGAGGCTTTGTGCAGCGGCGAGATTTTGACGCTGGCGGACTTCACGCAGAAAGTCGCCGCGGTCAACAAGGCCACGACCCTGGCGCGGCAGTGGGGTCATTGGGAGCAGGCGCTGACCTGGACGCGGGAGCAGCTCGATCGTCTCGACGGTCTGACGCCTGACGAGGCGAAATTGGCCGCGAGGGCGCGCCAACAGGCTAATTCCGCCTGGATTGATCTGTGGGTTGCTGCCGACCTGGATGATCTGAGCGCTCGCCGCACCGAAGCCAAGATCACGGAGGCCGTGGATGACGCCGGTCGGCTGCTGCATCGGTGGCTGCCGAAGAAGGCGGGGGAGGCGAACGAAGGGCCTACGTCCAGGGGAGTCGCGGCAGCGCCGTCAGAGGCAGGCGCGGCGCTTCCCTATCTGCCGGTAGCGAACCTGCCAGCAGAGCCAGGCGCGCGCGTCCAGCGCGCGGAGAACGCCCTGCGCCTGGGCGACCGTGCGTTCCTGGGGATTGCGGTGCTGGTGGCCCTGGCTACGGGCCTGAGCCAGCTCTACTTTGGCAAAAACTTCGGCTCACTCGACGACTGGCTGAAGGCGCTGACCTGGGGCGCTGGCAGTAAGCTCGGCGTTGATCTGGTCAAGGTCGCGCTGGACCGCTTCTTCGTGCGCGCGTGAAGCGTTCGCGGCCGCGCCGCGCCTGCCAGGGCCGGCGGCAGGCAACGTTCATGGCGGCCCTGGGTGTCAAGCCGTTGTGCAACCGGCGCCAGCAGATTCGAGCGCCCGGAAACGCCTGCAAGACGCTTGGACAGTGGCGCGTTCTTTGCTACAATACGAGCCGCTTGACGTTGGCTGAGATTCCAAAAAAGGAAATAGCATGACCATCCTATCGTCTGAACCACATGCGCAGCAGAGCTTGCTTGCGATCTTCGCCCATCCCGACGATGAGTCTTTCGGGCCGGGCGGCACACTGGCGAAATACGCGGCCGCCGGCGTCGAGGTCTGGCTGGCCTGCGCCACCGATGGGGACGCCGGCACCATCGACGCAGACATGCTTGGCCGGTGGGCTACCACGGCGCAGTTACGCGCGGCCGAGCTGTGTTGTGCGGCCCAGGCCTTAGGGCTGCGCGGGATTGACTGGTACGGCTATCGCGACAGCGGTATGGCCGGCTCGGCCGATAACGCCAATCCCAAGAGTCTCTTCCAGGCGCCGATGACGCAGGTCATCGGGCAGATCGTCGGTTCGATTCGCAAGCACCGGCCACAGGTGGTGATGTGCGACAACGAGTTCGGCGGCTACGGGCACCCTGATCACATCAAACTGCACAACGCGACGGTAGAGGCGTTCCGCGCCGCGGCCGATCCCGCGCAATACCCGGCCGCCGGCGCGCCGTGGACGCCGCAGCGCCTCTACTTCACCGCGTTCACGCCCGGTCTGCTCAAACTGCTCGTTCGCCTGATGCCCCTGGTCGGCCGCAATCCGCGCAAGTTCGGCCGCAACGGCGACATTGACCTGCTGCAGGTCGTGAGTTGGGAGACTCCCGTGCACGTGCGCGTGGATGTGCGCTCTCACCTGGCGACCAAAGAGACCGCGTCGGCCTGTCACGCCAGTCAGCGCGGCCCGCAGCAGTCGTTGCGCGGCATCCCCCGCTTCGTCATGCAGCGGCTGATGAGATTCGAGACATTTCAGCAAGGCTTTCCGGCGCCGCAGCCCGGTCGCGCCCCGGCAAAGGACCTCTTCACGACATGATGCGAGGCCGCCGCGGGGCGA
>DAISHS010000463.1:0-3142 GCA_036822415.1 Chloroflexota bacterium
GGACAGAGGGCAGAGGACAGAGGGCAGAGGGCAGAGGGCAGAGGGCAGAGGACAGAGGGCAGAGGACAGAGGGCAGAGGACAGAGGACAGAAGACAGAAGACAGAGGGCAGAGGGCAGAGGACAGAGGACAGAGGGCAGAGGGGGCGCGAAGTGCGGGGTGCAGCTTGCGAGGTTCAAAAAAGGAACGTGTGACCGGCGTCTCCCGATTATGCACTTTGTATTTTGCACTTTACATTCATCATTCATCGTTCATCATTCATCATTTCTGCTTGGGAGTATGACTTGTGAGTGAACAAAAGCCGGTGGTGGTCATTAAAATTGGGGGGAACGAGATTGACGACGCCTCGTTTCTGGGCCGCTTCGTGGCTGCGGTGCAGAAGGTGCAGGAGGACAGCCTGCCGGTGATCGTGCACGGCGGGGGCAAGGAAATTGCCGAGCTGCATCAGCGCCTGCAAGTGCCGTTCGAGATGGTGCAAGGGGTGCGCGTGACGAGCGCGGAGAGCCTGCGCCTGGTGGAGATGGTGCTGAGCGGCCTGGTCAACACGCGCGTGGTGCGCTGGCTGGTCAACCGCGGGGTTGACGCCATCGGCCTGACCGGCGTCGACGCGGGCGCGGTGCAGGTGACGCGCTGGCAGCCCCATGGGTTGGACCTGGGGTACGTCGGCAGGGTGACGGCCGTGCGCGCCGCGCCCCTGCAGCGCCTGCTGGCCGCAGGGTTTGTCCCCGTGATCTCGCCGGTCTCCCTGGGCGAGGACGGCCAGACCTACAACGTCAACGCCGACCAGGTCGCGGCCGCGCTGGCGCACGGCCTGCAGGCCAGTCGCCTGGTCTTTGTGACCAACGTGCCCGGCGTGCTGGTGGCCGGCCGCGTGGTGCGGGCGCTGACGACCGCCCAGGTTGAGGAGATGATCCACGAAGGCATCATTTTCGGCGGCATGATTCCCAAAGTGCGCAGCGCCACCGAAGCCGTCGCCGCCGGAGTCTACCAGGCCGTCATCACCGACCTGGACGGCCTCGCGCAGGCCGGCGGCACAGCCATTCTAGGGGGTTGATCAACTCCCGCCGCTGCGCACGGCAGCATCCCCGGTCAAGCCGCCAGGAATGACGACATTCCCGGCCAGGGGTGACGGCTTACCCGGCGCATAGACACCCTGGCGCACTCTGCACTTTGCACTCTGCACTTTGCACTCTGCACTTTGCACTCTGCACTTACCGAAAGGTTTTTCATGGACGACATCATTCAGGCTGAACACGATTATCTTTTGCAGGTCTATTCCCGGCCCGACATCGTTTTCACGGGCGGCAAAGGCTCAACGCTGTACGACAGCCACGGCAAGGCCTACCTGGACTGCGCGGCGGGCATTGCGGTCAACGCGTTGGGTTATGCCGACCCGGAGCTGACCGCGGTGGCGCAGGCGGCGGCCGCGGGGCTGTGGCATGTCAGCAACCTGTACCACACCGCGCCGGCCGCGCGCCTGGCCAGGCTGCTGGTCGAGACCAGCGGCTTCGCACAGCGCGTGCATTTTAGCCTGTGCGGCGCCAGCGCCAACGAGGGCGCGTTCAAGTTCGCCCGCAAATACGCACGCACGCGGCGCGGCGAAGGCAAGTTCCACATCGTTTCCTTCAGCAACGCGTTCCACGGCCGCCTCTTTGGCTCACTGGCAGCGACGCCGCGCCCGAAGTATCAGCAGCCGTTCGAACCGCTGATGCCCGGCGTGCGCGTGGCTGAGTTCAACAACCTGGCCAGCGCCGCGGCCGCCATCCAGGACGATGTTTGCGCGGTCATTGTCGAGCCGCTGCAGGGCGAGGGCGGCATCCATGCGGCGACGCCTGAATTCCTGCAAGGGCTGCGTGACCTGTGCACGGCGCACGACGCGCTGCTGATCTTCGATGAGGTGCAGTGCGGCCTGGGGCGCACGGGCGTGCTGTGGGCCTGGCAGGGCTGCGGGGTCGCGCCGGATCTGCTGACCAGCGCCAAGCCGCTGGCCGGCGGCCTGCCCATGGGCGCGATCCTGATGACGCAGCGCGTCGCCGACGTGATGGCCGTCGGCGACCATGCCAGCACCTTTGCCGGCGGGCCGTTCGTGGCCACGGTGGCCGAGGCCGTGGTGCAGCGCATCAGCCAGCCGGCCTTCCTGGCCGACGTGCGGCGCAAGGGCGAGTATCTGAAAGAGCGGCTGCAGGAGATCAACTCGGCGCATGTGCAAGAGGTGCGCGGCAAGGGACTGCTCCTCGGCTTGCAGCTCGACATCCCGGCCGGCGATGTGGTCAAGGCCGGCTTTGACCACGGCCTGGTGCTGGTCAACGCCGGGCCGGACGTGCTGCGCCTGGCGCCGCCGTTGATCATCAGCCAGGCGGAGTTGGACACGGTGGTTGAGCGCCTGGCTGACATTCTGAAGGCGCTTTAGGCAAGTCTGGTGCAGTTGGATAGGGCAGTTGGATAGAAAGGTTAGTGAGATGGCAGAGATCAGCATACGGCCGGCCCAGGCCGCCGACGCGGCGGCGATGTCCGCCTTGATCGAGCAGTTTGCTGCCCAAAATCTGATGTTGCCGCGCAGCACGGCCCAGATCATGCGCGCCCTGCCCGATTTCCTGGTTGCGGTGGAAACCAACGCTGAGTCGGCGGCTGCGCGCGTCGTGGGCTGTGGGTCCGTAGCCGCACTGGCGCCTGATCTGGCCGAGGTGCGTTCCCTGGCTGTGGACGCCAGCCAGCACGGCAATGGACTGGGCGGCCTGCTGGTGGGCAAATTGCTCGATCTGGCGCTGGCGCGTGGCTTCAAACAGGTCTGCGCGCTGACGCTGCGGCCGCGCTTTTTCGAGCGTCTCGGCTTCGAGGTGGTGGACCGTTGGAGCATCTCGCCCAAGGTCTGGCAGGAGTGCATCTACTGCCCAAAGTTCCACCGCTGCGACGAAGTGGCCATGCTGCTCACCTTGCCTGATGTGCTGATCGCGCCGGTCACGACCGCCCCGGCCGCGCGCAATGGCCTGCTCAAGCGCCTGATCCTGGCGCCGGTCAAGTTGATGACGGCATAACAAAGGGTTTCGAGCGCAACAACGAGGGAATTAACATGCAAGCGATGCTGGCTCTGGAAGATGGGACCATTCTGCACGGTGAAGGTTTCGGCGCCGCCGCCACGACCG
>DAISHS010000464.1:0-3123 GCA_036822415.1 Chloroflexota bacterium
TCGAGGCCGACTTCGGACCGCATTTTCACATCGAGAAGGTCATGGAGCGCTATTCCGGCAAGGGCTTCGTGGCCGGGGAGGCGGCCTACTTGATGCGCACGGGATAACGCAGTTGTACAACATTTTGACATCACCCTCGATTATTCGTATTATACCGACAAACTATCATAAAAGACAGGTATAATACAGATGGCAACGCAGTTTGTGGGTCGCGAGGCTGAGCTTAACCTGTTGGATCGCCTGTGGGCGCGGTCGGGTGCCACGCTGATGATTCTCTATGGCCGGCGTCGGGTTGGCAAAACCAGGCTCCTCACGTATTGGATGCAGCATATCGCCGGAGATACGTCCGGCCAACTGCCGGACCGCCGTCTTCTCTACTGGGTCGCCGAACCTTCGTCGGCCCTCGACCAGTTGCGCTCATTCTCGCAGGCGATCTACAATTTCGCCAACCCTGATGCGCCTGCACCAGCGGACTTCACTTACATGAGCTGGCCTCAAGCGTGGCAACAGGTGGCTGCGCTCGCCCAAAGCGAACGGTTGGCGCTCCTGATTGATGAGTTCACCTACTTGTTGGAAATTGACCCTGGTATTGCCGCCCAGTTGCAGAACCTGTGGGACCACACGCTCAGTCGCACGAATCTCATGCTGGTGATCTGCGGCTCGCATCTGGGCATGATGCTGCGTCATGCCTTGTCTTACCAGGCGCCGCTCTATGGGCGCGCAACCGCTGCACTGCGGCTGCAACCATTGCCGTTTGGCTTGACGACGCGCTACTTTCCGGGCTACAGCGCGGATGAACGTGTGGCGATCTATGCCATTTGGGGTGGAATCCCGGCCTATTGGGAGCGTATTGACCTGACGCGATCGCTTTCCGATAATATCCGCAATGAATTGCTGACTGCCAATAACTTGATGCAGGCTGAGCCGCGCCTGCTGCTGCACGATTTTATCAGCGATCCGCACAACTACGTTGGCGTATTCCGCGCCATCGCCAACGATGCACGTACGCAGAAAGAGATTGCCGCCTTCACGGGACTGGCGCAGGGGCACATTTCCCAGTATCTGAGTGTCTTGCAGGACGCAGGTTTTGTCGAGCGCCGCGTCCCCTTAACGCAAGCTGAACGCTCCCGTTTAGGACGCTACTACATCGTTGACCCCTACTTGCGTTTCTACTATCGCTTTCTTGCCAACCGCCAGGCGCAGATTGCCCTGGGCATTCAGGAACAATCGCTGGCCGAAATCAGCCGCCATTTGCGCGATTTCATTGGCGCCAACACGTGGGAGGAAATCTGCCGTGAATGGCTCCTGCGCGCCAGCGCCCACGGCGCTTTCCCCGTGAGCGTTGATCAGGTAGGGAGCACGTGGACGCGCACTGCCCAGGTGGATGTGGTAGGCGTCAATTCCATGGAGAAGACGCTGGCGCTCGGTGAATGCAAATGGGGTGTGGAACCGGGTGCACGCAGCGTTTTGACGACCCTTGTCGCCAGGACGGACGAGGTCGTGCCCAACCAGGGACAATGGCAGGTGACTTATCTGGGTTTTGCCCGAGGCGGTTGGACGGACGCCAGCCATGAATTTGCCCAGGAAGTAGCACGCTCACAGGCGGGCGGCAAGAACTGGCGTGCCGTCAGCATGCGCCTGATGGATCTGTCTCAGATTGACCAGGACATGGCTGGCTGGGCGGGTTGATACGAATTTCCTCGACTTTTTCCATTTTCGTCATGCGCGCCGGCTCAAAAGCTCGATCTTTTTACGATGATGTGCGATAACAGCAAGCGTCAAGCAGGGCGCTGCATCGCAACGCCGCCCGCAAGATTCCCTATCGTTGTTTTCAACGAAGCCTCTCCCGCAGAATAGCACAGACGGTCAGAAGTGGAAAGGAAGACGACGCCAACTGACTCGAAAGCGCCGCCCTGGCGCCGCGATTGCTTCATTTGACGTTTCGTCCATCCATCCATTTTCGCTTGGCTGAGGAGAATCTACCATAAGGCCACAGAGATGCCAACTTTATGACGAACGACGACCTGGCGGCGCTGTATGCCTATCTGACCGCGCCAGTGCAATGAGCGCGGTCGCACAGGAGGAGACACGATGAACAGCTGGTTTATTTCGCGTAACGGAGCGCTTGTCCTCTCGGCGCTGGCGCTGATCAGCGAACTGTGGCGGGCGTTCCTGGACTTTCACTGGGAATACTCCCGCGCCTTGGGCACAACCGGCCTGGCGCTGCTGCGCACACTGATCTACACGGCCATCTTTGTGGGCTGGGGCTGGGCCTGGCTGCGGGCCAGGGAGGGGTCGCGCCGCGGCCTGATCGCCGCCCTGGTGCTCACTCTGCTGCTGACGCTGGCCATCCCCGTCGGCACGCTGGTAGCCTACTGTCCGTCGTCCTGCCGCAGTCTCTGGCCGCTGATGGAGCTGTCCAACTGGTTCAGCCTTTTGCTGGGCTTGCTGGCCACGGTCGCGCTGGCCTGGCAGATCTGGCGCCCGGCCGGGCGAGGAAGGATCGCATGAACAAACGACTCTACAACTGGATGTACCGCAACAAACGCGTGCCCTGGGACATCGGCGCGCGGCGGGAGCTGGTGGATCTGGTGGAGAGCGGCCGCATCCAGCCCTGCCGGGCGGTGGATCTGGGCTGCGGCACGGCCAGCAACGCCATCTACCTGGCCCAGCGCGGCTTCGACGTGACCGGGACGGACTACTCGCCCGACGCCATCGCCCTTTGCCGCCAGCGGGCCGCGGCCGCCGGCGTGACGGTGGACTGGATCGAGGACGACCTGACGCATCTGCAGCACGTCCACGGCCCGTTCGACTTCCTGCTGGACTACGGCGTCTACGACGACCTGAGCCAGGCCGACCGCCAGGCGTATCTGCGCAACGTGCTGCCCCTGACCCACGAGCGCAGCCAGTTCCTGATCTACGTCCACCAGTGGCCGCTGCGCCCGGTTGACCGGCTGATTCAGGCCCTGTTCCAGGCCAGCCCCATGCAGCCCGGCGAGATCGAGGCCGACTTCGGACCGCATTTTCACATCGAGAAGGTCATGGAGCGCTATTCCGGCAAGGGCTTCGTGGCCGGGGAGGCGGCCTACTTGATGCGCACGGGATAACGCAGTTGTGCAACAT
>DAISHS010000465.1:0-3123 GCA_036822415.1 Chloroflexota bacterium
GTCTGGTACACCGCACCGACGGCGATCCGGATGCTGATCAAGGCCGGACCCGAACTGCCCGCCAAGTACCGCTTCCCACACCTGCGATTCATCGCCAGCGTCGGTGAGCCGCTCAACGCCGAGGCGGTGTGGTGGGGAAAACGGGTGCTGGGCTTGCCGATTCACGACAACTGGTGGCAGACCGAGACCGGCGGCATCATGGTCGCGAACACCCCCGCCTTCGACATCAAGCCCGGCTCGATGGGGCGCCCGCTGCCCGGGGTGCAGGCCTGTGTGGTCGAGCACGACCAGGAGACCGGCGAGGTGACCGTCATCGACGAACCCGACGTCGAAGGGGAGCTGGCCCTGAAGCTGGGCTGGCCGTCGATGTTCCGCGGCTACCTCAACCAGGACGAGCGCTACCGCAAGTGCTTCTCCGGTGACCTCTACCTGTCCGGCGACCTGGTCAAGCGCGACGCCGACGGCTACCTGTGGTTCGTCGGCCGTGCCGACGACGTCATCAAGGCGTCCGGCCACCTGATCGGCCCGTTCGAGGTGGAGAACGTCCTGACCGATCACCCGGCGGTGGCCGAGGCCGCGGTGATCGGCAAGCCCGATCCCACCTACGGCGCCGTGGTGAAGGCGTTCGTCACGCTGAAGTCCGGCTACACCGGCGATGACGAGTTGCGCCGCGAGCTGATGGGGCAGGCCCGCAAGCGGCTCGGGGCGGCGGTGGCGCCCAAGGAGATCGACTTCGTCGACTCGTTGCCGCACACCCGCTCCGGCAAGATCATGCGCCGGCTGCTCAAGGCGCGTGAGCTCGGGCTGCCCGAGGGCGACATCTCGACGGTGGAGAGCCCGGCCGGGGTGAAGTCGTGACCGATGCTGCCCTGGCGCGGGCCCTGCTGACCGACATGATCCGGGTGCGGCGCATGGAGGAGAAGTGCGCCGAGATGTACAGCGCCGGCAAGATCCGCGGCTTCCTCCACCTCTACGTCGGCGAGGAAGCGGTGGCGGCGGGTTCGCTGCGGGTGCTCGGCGACTCCGACGCGGTCACCGAGGTCATCGGCCGGCAGATCGTCGCGACGCCCGGCGCCGGCGCCCGTGCCCGTCATGGCGACCGCGGCGGCAGCGCCTGCACCCGGCGGGCTTTTCGGCGCCATCTGGAATTTAGGCCAATCGGCCAACAACCTCTCTATCTGGTTCCAGTCACGCACGATCGGCACCAAGCTGCGCTTGATCGCCGTGCTTCTGCTCTTCATCTGGCTGTGCGGCATTGCGGCGCCGCTCAGCTTGTTCAACGCCATCAGCCAGCGCAGCTCCAGTCTGCAGCCGCGCAATCTGGTGGCGCTGACGCAAAAGAGCCTGCGCAGCTCCGTCGGCGGCGCCGTGCCGGCCCTGGCGGTCAACAGCGGTCAGGCCATCGCTCTGGCGCCTGTGTTCACCGCCATTCCCGCCACCCCCACGTGGACGCCGGCCCCCACCGAAACGCCCATACCGACGGAGACGCCGCTGCCGACAGCCACCCCGACCGAGACGCCGCTGCCGACCGAGACGCCCGTGCCCACCGCGACGCCGACCGATACCCCACGGCCCACGGCCACCCCGCGGCCGGCGCCGGCCGCAGCCCGCGCCGCGCCGGCTCAGGCCAAGGCGGCCGCGCCGGCCGCCGCGCCGCAATCGGGCAATCAGTTTGTGCTGAAGGAAATGCGCCGGCTGTCGCCGTGCGAAAATAAGGGCAATCACAACATTTTCGGCCTGGTGATTGACGCGGCCGGCAACCCGCTTGACGGCATTACGTTTATCCAGACGCCGGCTGACAATCCTGGCGAAATCCTGGACAAGAACGTCAGCGGATCGAAGGGGCCGGGCAAGTTCGAGTTTGTCATGTGGAAGGGCGCGCAGTATGCGGTCTTCGCGGCCAATGATGGGCAAAGCCCCAGCGGCAGCGACATCGCTCGCCCGCTGCACACCGGCTTTACCGATGAAGCAGAATGTGCTCCAGGCGAAGGGGGCAACACCCTCTTCCACAACTCCTTCGCGGTTGTGTTCGTCAAGACGCGCTAAAGCCCGCACGCGCTGGCGCTCATACGAAGTCGAGAAGACGGTCAAGGGAATAACCCTTGACCGTCTTTCTTTTAGCCTTTGCAGCCTCTCCCGGCCGCCAGGTCGCGGCGGCAACCTGAGCTAAGTCATAGACAAGGCGCGGCCTCTCAGCCATCATCTACAGATGTTATAGTGAATTCAGAAAGGTTAGCGCATGTCCAAATCCATCATCATCATCGGGGCGGGCGTTGCCGGCCTGGCGGCCGGCTGTTACGGGCAGATGAACGGTTACCGCACGCAGATCTTCGAATTACACGACCTTCCCGGCGGCCTCTGCACCGCGTGGGAACGCAAAGACTATATCTTCGACGGCTGCATTCATTATCTTTTCGGCACCGCGCCGGGCAAGCCCTTTGCCCAGCTGTGGGATGAACTGGGCGTCTTACGCGAGCGGCCGATCATTCAGCACACGGAGATGATGCGCGTCCGGGACAGCAGCGGCAAGACCTTGATTATCTACGCCGACCCTGATCTCCTGGAAGCGCACATGAAAGAGCTTGCGCCGGCTGATGCTGGACTGATCGAGGATTTCACCGAGGGGATTCGTCAGTTCGAGCACTTCGACATGGCCGCCATGCAAGAAAAACCGCGCGCGTTGATGACCGCGCGCGACTGGGCGCATCTGGGGCAGAAAATGCTGCCCTTCGCCCTTCCCCTGGCGCGCTGGGGACGGATATCGGCCAGAGAGTTTGCGCAACGCTTCAGCGACCCCTTTTTGCGCCGCGCCGTCCCCCAGATGTTTGCCTGGGAAGAATGTCCGGTGATGGCCGGTCAATCTGTGCTGGCTTACATGCACCAGGGCAATGCCGGCTTCCCGGCCGGCGCATCACTGGCCTTTGCCCGCGCCCTCGAAAAGCGCTACCTGGAATTGGGCGGTGAGATTCACTATAAGGCCCAGGTGGAGCGCATCCTGGTCGAGGATGACCGCGCGGTGGGCGTGCGCCTGTACAATGACGAAGAACACCGGAGCGACCACGTCGTCTCTGCAGCCGACGGCAAGGGCACCGTCTTCGACATGTTGGGCGGCCGCTTTACCAC
>DAISHS010000466.1:0-3123 GCA_036822415.1 Chloroflexota bacterium
GATGCACAGGCGCTCGAAGTCGCCGCGCTCGAACATCGCTTGCAATTCGTCCAGCGTCACCTCGTCGTTGCGCAGCGTGGTCACTTGGGCACCCAGCTCGCCGAAGTACTGCACGATGTTGTAGGTGAAGCTGTCGTAGTTGTCGATCATCAGGAGTCTCATGATTCTAAGTCCTTGATTTCATTAATGTTTTCCATTACACACAACCTCCATTACCCACTTTATTACACACATCGACAGTTGATTGCGATGGACGAAGCGCGAGCATGTGCTGGCTCAAGGTAGCAAGGGCTCCTGAGAGATGTCTTGGCGTGCGCCAGTGCGGTGTACTGACGCAGCGACGGCGCCCGCATGCCAGGGCCAAGTGCTGAGACTGGGCGGACAGACCTACCCCTCGCGGCGACACAGCGCGCGGGGCATCAGTTCTACGACGGGGCTGGGGTGCCAAGGGCATCGGGCAATCTCCTCAAATCTTGGAGCCGCCGTGCCGGGGAGCCTTCTTGAAACCTTGCCTGCCGGTACGGCGGCAAGGTGCGGTCAAGACCGCAACGACATGCCGCTTCCTATTGGAAGCGCCACCACAGAGCGATGTTGGTCGAAGCGGTACGGGTCATGGACAGACCAAAGTGTTGAATTTAAAAGCCAGAACTCGGCCCGAGTACACCCGAACGGAATTCCAAAGTAAGCCTGGGGAATTTTACCATGAGCATGTTAGGCAAAGCCACTTCCTGGAATGCCAGGGCATTCATCACCCCGCCCATCTACCTCGGACCGGACGACAACACTTCCAGTCTCGAAACCAGAGAGCAAGTAGACCAACTGCTACGGACTTGTGAGCATCGAATCTCAGGTTGGCAGTCATCTGGACCTGCGCGGGTGATGCTATATCGCTATATCAGCATCCGGGGCAGATATGACACCGCCGGATTTTCTCTGCCGACCCTAGGTCCCGGAGAACAGAAGCCGTTGATCGCAGCTTCTGAAACCATCGCCGTATCAGACCATACCAAATCGGTTTTGCGGGGAACAGCGCAGCGCATGACGCTGGTACCGTGAGCGCCAATATCGAGCTTTCGTCCTCATCGCTCGATGGGCCGGCAACCGATCGATTCTTGCACAACGAGCAAGACGAGGCCACCTACAGCGGACGCCAAACCAATCACCTCGCCCGTCTACGTTCAGGGCATCTTCCCAGGCACCCGCGGAAGGTCATAACGACACAGCAGCCCTTGGCAGGGCAAGAAAGGAGCCGGTGATGTAGCGCTTCCGAAAGGAGACGAAGACATGCACAAGGACATTCCAACATCGAAGGTGTTCTATCGTCCCATCGAGGCTGCCATACGGTGGGCCGGGTTGCTGCGGTACCTGCCGATGATCCTGGCTGCGATCGCGTCACCGCGCTTCCTGCCTCCATCGTTGAATTGCCCGCGATGGAATGAGTGCCGGCTGTACTCGGAGCGTATCTATGACGGCATCCTCAACGGGGAGCTGCCCTACGGCCAGAACGGCATCACGCTCAATGATCCGAAGCTGCTGCAGTCGCCGGATCTGACCGTTCGCCATGTCGATCTGAAGCGCTGGATGCGCAACCACTATCCCGAGCACCGGCCAGGATTCCTGTTCAGCCGTGGCGAACGCATGGCGCATCCTTTTATCACCTTGGAAACAGGACAGGCGATCCTGATCGAGCGACTGGCCCTTCAGGCGGCCCTGGAGCATGCGCGTCGCCAGATGCAGGAATTGCAGGAGCAGCGCGACACCTTGCTCAAGCAGTCCACCGCGCTGCTGGCTTCCAAGCAATGCGAGATCAGCGAGCGAGCGGAGACGACGTATCTCAACATCATCGGCGGGATGCTGACGCTGATGCTGGGCCAGTCCCCTTCGGGTGTGCCCTATTCCAGCTTCAAAACACAGGAGGCACTCGTCTCGGCATTGGTCGCCCACTTCGGCGGCACCATGGGCATCACGGAGCGAACCTTGAACGGCAAGTTCGCCAACGCCAGGAAGTACGTCCGTAGCGCAAGCGCATGAGGTTTTTCCAGCTTGTATGTGCAACCGCGGAGATTGCATTTGCAATGTCTTTCCGCAGCCAGGTCTATTGAATAAAGGTCACGCCAACAAACGCCACCGAGCGTTCAGGAGTGACCGCCATGTCGCAGCCCCCTGTACTCCCGCCGAACGAGCGCCGCATCCTGCGGCTCGATGAAGTCGAAGCCAAGTCCGGCTTCAAACGCGCCCACATTTACAACCTGATGAAGAAGCGCCAGTTTCCCCAGGCGCTGCGCCTGGGCGTGCGCGCCGTCGGCTGGGATTCGATCGAAATCGACCAGTGGATCGCCGAGCGCCTCAACCACCGGACCTGACCCGTTCTCCCGCGGACTTCCCATTCCCAGCCGGAGAGCGCCATGCAGGTCGTATCCATCATTTCAACGAAGGGCGGCGTCGGCAAGACCACGACGGCCGCCAACCTGGGCGGGCTCGCCGCGGACGCGGGCCTGCGCGTGCTGCTGCTCGATCTCGACGTGCAGCCCACCTTGTCCTCCTACTACGAACTGACCCAGCGCGCGCCGGGCGGCATCTATGAGCTGTTGGCCTTCAACGAGCGCGACCTTGGCCAGCTCGTGTCCCGCACGATCATCGCGGGCCTGGACCTGGTGCTGTCCAACGACCACCGGGGCGAGCTGAACACCTTATTGCTGCATGCGCCGGATGGCCGCCTGCGGCTGCGGCATCTGCTGCCAGCACTTGCTCCCCTCTACGACCTGGTGCTGATCGACACCCAGGGCGCGCGTTCCGTGCTGCTGGAGATGGCGGTGCTCGCCTCCGACCTTGCGCTGTCGCCCGTCACGCCGGAAATCCTCGCGGCCCGGGAGCTTCGACGCGGCACCATGCAGTTGCTCGAAGACATCGCGCCGTACCGGCACCTGGGCATCGAACCGCCGCCGCTGCACCTGCTCATCAACCGCGTCCACCCGGTGTCGGCGAACGCCCGACTGATCCAGCAGGCCCTGCGCGACCTGTTCCAAGACCATGCCGGCATCCGCGTGCTCGCCACCGACGTGCCGGCCATCGAAGCCTATCCGCGCGCCGCGACGCGCGGCCTGCCGGTGCATCGGGTCGAGT
>DAISHS010000467.1:0-1432 GCA_036822415.1 Chloroflexota bacterium
GGCCTTTATTCATAACGCAGGGCGTCAATGGGATTCAGGCGGGCGGCGCGGTTGGCGGGATAGAGGCCAAAGAAGATGCCGATGCCGAGGGAGACGGCCAGGGCCAGGACGATGCTTTGCGGCGTGACGAGAGCGCGTGTATTCCCCAGCAGCGGTGTGATGAGCTGCGCGCCGCCGATGCCTAACAGCACGCCGATGACGCCGCCGGTGACGCTGAGCAGCACGGCTTCGGCGAGAAATTGCACCAGGATATCGCTGCGCTTGGCGCCGACCGCTTTGCGCAGGCCAACCTCACGCGTGCGTTCGATCACGCTGACGAGCATGATGTTCATGATGCCGATGCCGCCCACGAGCAGCGAGATGGCCGCGATGCTTCCCAGCAGGGTGGTGAACGTGCCGGTGGTCTGCTCTACGGTATTGAGGATGTCCGCCTGGTTTTGCACAAAGAAATCGTCCTGCGCCCCGCTCTGCAGGCCGTGCAAGGTGCGCAGGATGGCCGTGACCTGCGCTTGCGCCAGGGCCATCTGATCGGCCGAGCGCACCTGCAGGCTGATGGAACGAACCTGCGTGGTGCCGGCGCCTCCTAGTTTGATCTGCGCGGTGTGCAGCGGCATGAAGACGGTGTTGTCCTGGTTGTTGAACCCGCTTTGTCCTTTGCTCTTGAGAACGCCCACGACTTCGTAGGTCTGGCGGTTGATGCGCACGATCTCACCGACAGGATTGACCAGGGTGCTGCCGAACAGGTTTTCGACCACGGTCTGCCCCAGGATGACGACCATGGCCAGGTTCGCATCGTCTTCAGGGGTGATGAAGCGCCCCCGTTCTACGCTCCAGTTGCGCACCGGGGCATAGTCGGCCGTCACTCCACTGACCGAGGTGCTCGTGGTTTTGCCCTGGAAGACGATCGTGGCATTGGCGCTGTAATCGGGCGCGATCAGGCCGACCGATGTCGCCAGGCTGCGGATGGCAACCACATCCTCGTTGGTGAGCTGCCGTGTGTTTTGCTGCAGACCGTTACGCGAAAAGCCGAAGTTGGTTCCGGCCGTCACGGTCAACAGGTTGGAGCCGAGCGATTGAAACTGATTGATGATCTGCGCTTGCGCGCCTTGCCCCACGGCCACCAGGGCAATGACCGCGGCTACGCCAATGACAACGCCCAGCATCGTCAAGATAGAGCGCATTTTGTGCACCGTCAACGCAGTGACCGCAACGCGTAGAACCATCCCTAGTTTTCGCATAGCTTCTTACTCCTGTTAACGGCCAATGACCTGGATACGCGGGCCGCCCTCAGGGCCTCCCGGGACTCCGCCAGCGCCGCGGAAGTTGAAGGGGTTGGTGGATTGGGTGGCGGCGATTTGGACGACGACCTTGTCGCCGGGGTTGAGGCCGCGCACGATTTCGGTGTTGACGCCGTCGCTGAGGCCAATTTCAA
>DAISHS010000467.1:1532-3106 GCA_036822415.1 Chloroflexota bacterium
AGCCTGCGCGGTAGCCAGCGCTTCTTGCGCATCCGCCAGACTGGCCTGGGCTTTGCGCACCTGCATCTGCGCCTTGAGCAGATCGGCCTGCTGCTGAAGCTCGGCTGTCATACGCGCATCTTGGGCATTCATCATCGTGTTGAACGCCACGCGCAGGCGATCTTGGTGATACACGTCGTTGTACGATTCGGCCGCCAGGCGCGCATACTCCGCGGCCGCTTTCGCCTCGGTATCGCGCAGTGTGGTCAGGCGATCGGCCGTTGCCTTGTCGGCTTGCAACGACGCCAGCGAGGTGGTGGCTTCGGCCAGCGCGCGCTGGGCATCTGAAACCTTGAGCTTCAGGTTGGCGATGTCAGGCTTCAGCAGATCGTTGAGCGAGTCCTGCGCGGCCTGCATCTGGACATTGGCCTGAGCCAGGGCCAGGTCAGCTTGGGCGCGGGCGAGGTCAGTGACCGGCGTCTTGAGGTCGGCCAGGCGCTCCTCGGCGGCCTGCAGATCGCTCTGCGCCTGGTCGAGCGCCTGTTGGTAGGGCGCGGGATCAATGGTCGCCAGCGTCTGCGAGGTTGTCACGGTGTTGCCCGCGGCCACGGCCAGCGTCGCCAGCTTGGTGGTTCCACTGAGCCGGTTGAAGGTCAGGTTGGCCTGCTGCACCGCCTCGACCTGACCGACGACGCTCACGCTGGCGCTGAGGTCGCCGCGCTGCACGTCCACCACCTGGGTGTAGCCGCTGGCCGCCGTCGTGCTGGCGCTCGTGCTGGCGCGGCTGCGCAGGAGCAGGTAGCCGCCCGCGACGATGGCCACGATGACCAGCCCTAAGACCACGTAGCGTATTGCTTTCATGTCAATTCCTGGTTTTTTGGCGCGCGCAGCTTACTGCTGGCCGTTTTGACCGGCGCCGCCAGGGCCGAAGCGGCCCGCGGGCGCAACCTGGACCGAGCGGGCCGTGATGCTGCCATCACTGCCTGGCGTTCCAGAAACGATGACGGTTTCGCCTTTTTGCAAATCGGTCACTTTGACGGAGGCATTCTTCTCGATCAGCGTGGTATCGGTAACCTGCACCTCGGTCTGCTTGCCGTTGCTGTCCGTGATGACCAGGACGCCCTCGCGAATCTCTTCGATCTGGCCGAACAGGAAGCCGGCCTGGTTGCCTGTGCGGCGCTGGCCCCCGGTTTGATTGGGATCAACGAACACCCCACCCGCGCCCAGCGGCGCCCCGCCGCGGCGCGCCAGGAAATTGCTCTGCGCTTGACTGCGGCCATAGAGTGTACCGCCATAAAAACTGCCCCCGGCCACTGCGACTAAAAGGATAACGCCCAGGACAATTTGCAGCGTGCGATTCATAATTTTCTGCTCCTCTTTTGCCAATGCACACCATGCGGTATTTTCGAAGAAATACCTTCATTACTGTATCATCGGGCTGTTAAGATTTGGTAAAGATCGTGTTAATTTGTCGTTACCGTCAGTTGGGGCTGACCAACCGTGCGTTTTAGCCAGCCTCGCCCGCCCTTCGACGCTCAGTGGCCATGCGGCGACTGCGACGCCAGACCACGGCCAGGCCGGCAAGGGCGATCAAC
>DAISHS010000468.1:0-3102 GCA_036822415.1 Chloroflexota bacterium
AAGTTCGAGCGGGCCTTCGGCGTCAAGGCCACGCCCATCGAGGGGGCGATCAAGACAACCGTGGCCTGGTATCGGGCGCACCCGCACGGCTAGCGTTGCCAACTTTTGGAAAGTTGGCAACGCTTGCTTGCATAGGAGACAACCATGATGACACCCAATCTTGTAAACGGCATCTTCGCCTTCCTACACCATCTCGCCGCCTTTGCCGTGGCTGCCTGTCTGTTCTACGAATTCATCGCCTTCGACCGGCATCTCACTGTGCCCGAAGCCCGGCGCATCCAGACCGTGGATCTGATCTACGGCATTGCCGCGGGAGTGGTGCTGGTCGTTGGCCTGCTGCGCGTCTTCTTTTTCGCCAAAGGCGCCGGGTTCTACGCCATCAGCCCCTTCTTCTGGGTCAAGATGGCCGCCTTCGTCCTGGTGGCGATCCTCTCGATCTATCCGACCATCCGTTACATCAGCTGGAACAAGGCGCTGAAGCAGAACCAGCCGCCCGAAATCACCGAGGTGGAGTTCTCCCGCATCCGCTGGCTGCTGCGGCTGGAGATGGTGGGTCTGGTCTTCATCCTGCTGGCCGCGCCGCTGATGGCGCGCGGGGTGGGGTTGGGCTGAACGAATCGCGCCAGGCGCCGCCAGCGTTCCGACAACGCCGGGGGCGCGGCCAGACGAGGTGCTAAGATGGCGCCTCGATTAGACGGAGCCAAATATGATCTTCAACCCCAACCTCTACTCCTCGGCCCTGACCGAAGCCATCTCCCATCCCCTGCTCTTTGCCTGCGTCAGCGGGGCGCATCTGTACGGCTTCCCCTCGCCCGACAGCGATGTCGATCTGCGCTGCTGCCATGTGTTGCCCGCTAGGGCCATGCTCGGTCTGCACCCGCCCAAGGGAACCTTCACCCGCACATGGCATGTCCATGGAGTCGAGATCGATCTGGTCAGCCATGACCTGGTCAAATTCATGGTCTTGCTGCTGCAGCCGCACGGCAACTATCTGGAAAATCTCTTCTCGCCCCTGGTGGTGCTGGATTCGCCCTGGGCCGAAGAGTTGCGCGCCCTGGTGCGGCAAGGCGCCATCTCGCGCCGCGCTTACCAGCCCTACGCCGGCTATGCCAGGAGTCAATGGCAGGCCTGGCGCCGGCAGGCCATCCAGGGGCCGGCGCCGATCAAGCCGCTGCTCTATGCCTATCGGGTCAGCCTGACCGGCATCCACCTCTTGCGCACGGGCGAGGTCAACGCCAACCTGGCCGAGCTGGCGCCCGCATACGGCTACGGCCACCTGCTGGCGCTGATTGCGGCCAAGACCACGGAACAGGCGGCGCTGACCCTACCGGTCGAGGAGCATGAAGCAGCCATCGAGCGCCTGCAAGAAGATCTGCATGCCGCCTACGAGGGCAGCCCCCTGCCGCCCGAACCCACGAACCAGCCGGCGCTGGAAGATTTCGTGGTGCGGGTGCGGCTGGCAGGAGGCGTGTCATGAACTGGATCGAGCGCGCAACTATCCTGAAGACGGTCTGGGGCAGCCGCGCCTTTGGCACCGCCGGCCCGAACAGCGACCTGGATGTGCGCGGGGTGTGCATCCCCCCCGCCCGTTACCTGCTGGGATTGAGCAGCTTCG
Source organism: Chloroflexota bacterium (assembly GCA_036822415.1). GTDB lineage: Bacteria > Chloroflexota > Anaerolineae > SSC4 > Amarolineaceae > Amarolinea. The sequence continues at coordinate 1,616 of DAISHS010000468.1, forward strand.
AGCAGTTCGAGGACCGTGAGGGGGAGGTGGTGATCTACGGGCTGGCGAAATTCGTGCGGCTGGCCCTGGCCAACAACCCCAATATGCTCGACATCCTCTGGGCTGACGAGAGCGACGTGCTCCACATCGACGCCTACGGCGAGGTCTTGCGGGCGGCGCGGGGCCTGTTCCTTTCCCGCAAGGTGGCGCAGACGTACGCCGGCTATGCCGATGACCAGCTCAAACGCATGGAGACGCACTACCGCTGGCTGCACAACCCACCCGACCATCAGCCATCGCCAGCCGAGTTCGGGGCCTTGCCCCACCCGCAGGGCGGTTTTCGCTTCCCCGACACCCAGAAAGAACGCGACTACCGCTCGGCGCTAAAGCACTGGCAGAACTACCAAGACTGGCGCGCCAACCGCCATCCCCAACGCGCCGCCCTGGAAGCGATCCACGGCTACGATACCAAGCATGCCGCTCACCTCCTGCGCCTGTACCGGATGGGGATCGAGATTCTGAGCGAAGGAGTGGTGCGCGTCCGCCGCCCGGACGCGGGCTGGCTGCGCGAGGTGCTGGGGGGCCGCTATGGCTACGACGAGTTGATGGCGCTGGTCGCTGGCCTGCGCTCAGAACTGGCCCAGGCGGCAGCCGCCAGCTCGCTGCCAGACGAACCGGACGCCACCGCCGTCGAGATGTTGGTGATCGACCTGCACCGGCGGGCGTTGGACGATGCGCGCTTCGTCGTTACCGAAGGGGAGATCGTGCCATAGACAAGCCGGATAGCTGGATGGGAGGACTTCACAAACGATCACGACTTATGTACGATTTCAATACGTACAGAATAGGAGTTATGTCATGCCACGAGTTGGGGCAGCGGCCAAATCGTAACTGCGTTGGAACTGCTGTCGCCGGTCAATAAGTTGATGGGTCAAGGCCGGCTGCAGTACGAACGCAAGCGCCTGTTGGTGTTGAATAGCCTGACGCACCTGGTGGAGATTGATCTGCTGCGCGCCGGTGCGCCGATGACGATGTACGGCGCTGATCACGGCGCCCGCACCGCCTCCTTGAACAGCCAGTAGTGCCGCTGCAAACGCTCCACGTAGGCACTGTCCTGCAGGAGCAGCCTGATCAGTTGCAGGAAGGCATCGGCAAATGGGCTTTGCTCTCCGAACACTTCCAGCGATGCGCCCTGTATTTGCGCCGCCAGCCTGGCGTTGCCGTGCACCCACTGCGTGTAGAACGCCAGCGACTCCCAGCCGTAGTTGATGGTGGCATAGGTGCGCAGGTCAGGCGGCGCAGCGACCACGCGCAGGATCACCCGCCGGCAGTCGCAGGCCGGCTCATCGCAGTAGAATTCGATCAGGCCGTATTCGCCGTCAGGCAGGCCGGGGTGGCCGCGCAGCGTGACATTGCGGGTCTCTTTGGCCGCCAGGTCAGAAAAATGGGTGTAGAATGGGATCACTGCCTTGCCTCCTGGGCTTGTTCGGCCGCATGCGTGCGCGCTC
>DAISHS010000469.1:0-3066 GCA_036822415.1 Chloroflexota bacterium
CAAGAATTCGTTGACGAAAGGCGTTCATGGTGTTTGACCTCCTTGATAGGTGCAGTAGATTGTTGCCCTTTGGGGCTTGTCAGACAAATAGACCCAGCGTTGACTGTGTGTGTAGGCTTCAATAAATAGCTCCAACTCGATGATCTGATTGTTGTCTTGTGTCAGTATCGCTTCGAGGGGAATATTATCAGAATAGGCCAAGAAACTCGCATTGGATTTATTGTTGGCACCTGAGATTAGCCCCTCTTGCTTGGAGCCATTCTGCTGGAGAATCCAGCGCACCCTAGTATCGCTACAGCACTTCAAAGGGCTGTCGGGAACTGCTGTCACTGTTACCTTTGGTCGCCAATCATAGCAATCTATAACCCGAATTGGGCTTGCTACTTGAGTTTGCATTTGATGTTCGTTACCGTCTGGTGTGAGCATTGATGCAGAAGTATTACGCAACCTGGAAACGGGAGGGAACAGAGACCTTCCAACAAAAATCACGATGATCACAAAGATGACGATACCCACTAAGGCTCCTGCTCCTGCTCCGTGTAGTTTGCGAGTCTTTGTTTCGCTTTTCACATCACTCGATGCTATCGGTGCTGAGGGCACAGGATGTGAAGTTGTAGGTTGCAGTGAACTCCTACGATTTTCTATTCTGGCTGTCGCCCAAGCGCCGACTAACGCACCAATCACCTCGGCGAGACAGGTTCCAAACACTCCGATCAAAGTAGTAGTAATGTTGGGATCCATACGACTCTCCAATGCTGATCTCAGAATGACGACTGGCTCGATCGTTCGAGTTTTCCTGACGGAGCCGACAATCAGTCATGCGTGCTTCTGTCAATCGGCCCACTCGTCATTTCGACAAATGGCCTTGAACAACCTTTTCTACTTCTCAAGAGACCGGGCCGTCCCCGGCTGTCATGAGCAGGCCGGAGGCATCGGCAACATGACGGCGCTGGGGTGTATCCCGAATGTCGGTGCTGCGGTCACTGCTGCGCCGACGCCGTCCAGGTCCCGCTGTTGCTGCATACGGGACGCGGTGGATTATGGACCACTGCCCAGATCAACCAGGTGCCTTGCACATTGGTAAACTGGGGGTTGAATTGGCCGCTAAAACGGTGGTACGCGCCGCCGCCGGCTCCAACTACGATCTCGAACTGCCCATTGGCAATGGGCCAACCAACCGTGCTTGTGGAATTGATGTAGCCAGTCTGCGTCATAAAAGGACAGGTAATGCTGTATTCGATATAGAAGCGTCCAACCAGCGTACCGCCGGGCAACAAATCAACCTGCACCGCGCGCCCCTGGTTGGTCACACCCACGAAATGACCGGAATTGACCTGCGCGGTCGGAGTGGGTGTGGGTGTCCATGTGGGAGTGGGCGTTGGGGTGGCCGTAGCTGTCAAGATCGCAGGTAGGGTTGCCGTTGGCGTGGGTGTGATCATGTAGGGCAATCTGCCAACCCTCAGCGCCAACGGAAGGCTCAGGCGCCCGGCGATTGGCTGTCCGGTCGGCGTGGGGGTGGGCGTTGGTGTGGGGGTGGGCGTTGGCGCCGGATAGGCGATATCCAGGCTGATATCGTCCAGGGTAATGCCGATGTCAGTCGTGTCGCTGTCGCTGATGAAACCCAGGCCAATCCAAACCTGGCTCTGGCCCAGGCGCGCGCTCAAATCCAGCGTCTGGCGATAATACCCTGCATCCTCGACGCCATTGGTCCAATCGCCGCAGAAAGCCGCACCATCGAAAATGGCTCGATTCGTCGAAGCGCCGATATAGAGCAGGTCAAACGGACACCCGATCTCGCCTTCGACGCGCCCCCACAGGTAAAACGCCAAGCTGGCCCTGATGGCGCGACTGAGGTCGAATGGGCCAAACACGGCCCAGGTGCGCGCGTGATTCGGATAGTGAGCATCGCAGCCCAGGGCGGCGCCTTGCGCACCGCCCCCCACCGACCACGCCGCGTAACCATCACGGTTATAGGAATGACAGTTGCGCTTGCCCCACAAGTATTCACCGCCGTCCTGGGCGCTCTGGTCTGCCAGTTGCCAGCCAGCCGCTGGCCACTCTCCCTCGAAAGACTCTTCCATCTCCGTTGTGGCAGGATCTGATTTCGCCCTCGGCTCCCGTGCCAGGGGGGAGACTTCGACCGTACGCATGTCTATGAAGCGCGTCGGCGTCACGGGTGTCAGCGTCGGCTCTGCATACCCGCGTACACGGAGCATGCCGAGATTGGATACGAGCATCGCGATCACGGCGATGACCAAGCGCGCAGGTATCCGATTGATTCCAAAAACACCACGACAAGTCATCGAGTCCTCCTTTGTCTCGCGCCAGACACTCGTCAGAATGTCGTTGCAGGCTCTATTGGTGCACCTGGGGAAGATAGACTTGCGAGCGAACGCCAGGCGCTGATGGCATCAACAACGCGTAGATGCCCAGGTCTTGCAGGACGGCGCTGACCGCCAGATGCTGCGGGTCTGATTGGCTCGGCCGTAATTGCCAGCCAGTTCCGTTCCAGAAAGCGATTTGTAAATCCGCTGGCGTCACACCCTGGCCCAACCGATTTGGGTCGTAGATCATGCGCAGAACTGTGGGGCGTACCGTGCCCGTAACACCCCCTGAGACACGCACACTGTAAGCCCGGCTCAAGGCCGCCAGGCCAGTGGGCAATGGCTGTGGGATCGCGCCCGTCGGCATCAACACGATACTCACATTCGTCTGCGCAAGACTATTCGGTTCCAGATGTAGCCACGCCAGCCCGTCTGGCGCGGAAAAGTCCTGCTCAGCCGCTACATCAACAGCAGCAAGTTGGAAATCAACGTCCTGCAAGATCAATCCCGCTTGCGCCGTGCTGCCGCGCAGATTGACGTCGCCCAGGCCAGCGCCGGCGACTGCAAAATGAGCGGTACCGGAATAAACGCCGCTGCCCTGGGGCTGCAGGAGAATCGAAGCTGGGATGGCGGCGCCGGGTGGTGCGATCACGGCTCGCATGGTGCTGTTGCTGCCAACGCCGCCCACAATGAGAGTGAGATCGTCGCCTTCAGGGCTGGGAATGAGGCTAAGCCAGGCATT
>DAISHS010000470.1:0-3059 GCA_036822415.1 Chloroflexota bacterium
TGGTTCTACATACTAGTGTCATTATACCGCATAGCTAACTGCTTCTCCAACCTGGCGCATCACGCCGCCGGCAGTTCATCGCCGGGGAGGGCGGCGCTGGGCGACCGCAAGGGATCGCCCCTACCCTGGGACAGCCGCGCGCATTTTCCAAATAAACTGCTTTGTGTTAAACTGGCTGCCTGAAAAGGCTCTTGCTTATAGCCCCATGGTGTTCTTTCATCCATGATCGAGCAGTCAACAATGCCCCTCAACGAAGCCGATACTCGCGCACAACTGATTGATCCGAGGCTCAATGTCGCCGGCTGGACGCGCAGCCAGGTCACGCGCGAGCACTACTATCGCACGGACTGGGCGTACACCGCGGGCAAGATCGTGCTGCGCGGCGATCGCGCCGAACGGCTCCCACCGAAACGCGTCGACTACCTCCTCCGCTACACAGACAGCCTGCCTATCGCCGTGGTGGAAGCCAAGGAAGAGGCCAAACCGGCCGTCGCCGGCTTGCAGCAGGCCAAGGACTACGCGCGTGATTTGGGGCTGGCCTTCGCCTTTGCCACGAACGGCCATGAGATCATCGAGTGGGAGGCCTTCACCGACAGCACGCGCCCCTGCGAGCGCTTCCCTGGCCCGGAAGACCTCTGGATGCGCTGGCAGCTCAACATGGGCCAGCAGGAGCTCGTGCCATTGGCATCCAGTGAACTGCGCCCGGTCTACAGCGCCAGCAACGCCCAACTCCGCCGCCGCAATCCACTTCTGCATCCCTACGCCCCCGCAGAGGCCACACGCGGCAAGGAAGTGCGCTATTTCCAGGAAGTTGCGGTGCGCGCGACGTTGCAGCGCATCATGCGCGGCCAAAAGCGCATCCTGCTGACCATGGCGACCGGGACAGGCAAGACCTTTACTGCCTTGCAGATTGTCTGGAAGCTGATCAAGTCCGGCTGGCTGGCGCGCAAGAAAGAGGGCCAACCGGCGCGCGTGCTCTTCCTGGCGGATCGCGTCGTCCTGCGCGACCAGGCGTACAACGCCTTCAGCCCGTTCGCCGCCGCCGCCAGCGACCCGCGCTTGCTGCTCGATGAAAACGCCAGGCGCCCCAGCCTGCACCGCGAGATCTACTTCGCCATTTACCAGACGTTGTGGAACGAGGACAACAAGGGCCGGCGCTTCTTCGAGAAGTTCCCGGCCGATTTCTTCGACCTGATCATTATTGACGAGGCGCATCGCTCCGGCTTCGGCGCCTGGCGGGAAATTCTCGACACCTTCAGCGGCGCCATCCATCTCGGCATGACCGCCACCCCGAAGCAAGAAGAGAACATAGACACCTACGGCTATTTTTGCGCGGAGGAGCCAGCCGTCGCCGTGGATCCTGCGCACCCCGACAAGGGCGTGTATCACCCGCCGGCCTACGTCTACAGCCTCGGGCAGGGCATCGAGGACGGCTTCCTGGCGACCTACAAGGTGCATCGCATCCGCACCGACCTGGACAAGCACGGCTTGCACATCCATGAGGCCGTCGAGAAGGGCGCCGAAATTTTTGTCCCCACAGATGCCGTGCTGAAAGACGCCTACGACACGCCTGAGTTCGAGCGCACAGTCAGCCTGCCCGATCGCACGGCGGCGATGACCGGCCATCTGGCCCGCTTGCTGCAGCGCTTTGGCCCCATGCAGAAGACGATGGTTTTCTGTGTGGACATCGAGCACGCGCAGGAAGTGGCCCGCTTGCTCAACAATGAATTCGCCGGTCTGGGCTTCGGGGATGATTACGCCGTCGCCATCGTCAGCGAGGAGGGTGAGGTCGCGCGGCGACGCCTGGCGCAGTTCCAGGACAGCGACAAGCCGCTGCCGGTGGTCGCCACCACCGCCGAGCTGCTCTCCACCGGCGTGGATGTGCCCGCGGCGCGCAACATCGTCTTCATGAAGACCCTCTCCTCGCCGATCCTCTTCAAGCAGATCATCGGGCGCGGCTCGCGCGTCGACCCGGATAGCGGCAAGCTGTGGTTTCGCATCATTGACTACACCGGCGCGACCCGGCTGCTCGACCCGCAGTGGGACAAACCGCCGGCAGCGGTCAACACCACAGCTGACGAACGGCTCCGCAGCGCAACCTTGACCGGCGCCGTCCGCCTCGCGGACAGCGGCGACCTGTTGATCGGCGCCAGTATCGCTGTACTCGTTGGCCCCAACGAACAGGTAGGCCCAATCTTGACCGATGAGCAGGGGCGCTACCGCTTCGACAGGCTTCCGGTCGGCGAACTGAAGATCATCGCCGGCGGCCCAAAGCTGCTGCGGCGCGAGCTGCAGATCGTAACCGAGACAGACGGGGAAACGGTCTGCGACATCGAGCTGAAGCCCGCCGGGGAGCAGACCGACAGGCGGATCAAGGTGACCGGGCTGGAAGTCACGATCGCCGACGAGGCCACCTTCATCGTCGCCGGGGTCAACGAGCCGATGTCGCTGGAGCAGTACCTCGACTACACCCGCGACAAGATTGCCGGCTTCGTACCGGACTGGAGCAAGCTGCAGGCGATCTGGCGCGACCCCGAACAGCGCCGGGTACTGTTGGAGCAGCTGGAGCGGGTCAGCATTGATGTGGATGTGCTGGCCGAGGTGCTGGCGCACCCCGAAGCCGACCAATTCGACCTGTTGGCGAACCTGGCCTATGGCCGGCCGCTGCGCAGCCGCGCCGAACGGGCCAGCGAGTTTCGCCGCCGTGAGCGCACCTGGCTGGACGCGCAGGCCGCAGAAGCGCGCGCCGTGATCCTGGCGCTGGTGGACAAATACGTCCTGGGCGGGCTGCGGGAGATGACCGACCCGGCCGTCTTCCGGGTCAGCCCATTCCGGGAGATGGGCGCGGCGCGCGGCGTGCTGCGCCGTTTCGGCGGCGACGCGCAGCGATTCCGCACGACCATGACCGAACTGCAGCGCCGGCTGTATGCAGAAGCGGCGTGAGGACAAGAAGGAGCAGTGATCCCATGACCGTATCCGAGCTGATCACGACCGCCGAAGGGAAGACCCTGGCTGACCTGAAAGCGGGCGTGAGTCGCATCCGCAACCGCGTCATTGTG
>DAISHS010000471.1:0-3054 GCA_036822415.1 Chloroflexota bacterium
TTCAGCGTTCAGCGTTCAGCGTTCAGCGTTCAGCGTTCAGCGTTCAGCGTTCAGCCGTTCAGCGTTCAGCCGTTCAGCGTTCAGCGTTCAGCCGTTCAGCGTTCAGCGTTCAGTTGACGGCCGGGAAAAGCATCACCCGGTGCGAATCAGGATCGGCTACCAACACCTGACCCTGGGCGTTCACGGCGATGCCGGTGGGCAAGGTCATTTCGTTGGCCTGATTGCCGTATTGACCGAAGGTCGCAATGAACTTGCCCTGATCATCGAAGACGATCACCCGGTAGTACTCGGGGTCGGTCACATAGACGCGGCGTCCGTTGGCCGTCTCGGCGACGGCCAGGTACGGTTTGTTGACCACGGACTGGCTCGGCCAACCTGCCACCGCCCACTGGCGCAGATACTTGAAGTCCTTGCTGAAGACCTGCACCCGCTTGTTCCAGGTATCGGCGACATAGATGTTGCCATCCTTGTCAATCGCCAGGCCCACCGGCTCATCCAGGGCGCCGTCCACCAGCCCCGCGCCGCCGAACTGGCTCACCGCCGCGCCTTCAGGCGTAAAGACCTGCACGCGCTTGTTGCCGGTGTCAGTCACATAGACGCGGCCGAGGCTGTCCACCGCCACCGCACGTGGGCCCCAGAAGATACCCTGCTGGCCCAATTGGCCGTCAGTCACGCCGTTGGCGCCCCAGGCCAGGACAAACTTCCCATCGGCCGTGAACTTCTGAATCCGGTGATTCCAGGTGTCGCAGACATAAACGAACTGACCATCAGGCGCCACCGCCACGCCCCACGGTTCGTTGAACTGGCCGTCGCCCGTGCCCTGACCGCCCCACTGCCGCACGAAGTTACCGCTGGCGTCGAACTGCTGGATGCGATGGTTGCCGGTGTCCGCCACATACAGGGAGCCGTCCGGCGCCACGGCCACATTGCGCGGGGAACGGAACTGGCCGTCAGCCTGACCTTCGGCGCCGCCCCATTGCTTCAGCGCCGTCACCTCGCGCACACCCTTTTGGTAAGGGTCCACTTCGGCGCCGGTGTCGGTTGGTTCAGTGCTGGCCGCCACGGCGCCATACTGCCAGATAGAGGTCACCACATCCTTGCGCACATACATCGAAAAACGATGCACCGGGTCCCACTGACTCAGCGGTTGGGTGTACTTGCGATACCAGAGCACATCCCACACCACCTTGATCTGCGCCGGGTCGCGTAGACCATCCCGGATGCGCTGCCAGGTCAGGCCAAAATAGGTTTGTTTGGGCCACCAGATCAGGCGATAACTGTAACGCACGTAGCGGTTGCCCAAATAGGGCTTGACCTTGTCTTCGTTCTTGTCGCCCACGATCACAACCGGCGCGTCGAGCGCTTCACGGTTGGGCGCCGCGCCATAAAAGGCGCGGTTGGGGTATTCGCGCAAATACCATTCCAGCGGCCAGGTGGAGTCATCATCATAAGCGACCTTGATCTGCTTGCCGCCTACGGTGCGCTCCGAGATATCGGCAATCTCGTTCATCGCGCGCTTGATGTCTGGCGTGCCGTGCGCATAGACCAACAGCTCCGTCGCATCGTCGAAGTTGATATAGTTGAACATATAGCTGACGCGTATGGTCCACAGACCAAAGGCCAGGAACACCGCCAAAAAGATCGTCTGCCAGGCCCGTTGACGGCCCAGCCTGCGCACCCAGCCGACGATGAACCAGGCCAGGATGAGCAGCATGACCAACGCGGCCAGCCATTGCAGCGTGGCGCTGAGGGCAGGGATGGAGATGTCCTGAAAGGGGCTGGTTTGAACGAGTGAAACCAGCGAGAAGCCGATGACAGGAATGGAAAGCAGCAGCCAAAGTCCCCCTTGCGCGCGCCAGGCGCTCCAGTCAATGCGCTCCAGGACGCGCCCGGCCCACCAACCGCCCATCAACGTCATGGGCAGGGCAATGTAAACGGTCAGCCACGGCATCTTCTCGCCGGCCCAGGTCAACCCAGCGAACGCCCCCAGGAACCACCAGATATTGAAGAGCGTGAAGAGAGATTGAAAATTGGAGACCGGCGAGCGCAGGTCTGCCGGGGGCAGGGCGGGATTGACGCCGTCCGCCTTGGCGGTTTTGCCTTTTGGAGCTGCCGCGGCGCCGCCGGTGAGCCGACGCCAGAGCGAACGCCAAACGCGACTGCTGACGATGAAGGCCACAAGGCCGCCCAGGGTCAGGAAAAGGGGCAGAAACTCATACATGGGCGTGGTCAGCATGTAGTAGTAGAGCGGCTGCCCGCCGCGCGCCACTTCCTGCTGCGCCAGCCAGTAACCGAGGGAGCCGATGGCGCCTGTGGCGATGCCCTGACCATTGGTGAAAAAGGTGGTGAAAAGCAAAATGTAAATGATATAGAAAATGGCGACGCCGAGGAGCCAGCGCACCCGCCCCCAGAGGACGCCAACTGCGCCCGACGCCACCAGCATCACCAGGAAAACGCCCAGCGAGCGAATGTAACCGGTTTGGCTGTAGTCCTGCGGATCCCAGCCGGCCATGCGGATGATGAAGGCGGAGAAGAGCGGCGCGGCCACGGCCAACAGCCAGATGACCACGTCCAGAGCCGGATGGGTGTGCAGACGTTCGCCTACGCCGCGACTGGCCAGGTAGAGCGCCGTGACCAGCAAGGCCACTCCCAGGAAAAAGACAATGACCGCGGTTGGCTCAGGCACGCCGACTTTGCCTTTGGTCACGGTGTAGAAGCTGTAGAGCGCGGCCACCCCGCTGGCCGCCAGGGCCGCAAAGAAGGGGATCTTCAGCGCATTTTGCGTCCAGGTATCGCGCGCCAGGTCAAGCAGGGCGTAGAGCAGGAAAAAGCCGATGAAAAGTCCGGCAAAGATATATGAAATCTCCATCGAAGAGAACATCAGCGCGTAGGGAATCATCATCACGATCAGGTACTTCGACTGGCGCGTGTCGAAGTAGCGGAAGATCATCAAGACGAGCCAGACCAGGAACAGCATCATAAATGGCTCGTCGCGGATATAGCGGGTGTAGTAGAGAATAGCCGGCGAAATGGCAAACATGGTGGCCGCCAAAA
>DAISHS010000472.1:0-3050 GCA_036822415.1 Chloroflexota bacterium
CACGGGTATACGGGGCGTATGCGTTATGGGCGTGGTTGCTCTGGCAGCGCCCGCGTCCATAACGACGCGGGTCGAATTTCTGGTGAAACCAAGAAACCAAACGGCCTTTGTGATCTGGCATTGACTGTGGTAAAATCGCAACACATCAAACCGCCGCTTGAGCGATTATTCCCCCTACCGGGCCGCAATGAGGGATGAAAAGGGATGTAGCGACTAACGGCTTCGGTTGTGCTGCGTTCGCAAGGTGACTGAAGCCGCCACTCCTGGGATCGCATTTCTTGGAATAATTTCGTGAAACAGAGGCTCGATCATGACAACAGTAGCCATTGGAGAGAAGTACGTCGAGATGCTGCGGTCTTTTGGCAAACTTGAAGACGCAGTCAATCTTGCGTTGCAGCGATATACAATTGAACAAATCACATTCAAAATGGCAGATCTAAAACACCGAGATTCTGCTTACCAGGCAAAGTATGGCATGAGCTATTCTGCCTTTGTCCAACGTATTAGCGTGGACGAGACCTTTGTCAATCAGGTTGAAACTACGATCTGCAAGACGTGGGAAATGGACCTCGCCGAGTGGGAGTTCTGTCATAAAGGTATACAGGATTGGACGCGCAAGTTGCAGACCATTTTGCTCACATAGTCAGTTCGGCTGCCCAAATCTTCGAGCAAGTTGAACACTCGATTGACTATACCCCTCAGCGTAGTATGTTGAGTCTGCATGCAAACTACGGACCATTCCGTATTCTTGTCATGGAACTCTTCAGCGACGCAGCCCGCAAGTATCGCTACTACGTGTTACGTGACGATTGGGTAGTTGCTGGCTTTGACAACAGCCCAGATCCGCGTGCCATTCGACTAAAGCATGGCAAGATTGGTTTGCAATACGCGGGCGAGTTGGTGCCACATCTTCATTTGCACAACAAGACGGCTCTTGTGTTAACCGATGATTTCTCATTTCCTCTGTTCATCGAATGGCTGCAGATGAACTTGCAACCGTGATCTGGTGCCTACACGTCGCGATCCTCAAGCACAAACAGCGGCGCGGCGGAGCCGCCGCCGGCGCTGACGTTGAGCAGTGAGCTGGTGCCCAGGCGCACGCCGCTGCCTTCGATCTCGGCGCAGCCCCATACGTAGGGATCCACGTCCACCAGGCGCGGGGATAAATCGAGCTGGCCGCCGACCATCGTTGGAAAAACCGCCTCTGGAATTGGCACGCGTCGCTGCACAATCGAAGGGGTCTGCAGACCACTGCGCAGCGCGGCTTCCCACGCCTGTTGATCGCATTCCCAGCCGAGGATGACGCCGCGCCCGCCGTAATCATTCGTCGGTTTGATGACCAGACTCTCCTGGTTGGCCAGGGCGTAGGGCAGCAGGTCTACGACGCGGCCATCCACATCCGTGCGCTGATCCGCCAACAGACGCGTCCAGGGCAAATGGCGGCGAATCACCAGGCGCTCGACGGGCGTCAGCGGCAGGGGAAAGGCGGGGTCGCTGAGCAGGGCGAAGAGACCCTTGTTGAAGAGCAGCACGGCGTTGAACGAGTTGACCATGCAGACGGTGTGCTGGCCGACGGCGCGCATCAACGCATGATCGGCGCCGTACTGGGCCAGCAGTTCCAGCGTGACGACACGCTTGTAGACCAGATCAATGGCAAAATCGCCCGCGCGCAGGCGCCCATCGGGGCCTTGCTCCAGCTCATCCGGATCGAAGATGCCCACGGTGTAACCCTGGCTGCGGAAATAGTCCTGGCACAGCTCGAATTCCCGGTAGGTGCGCACGCCGCGCCAGTCCACAATGGCGATGCGCGGCTTGCCCGCGCCGCCCCAGGCGCGATAGCCGGCCAGCAGCTCGTCCAGGATGCGCGGGCGCGCCGCCACGGTTTGCACCTGGTAGCCCTGGGCAAAACGCTGGTAGATTGGCAGCTGACGGAAGATGGCGCTGAGCGCGTCGCCAAAGGCCAGGCCGCCCGGGCTTTCGGCGTTGTATTCAACGAAATTCAGCGTGGGGTATTGACCGGCGGCGGGCCGCGCGTCCGCGAAATAAAAGGCGTCCAGGCGTCCGCTGTAATCGCCGGGGCCGCGCGTGGGTTCCAGGGCCAGCAGCGCATCTTGCGCGTGGCTGACGCCCAGGCTGGCGCGCAGGGCATCGTGGGTCAGCAGGTAGTCGTAGGCTTTGCCCAGCGCGCCGCGCAGGATGCGCGACGCCTCGAGCAAATAGCTGTAGGCGCGCGACGAGAGGAAGTGCGGCCGTAAGACCGAGCAGACCGGCCGCGCGCCAAAATAGAGCCGATCGGCCTGCATGGCGCTCTGCACCTGTTCCCACGTCGCCAGCGGATCGGTCATCAGTAACTCGTGCCAACGGTCAATGGCTATTTGCACGGACATCTTTTCCTCCTGCGGTCGTCGGCTGTTCGCGCCGAATGGTCTTCACCAATCTCCCACGACATGGGACGGCGTTTGGGCTTCACCCGCTCAGCAGCGCATCCCAGCGCATGGGCGCGCGGGCGCTCGGCGCGTGCGCTTTGGCGATGACCAGGTCGGCCATGGCGTTGACTACCCAATCGAAGTAAACCAGGGTCAGCGACGTGATGTCAAAATCGGGCGCCGAGTTCATGAAGTCAATCGCGTAAGGGACGCCGTCGCGTACGGCAAACTCGACCGTGTTCATGTCGTAACCCAAGGCCCGGTTCAACGTGCGGGCATCGGCCACCACGCGCGCGTGCAGCTCAGGCGGCAGCGGCTCGTGGCCGCCCGCGTAACGTTCGTAATGCGGACGGGTGGGGTCCCAGCGCACGGGCAAGATATTGTCCTGGCCGATGCACAGGCAGCGAATATATTGATCCCACTGAATGAACTCCTGCAGGATCATGGTCAGGCGGCCGCTGTTATCATAGGCGCGCCACAGCTCCTCCAAATCGTGCACGAGATGGACATGCCGCCAGCCCCCGCCCCAGTGGGGTTTGAGAATCGCGGGCAGGCCCACGTAGTTGACGACGCGTTCCCAGTCCAGCGGGTAGATGAGGTTGCGCAGGCTTTCGCTGGAAACAT
>DAISHS010000473.1:0-3048 GCA_036822415.1 Chloroflexota bacterium
GTCCTAATCACCCGTACCCGGAAAGGCCAGGAAGGACCCGCGTTCGCGGCCTGAAACTCCCTACCCATCGGCTTCACCTGGCCGTCCTCAGCGCCGCGTCCAGCGCGCGATCAAACTCGCCGCGCCACTCTTTCGCCACCACCCGCTCGGCCACCGCACGGAACTTGAAGATCGCCCGGTACGATGGCGCCCTGACATAGATCAGGATCGGGCGTATGAATGACTTGCCGGCCGTGCCGTTCGGGTAGTGCCGCTCCCAGATGCCGTCGGGCAGCCCCGCATCGCGCCCCCCCCTGAAGTAGGCCATCCCCCACTTCATCCCCTTCAATTCCCCCTTCATCATCTTCATCTTGCGGGCGCTCGACATCTTCCCGCCGTAACCCTCGGCTTTCGTTTTCCTGAAGAACGTGATGATCTGATTCAGCTTCGAGCCGCTGATGTTCCCGTAGGAGTCCAGTGCCTCGCTGCGCTTGGCGAACACGGCATAGTCGCCGCCATCCATGGCGCCGATGATCTGTAGCGCTCGCTCGAATCGCTTCGGCACGCGATGACCACCAACGATCTGCGCCAGCAGGTATTGCGCCGGTGTGATCGTCCCCTTCTTTCCCTGGGCACGAAAGTTCTGCTGGCGATATGAGCCCCCACCATCATCGACCCCGACCACCACTTCCAGCCTGTCGCGCGTAGCGCCGGAGAAAACCTTGACTGCGTTCTGAGTCCTCGGTGTCGGCCCTTTGAACACCCTGCCGATCTCTCCACGCTCTTCGGCAACGACCCTCTTCGCCACACCATTCAGCGCCCGGCTGGCCGCATAGCGCACCTGCTTCTGCTGACCAGTCAGGCTCGCCATCGTCGCCTGCAATCCTTCGATCTTCACCGTGATCACTTCCGCACCCCCTTCATCACCTGCACCACCCAATCCAGCACAGCCGGACTCAGTGCATGCAATCGCTTTGGCTCGGTTCCGCTGGCGAGGCGCTTGCCATCCCATCCAAACCTGAAATTCGCGCCACCGAACACCGGGGCCATCGCCACCAACTTCAGCGACCACCACGGCCCAGCACCATCAGACACATCGAACAGCATCCACCCTGGATCGCCAGGCATCGCCGCCAGTAGCGCTCCGTTCCGTGGCACCTTACCGACACACCATCGCTTTGCCATGCTTGCTCCTTTGTCTGCCCAACCCCGGCGACGGGGACGGGTTAGGGGGGGGTGGCGTCTACGACGCCCCCCCCTACCCCCCGTCGCCGACGAGGGAACGAGAGGAAAAACCGACAAAAAAAACGCCGGCCCGGCTTCGTTCCGTTCCACTCCGTTCCGCGTCGTTCCGGCTCGCGTTCCGCTCTCGGAACGACCACCGAAACGACACCCAATCTCAACAACCAGCGCACCGACCGCTCTTCGCCTTACCGGGGTTGTCCTGTGCCCCTACCGCCTTCCCGCTGCCGCCTGGTCCCCGGTCCTCGCCCGCAATGGGCCGCCGGTTGAAATGGCGCGGGACATCGCCTTAATGAATGCGCTTCGCTTCCTCTTCGCCGAGTTTCGTCAGCTTCAACGATCCCCGGAACTTCGTCACCAACTTGTCTTCCTTCAGGCGCTCCATCGAGCGCCATACCTTGCTCTTCGCCTGCTCGCCATTCCAGCCGCATGAGCTTGCCCACTCCGCATATGTGGAATCCGGATGGTGCAGCATGGCATAGAGCAGGCGGTTGTCCGCCTCCGTGCGAGCCCTTTTCAGTTCTGTGGCCCGCTGATCGGTAATGTGCGCGGCATAGACCGTGGGCACCTTGCGGCCATGTTCCTCGATGGTCATGCCGTGAAACTCGAACGGCACCGGATCGAAATCCGGGCCGCGCTTTTTCCTGTGCCAGTGCAGAACGGCGGTTTCGCCCTCAGACCACACGGTCAGGTTCGTATCGATCTCGTTCAGGAACGCGCCGCCACCGCGCGGCAGCAGGTTGTCCCGGTCCGCGCTCTTGGTCGGGTGCGTGTTGGCGACGATGGCCGGGTGCCCCGGCAATTCCGCCAGGGAGCGCAGATGCCACGCATGCGTGCGCGCCTGCAGGTTGTCATCCTCGTCGTCGCCGCTGTAGTAGCTTATCGACGTATCGACCAGCACCAGCGCGTAGTCGCCTTCCTTCTGCCGCGCCTCTTCCAGGATCTGGAAGACGCTGTTTGACAGCGGCAGTGCCTGCGGCAGCACGGTGACGAGGCCGGTCAAATCCCCATCGTCGAGACCCATGGCGTGCATCGTCGCCCTCATCCTGGTGCGGAACCCATCCGGATTCTCGCCACACAAGATCATCACCTTTCCCTGCGCAATCTCACGGCCGGCGAACTTCTTCCCGGCCGCAATGGACAACGCCAGCAACAGGCCGATGGCCGTCTTGCCGTGATTGGTAATCGCCGTACAGGCGTACAGGTTGCCGCGCTGAATCAGGCCGTCGACCACCCACTCCTGCGGCGTCGAGTTCGCCAGCCATTCCGTCGCATCGACGAGAATCGGCCCGCCGGAACGCTTTTCCAGCGCCTGCCGTTTCTGTGCCGTTCCGCTCGAAACGCTGGCCAATACTGCACGTTCCACCTGTTCAGGTGTCGCGCGCGGAACGGCGGAACGGGCATTGGAACGCACATATTCGGCCAATTCCCTGCCCCGCAGGCCGTCCAGCACCGCGTCGGCGATGTCCCAGCCCTTCGGCTTGCTGCCGGCTGGCGGCAAAACGATATCCCACAGCTTGCAATTCAGCACCCGCAGCTTTTCGCGGGCCGCCGCCATCGCCTGCACACCGGGCTCGTCGAAATCCGCCCAGGTGATTACCCGACGGCCGGACAGCGGCAAACAATCCACATTGCCAAACGCATTGCCGCCGCCCGGCCAGCTCACCACCGCCAGATCGTGCAGTTCGGCATGGCCGGCATCCGCGCATTTCTCGCCCTCGACCAGCAGCACCGTCGCATCCGGCTTCGCCGCCAGACGATCCAGACCATAGAGCGGCCGGGGCTTCGGGAAAGCCATCCAACGCCATTCCTCGGCGCCGCTTTCGG
>DAISHS010000474.1:0-3042 GCA_036822415.1 Chloroflexota bacterium
GTCGCAATACGCACCGGGAGATTGGGAGCGCCATAGGTTCCAATGGTCAATGGAATCTCAGCGCCATAAAATTGCGCCTCACTCCCGTCCGATGACACCCCAATATCCAAACGCAAATGGCCGCTTGCATCAAACCATCTGACTCGCGACGGTGTCGGAAATGCACCCCCCTGCTCAACCAGACTGATCCCGTTCTCATCAATGATCACGGCATTCCCGCCCGCCTTGATCGCGCCATCGCTATCGAAATACGCCTGCACCACCCCGTTTTTCAACCCGATGAACTTCCCCTGTTGCGTATCGCCATCGTAGAGCAGCACAATCCCCGACGCATCTCCGTAATCGCCGGCATCGTTGAATGTCGTCGCCCGATCAATCACCTCCACCCGATCATTCACGCGTGCAATCGAAATCTCGCCATCTAACCTCGGCTCAGTCGTCCCTGCAATCCCTCCTAACAGCAAAAGCGGATCAAGGGTTCCCCCGGCTGTGCCACTGCCCACGCCTGGTGGCGTCACCAACGCGGCTGCCTTCGGCTGCTTCCCACCGTACTTCACCGTACAGCGTACCCCCATCCCATCCCGCAACAATTCCGTTGTCATCTCCTGAATCACATAACTGTCATTCAAGTTCAAAAGTGGAAATACGATACTCATCTTCTGGCCGGCATGACAGCCCCATCGCTCCACCACCACCTCGCCATAGATCGCCGGCATCGAGTACAACGCCAGGACAGCCGCGATAATCTGATTCGCTTCCGCCAACGTCGTAATGTGCCCATCCTGAATCTCGTAATCGAACCACCGCCCATAGTAGGTATGACTCGCATCGTCCTGGCCCTGGCTTTGCACCAGCGTGCCCTTTCGATACACGATCACAATGTTGTTAGTGCCAACTGGGGGCGCATGTCCCGTATCCCAGCGTAGCGTCCCCGCTCGATAATTCACCAGCACATCATAGCCCTGGTCATACGTGTTGAACCAGTCCACCCCGTGACGCAACACCACACCATTCACGGTCACCCGTGTCACATCAACGAGCGATTGATTCGCCAATGCAAAAATCAATGTTGTCCCATTGCCGCTGAACATTTCCGTGATGGGACTGCTGGGGACTGTTGCCCCTGTCACCGTCACCCGATTACGAATGTCCGTCTCATCAACACTCTTCGTCGGACTGCGCAGGGCCGGGAACGTACTCACAAAATTCGCGGACGCCAACGTGGCCACCCCAAACGGCGCTGCATCTGAAGTCGCCGGCCCAAACCACAACGCCCTGCCCGCATCAACTCGCCAGGCCCAAACCGCCCCTGTCGTGCCGGCTCCCGCCACCAGCGCCAGACGGTCCAGAATCTCCGTAAACTTCTCCCCGTTCACCAGAAACGACGTGATCACCGCCCCTGTGGTGACATGCGTGTTCACATCATACGCAGTCAGCCCCTCATCCGTAAACAGCGTCTGCAGGATCGCCTTCGGCGTGCGATTCACATACGTCTTACGCACGCGGGTCGCCTTATTGAATTCCGTAGCGTAACCCTCCGCCGCCACCGACCATGTGATCCCATCCCCTGGCCCCAGCGTTGGCTGCGCCTTGACCACATAGCCTCCAAACGCCGGCTGCCCATCCACAGTCCACTGCACCTCCACCCATCCCTTCACCGGAATGGCCCCTGTTGTCTCCTCCAGCTCAAAATCCAGCGTCGAGATTTGACCGCCCTCGCCTTCCTTGAGGCGGAACGACCCCTGCTTCAGATTCGCCCAGAGGTCAACCCCGCCTACCTTCAGCTCCATAGTGTGCACCGAATCCAACATGGTGTGCATCCACGGCGTATCGGTCAGCCAGCTCGGCCCTCCCGTCAGCGCGCCATCCAGGGTACTCGAGCCAGTAATGTTGTCCAGGCTCGATCCGCTCCCCTCCGTAAAATTCCACTGCGCCTGCGTGTTGGCGTCCACTTTCGGCGGCAGATAAGGGGCGACAAAATTGGCGGTATACCTGGCCGTGCTCGAAACACGCGCCCACCCACAGCGCCCATCCAGGTACCCGCCACCGCTGTAGCGCCCAATTTCCACCGCCTGGCTACAGGTGAAGACCAGGCCGCTTTGCGCCGGCGCCACATCGCCCGCGTTCCCATTGACATAGACCTTGACCACCGCGCCCGTATACACCCCGGCCACGTGATACCAGCGTCCAGGCGCCAGCGGGACGCGATAATACGCGACCTGTGTCCCCCCCAGCGCGTTCTTCACCCGGAACATAACTTCCGAATTATTGGCCGTCGCCAACGTCCAGGCCTGCCCGCCCGCGCCATCCTTGGCAAGGAGGCCCATCGTCACTGGGACAACCGTATCCAGGTAGAACCAACCTTCCGCCGTAAACGCGCTCAATCCACTGGTTGGCACATCACCGCACGTCGCATACTGGCTACTCCCATTAAAATTTACCGACTGTAACGCCATGATCTACTCCCTTCTCCTCACGCATTCGTCCGCACCGCACGAATCAACTCGTACTTAATCTGATCTACCACTCTGGCCGGCAGATAGTCTGCACCCCTCAGATCAACCTCCACCTCAATTCGCACGTGGCGCTCACTGCTCAGCGCCACCATCGGCCGCGGCCCGCCCATCAACCGTCCCAACCGGTTGGCCAGGTCATATTCGCCGAACGCCAGCGCGCGATTGACCAACCCCAACACCGTACCATTGCCTGCCAGCTGTGCCGGCACACTCTTCATCCCGGTCACAAAACCATCAATCGCCTCACGCCCCAGGCCCTGCATTTGCGCCGTCAGCGTCTGGAATGGCTCCAACGCCGTCGCCGCCAGGCGACCGCTGGCATCATCCACCCGGCCCAGAGTCTGCAGCAATCCTAGCGCCAGGCCCTCGCCTGTCCACGCTCCCATCTGCCGTGTGCGCCGCGAGGGAGAGCCGATATTCAACCCTGATCCCAGGCCGGCAAGAATCTGCAGCGCCAGTGCATACGCCGCGGCCCACACCGTACTGTTCGGGTCACCCAACCCAACCACCAGGCCCGCCACAGCCT
>DAISHS010000475.1:0-3037 GCA_036822415.1 Chloroflexota bacterium
CGGCGCCGGCGGGCGAGCCGGCGCTCTACCAGGTTGACCAGCTGCTGCTGCTGGAATGTAACATTGACGACATGAACCCCGAAATTTTCGGCTACGTGAGTCAGCGCCTGTTCGCAGCCGGAGCGCTCGATGTCTGGACGACGCCGATCTACATGAAGAAAGGGCGGCCGGCAACGCTCCTGACCGCGCTGTGCGCTCCGGAGCAGGCCGAGCGCCTGGCGACGCTCATCCTGCGCGAGACAAGCAGCCTGGGCGTCCGCCGCCAGCCGATCGAAAGGCAGTGCCTGCCGCGGACCTTCGAAACGGCGCAGACCAGCTGGGGGCCGGTGCGCCTCAAGGTGGCGTATCTGCCGGGCGGGGAGCGCAAAATCGCGCCCGAATACGAGGATTGCCGGGCGCTGGCAGAGGCGCACGCCGTGCCGCTGCGCGAGGTTTACCAGGCCGCGCTGCAAGCCGCAGCCGCGGGCGCGGCCTGATCCCATGGCGGCAAGGCCGCCGTCAAGCGCCGCTAAGCAGGTTGGGGAAAACGCTCACCAACACCAGAAGCACGGTGAGCAAAATCAACACGACCACCATCACCCAACTAATGGCATTGGCGAGACGGCCATTGACGAAACGGCCCATCAAGCGCCTGTCATTGATCAGGCGCAGCATCACGATCAAGACGAAAGGCAGCAGCACGCCATTGAGGGTTTGGCTGGCGAGCATCGCCTGGATCAAGGACTTGATGGGGAGCAGGATGATCGCCGCGCCCACGACGATCAACGCCGTATAGATGACGAAGAAGATGGGGGCTTCGCGCCAGTTGCGGCTGATGCCTGCTTCCCAACCAAAGGCCTCGCACACCACATAGGCGGTCGAAAGCGGCAGGATGGCGGCCGAAAAAACCGACGCGTTGAGCAGGCCCAGGGCAAACAGAGCCGAGGCATAGGTTCCGGCCAGCGGTTTGAGCGCCAGCGCGGCATCCTGCGCGGTTTCGATGGTCAGTCCGTGCGCAAAGAGCGTGGCCGCGCAGGCGATCGTGATGAACGCAGCCACCACCACGGCAAAAAGCGAGCCGATGATCACGTCAATGCGCTCATAGGCCATGTCGGTGACCTTCAGCCCCTTGTCAATGATCGAAGACTGCTGGTAGAACTGCATCCACGGGGCAATGGTCGTGCCGATGATCGTGATAAAGATGGTCACGTAGCCGGCGTCGAAGTGAAAAACGGGCGCGATGCTGGCCCGGGCAACGACATCCCAGGCCGGCCGCGCCAGGAAGCCGGACGCCACATAGGCCAGGTAGAGCGTGCTGGCCAGCAGAAAGATACGTTCGACCACCTTGTAATCGGCTTTGACGATCAAAAGCCAGACCACCACCGCGGCCAATGGCACCGAGATGAACTTGCTGATGCCAAAAATCTCCAGGCTGGCAGCCACGCCGGCAAACTCGCTGACCGTGTTGGCCAGGTTGGCAAAAACGAGCACGGTCAGGATGAAGGCCGTGGCGCGAATGCCCATACTCTCACGAATCAAATCGGCCAGGCCCTTGCCGGTGACAACGCCCAGGCGGGCGCTCATTTCCTGGATAATAATCAAGGCCAACGCCACCAACGGCATCATCCACAGCAAGCTATAGCCGTAGTGTGCGCCAGCGACGGAATAGGTCGTGATGCCGCCGGCGTCGTTGTCCACGTTGGCCGTGATGATGCCTGGGCCTACCACCGCCAGCAGCAGCGCCAGGCGCACGCGCAAAGGTCGAAAACGCTGAGAAATCGTCATTGCCAGTTTTCTCCGCTAGCGAGGCGCAGAGGCAGCCACGTGCCTGCACCTCGTGATGTTCAGCGACTCTGGGGGCGCCGGCCTCCCTGTCGGCCCGACCGCCGGCCGCTGGACGCCGGCGCCATGTCCTGTTTAGCGATACATCCGCGGCAGGCGTTTCTTCCAGGCCGTGGGAATGATCTTGTCTAGGGCATCGTCCGCCGTGACGATGCCGTGCAGGCGGCCTTCTTGATCCACCACGGGGAGGGCCAGGAAGTTGTACTTGGAGACGGCCTGGGCCACATCCTCCTGCTTGTCGAGCAGATTGACCGTGATCAGGCGATCCAGCATGAAATCCTTGACCGGGGTTTGCGGTTTCGCCAGCACCAGATCCTGCAGCGAAAAAACGCCGAGCAAGCGGTTGTGCGGATCGGTGACGTAGATGTAGAAGAAGTTCTCTGCCTCTTGCGCGGTGGCGCGCAAATGGGCAATCGCCTGGCCGGCCGTCAGATGCGGCGGCACGGTCACATACTCGGTCGTCATGATGCCGCCGGCGGAATCTTCCGGGTAGGCCAGCAGCTTGCGCACCTGGCGCGCATCCTCATCCTCCATCAGGTTGAGAATCTCTTCGCTGCGGTGTTCAGGAAGTTCGGCCAGCAGGTCGGCCGCTTCGTCAGGCGACATCTCCTCCAGGACGTCGGCCACGCGCGCCGAGGTCATCGTCTCGACCAGGCTTGCCTGGAACTCTGGCTCGACCTCTTCCAGCGTCTCGGCCACGGTTTCGACATCCAGGGCATCCAAAAACTGTTGGCTCTCGTGGCGGCTCAGGTCGCTGATAATTTCGGCGATGTCAGCGGGGTGGAGGTCGGTAACTTTATCGCTGGGAACTTTCAGGCGCATCGGCCCGTTGCCCGGCAGGAGCTCGACGCCATCCCAGGCGATCGTGCCTGGCGGCAGTTTGCGCCCCAGGCGGCCGGCCACGCGCTCGGCGACGCGGGCAACGCCCAGGCGGCGCAAGACGCCCAGGCCGCCAATGTCCACGTTACTGACGTAGAAATGCCCGTTGACGCGCGCCAGCTCGAGGTCATTGACGCGCACGACGCGGATGCCGTTGGTATCAATAATTTGTTTATCCAAGACATCCCGAATCAAATAGAGGTCGTCGTCGGTGGGCGCCAGCGGCGCAATATCTTGCAAACGCTTGTTGAGCGGGATAGCGGGCGCCAGGAAAACGGCGATGTCATCGTAGGGGATGGCCAGCGCGCCGCCGGCGCGCTTGACGACAATCGCCCTG
>DAISHS010000476.1:0-1553 GCA_036822415.1 Chloroflexota bacterium
CAATGGTCAGGTTGACGTGGCGCAGCGCCCAGGTCTCTTGCCCATCGTACTTGAAGGAGACATCGCGGAACTCGAAGCCGCGCTGGAGTTTGCGCGGCGCCGGCGCGGGCTGCGCGGCGCTCACCATCATCGGCTGCAGCTCCAGGAAGGCAAACAGGTTGCTCATGAACAGCCCATGCTCGTACAGCTCGCTCAGGCCGCGCAAAATGGCCTGGAACATGCTTTGGCTGTTGCGGAAGATGCCGAGGTAGAGGGTCATGTCGCCCAGGGTGATCAGCCGGCCCATCGCATTCCAAACGATCCAGGCATAGGCTGCGTAATAGGAAAGCGTGGCCACGACGCCCCAGCCCAGGGAAGCCAGGCTGCGCTTGCGGGCGATGGTCTCATCTTCGTGCAGGAATTTCCAGAAAAGCTCGGTGTAACGCCCCAGGAGGGTGTTGCCCAGGCCGAAGAGTTTGACTTCTTTGACGGCGTTGAAATCGGTCAGCAGGTGCTCCAGGTAGGTGAGGCGGCGCGCTTCCGGCGCGCGCCAGGAAAGCACCCGGAAACTCAGCTCGGCGTAACGGCTCTGCGCCATGAAGGCCGGTATCGTTGCGGCAAACAGGATGACCGCCAGCCAGGGATTGAAGCGCAGCAGCAGCACGCTGAACGACGCCAGCGTAATCAGGTTTTGCACCAGGTAGAAGCCGCTGTTGACAATTTGCAGGCTGCGCCAGTCCGCCTCACGGCGCGCATTTTGCAACTTGTCATAATACTCGGCGTTTTCGAAATGCGCGAGGTCGAGCGCCAGCGCCTTGCGGATAATGGTGGTGTTGATGTTAAGGTTGATCTGCGCGTGCAGCACATGCTCCGCCAGGCTGCGCGCCTGATTGGCGGCGGCCTGCAGCAGGAGGAGGAGTAATTCGGTCAGCAGATAGGGCAGCACCGCTTGCAAACCGGCCGTTGCGCCCATCTCGGTATTGATGGCATGGACGACCGCATCAACGATCAACTTGCCCACCCAGGCCTGGCCGACCGGCAGCAGTGCGCCGATGAGGGTGGTAATGGCCATGCCCGCGGCTGAGCCAGGGTGAGCCTGCCAGACAAGAATGAAGGCGCGGCGCACATTGGCGGCCGCATCGGCAATTTTGGCGCGCTGCTGCACGCTCCAGGCTCGCATGCCGTTCCAACGGCCCCGCAGGCCGCCTTGTTCAGTGGTCGCCGTTGTGCTCATTTGATTACAGCGGCCAAGTCAACGCGCCGATGAAAACCTCGAACGGCGCCAGCGGCAGCTGGCGCAGGCTCTCCGGGCCAGCGGCGCGCGCATGGCTGGAGAAGAGGCACTGCACCTGCTGGCCGGCCAGGTCGAAGGTCACGTTCTGGGCCTCGTTCGTCATGTTGAGCAGCACCAGGCAGCTTGCCTCCGGCTCGTCGAGCTGGCGTACAAAGGCCAGGTAAGCGCTGGCCTCTTCGTGCAGCGGCCGATAAGCGCCGGCCAGCAAGGCGGGCGTTTGGCGGCGCACGCGCAGCAGACGCCGGTAAAAATTCAAGAGCGAGTCAGGGTCAGCGTCCTG
>DAISHS010000476.1:1653-3033 GCA_036822415.1 Chloroflexota bacterium
GAGATCGCTCAGCAGCAGATCGGTCATGCCGATCTCCTCCCCGTTGTACAGGAAGGGCGCGCCGCGCAGGGTCAAGACCAGCGCAGCCGACAGGCGCGCCAGGGCCGCATCGTGTTCGCCGTCGCC
This sequence comes from Chloroflexota bacterium, assembly GCA_036822415.1. Taxonomy (GTDB): domain Bacteria; phylum Chloroflexota; class Anaerolineae; order SSC4; family Amarolineaceae; genus Amarolinea. The sequence continues at coordinate 1,780 of DAISHS010000476.1, forward strand.
AAAGCGGCTGTAGACGCGTGAGGAATCATGGTTGCCGAGCGTGTTGCACGGCCAACCGTCCGGCGGGTGGGCAGCCAGGCGACTGGCCTGGTTGGCGCGCACCCAGGCTGGGGTCAGGCGTTCGGTTTGCATGAGGGGAAAGTTGAAAACCAGGTGCAGCTCGTTATGGCCGTTGCCCTGGTAGGCGATGTCATCCGTCTCGCCAACGAGCATGGTGTTGGGATAGGCGTCCACCACCACACGGAGCTCTTGCATCAGCTCGTGCAGGCCGGGCTGATCCACCTGGTGGCGGTACATGGCTTTCCATTGTTCGTCAACCTGCCGCCGTTCCGCGTCAGACGAAGCCTGCGCCATCAAGACGAATAGATCACGTTGGCTGATCTGCGCGGTATGGTCGGGGAGCGCGGGATCCTCGAAGATGGTGCCGATGGCATCCAGGCGGAAGCCGTCCACGCCCAGGTCAAGCCAGAAGCGGACGGCCGCAAACAGCGCTTGTTTGACGGCCGGGTTGCGCCAGTTGAGGTCGGGCTGCTGCTTGAGAAAATAATGGTAGTAGTAGAGATCAATCTCTGGCACATACTCCCAGGCTGAGCCGCCAAAGACTGAAGTCCAGTTGTTGGGCGGGCCGCCGTCACGGCCTGGGCGCCAGACGTACCAGTCATGCTGCGTTTGGGCGGGGCCGCGGCGTGCATCCTGAAACCAGGGGTGCTGGTCTGAGGTGTGATTGAGCACCATGTCGAGCACGACTCGAATGTCACGCTGGTGCGCCGCGTCCAGGAAGCGCTTGAAATCGTCAAGCGTACCGTATTCAGGCGCGACGTCGCTGTAGTCGGCCACGTCATAGCCGCAGTCCAGCAGCGGCGAGGGGTAGTGGGGCGAGAGCCAAATGCCGTCAATGCCCAGCGCTTGCAGATAATCGAGCCGGCTGATGATGCCGGCCAGATCGCCGATGCCATCGCCGTTGCTGTCGGCAAAGCTGCGCGGGTAAATCTGGTAGAAGACGGCTGTTTGCCACCAGGGCTGCCGGTTGGCGGCTGCCGGTGCTGCATGATTGGTCATGTTGAATTTCCTTGCGCGATGCGCCGGCCGCCAACGCCCCTTCGGGCCTCAGAGGGTCGGCAGGCTGACAAGATCGCCGGCCGTGTAGCGTTCTTTTTGCTCGGAGTTCCAGACCGTCACCCCGCCGCTGCCGGCGACGGTCAGGGTTTCCTCCATCAGGATCAGGGCGGTGTTGCCGTCAATGCCCACGAGCGT
>DAISHS010000477.1:0-3024 GCA_036822415.1 Chloroflexota bacterium
ACGATTGCAAAGTCCACCTGCGTGGACTACGCCCCGAAACTGAAATGCACCCCCAAAAACGCGGCATAACCTGGGCCAGCAAAGGAGAAGACAACGTTGACCGAGCCGGTTGTAACCGAAGTTGTTCCCGTGGCGTCCACGGGCGCTGTGGCGGAAGAAATACGCACCCTGGCGTTTGCCGATGGCTTTCAATTTGGCTGCGGCTTCATGGCGGCGGCCGCCCTGGGGATTCTGATTCTGATTCTGCTGGTTGTTCTGTTGGCCTTTGTCCTGTCATTGCTTGGCATTAGCCTGTTCGACCTGGGCGGCGGGCTGCGCTTGTAGCGGCGAGCAGGCCAGGCCAGCGGTTTTGGCGTTTGTAGACGACAGCATCAACGTGCTGACAGCCCGGCAGGGGCCTGTCAGCACGTTCCTTCGTCATCTCCCTTACCCTTCACCGACCTGGTGCGCCAGGATGATGGCCTCGGCGACTTCCTTCATCGGCTTGCGGTTGTTCATGCTCATTTTTTGGATTTTACGGAAGGCTTCGGCTTCGGTCAGGCCCTGGCGATCCATCAAGATGCCTTTGGCCCGATCAACCAGCTTGCGCGTTTCCAGGGCAACCTGGATATCGCCGACCTGTTTTTCCAATTCACGGAATTCTTGGAAGCGCGCCAGCGCGACTTCGATGGCCGGCGCCAGGTCCGCTTCGCGGAACGGCTTGACCAGGTAGCCGGCCACGCCCGCTTCACGGGCGCGTACGACCAGGTCGCGTTGACTGTAGGCGCTCAGCAGGAGGACAGGCGCAATTTTTTCCTCGGTCAAAATCTTGGCGGCCTCGATGCCATCCATGTCAGGCATCTTGATGTCCATGATGATGATGTCGGGTCGCAGTTCACGCGCCAGGTTCACGGCGCTGCGACCGTCGCCTACTTCACCCACAACCAGGTAGCCCAGGTGGGTGAGCATTTCGCGCAAGTCCATGCGAATGAGCGTTTCGTCATCGGCAATGATGATTCGGGTTCGTTCCACAAGTAGTCTCCCTCTTCAGAACAAGAACGATTCACCCACTGACGGCTGTGGCTACGTAGCCAGGGGGGTCAAGCCTCAGTCAGCGGCGCTTTCGGGAATTCAACCATGGCCGTTGTCCCCTTGGGGACGTTGCCATAAATTTCAAACTTGCCTTTCAAGTCCTCTTGGGCCAACGTACGCACGATTTGCAGGCCCAGGCCGCGTACCGTACTCAGGTTGAAGTCATGCGGCAGGCCCGGCCCGTCATCGGTCACCAGCAGGCGTACGAAATCTCCGCCATCTTCGAGCGCCACATCAACGACCACATCGCTCAGGACCGGTTCGCTGCTGTGCTCAATGGCGTTGGAAACCAGCTCATTGATGGCCAGAGAACAGGCTGTGGCTTGCCGGCTTGACAAATACAAACTGGGGCTAAAAAGCGTAACCGTGATGACCTGCCCTGGCTTTTCTTCGATCCGTTTGACTTCCTCGATGATGCGTTGACTTACTTCTCGCATGTTGATCGGCCGGCCTTCGTCGCGCGCCAGGTACTCGTGAATGATTGCCACACTGTGAATGCGCCCTTCGGTATCGGCCAGGGCCGCCAGGGCTTCTTCCACCGAGGTAATGCGTCGCGCCTGCATCCGCACCAGGGAGGCAACCGAGGCCAAATTGTTCTTGACCCGGTGATGCACTTCTTTGATCAGCGCGGATTTAACCTCCAGTTCCTTGGCGCGATGGCGGGCTTCGGTGGCGTCATGGATCAACAAGAAAACGCCGGCCGGCGCCAGCGGCATGGCGCCTACATTGAACCATGTTTCTGGTTGTTGCCAGCGTGATCGCACCTGGCGCAGCGGAATGGCCTTGTGCACCCAGTAATGATCGCCAAACTCGACCGTTTCCTCCAGGCAGCGTTGCGCACGCAGCGCACGCGCGAAAATCGCTTCATCGTTGGTCTCCAGACCGCTGAGGCCGCGACTGCGCATGTCGTCCAGAATGCCGAGGCGCCGGTAGAGATTGGTGGCAATGCCGCTGAGATATTCGATCGCCCCCTCTTCGTTGATGTAGAGAATGCCATCGAATTCCTGGAAGGGGGTCAATGCTTCCGCGCCGCGCAGCTCGCCGTGCACCACCATCCATTTAAGCCAGCGAACAGCTTTTTGGAAAATGCGCTTGCGGCGGCGATGGCGCTCACATTCGATCAGGTTGGTCAAAACACTGAGAGCCGCCACCACCTCGCCGTTGTTGTCAATGACCGGCCACACCTCTTCTTCCACCGGCGCGCCGCCGTTGAGAAGGTCGCGCTGCCGACGCCCGTGCTTGCCGCTGGTTAGGGCCTCAGCGACCAGGGGGCGTTCGCGGCGATGAAAGACGCGCCCCACGGCTGACTGGCGATAGAGCGACGAGATCGAGTGGGGCATGGCATGGGCAATCACCACCAGATTGTTCTCTTCTATCTGATAGAGCACGACGTCGGCCCGGCTGATGTCGGCAGCAATAGACATGCCCGCCTTAACCCGTTTCAGAAACTCGCTGGTCTGAGCAGGGATTATGGCGGGCAGATGAAACCCGTCAGTAGTTTGTTCGATTTCTGCAGGCGTCTGTCCAAGCATCGAGGCATCTTCCATAGATGCCGCCTTTCCGGTGCGTCCGATAGATAGCGAAAAGCCGACGGCTGTGCAACCATCGGCCTTGTCATCAGGTCGGGGCGAGAGGATTTGAACCTCCGACCACTTGAACCCCATTCAAGTGCGCTACCGGGCTGCGCTACGCCCCGTTCGACCAAGCAAATTATAACCGAGCCAGGTTGATTTGGCAAGAAGACAAACCGCCGCCAGCCGCCAGGCCAGGCCCTAGCGGCTGCGGGTCACGCCGACGCGTTCGCACCAGGCGCTCAAGGGGCATTGGCTGCAGCGCGGCGAGGTGGGATGACAGATATTCTGCCCTAGCGCAACGAGATGACCGTTGATCTCGATCCAGTACGCCGGCGGCAGTTTGGCGCGCAGGGCAAACTCGGTCTTTTCGGGCGTTTTG
>DAISHS010000478.1:0-3024 GCA_036822415.1 Chloroflexota bacterium
GTAGCCGCGGCGCATCACTTTGCGCAGCCGGCGATGCGGCTCGCCATCCATTGCCACCAAAAAGACCCGCGTCCCCATCTCGTCGGCAAATCCGCCAAAAAGCTCCTCGCTGCCAAAGTGCTCGTCGCCGGCGCGAGCCAGGAACTGGTTGGCTTCCAGCCCGGCCAGCACCGTAATCTGGCGATTCAAGGCACGCAAACGAAAGATAGGACCAAATTGTTGGTAGCAAGCCGTTAGATAACGCACGGGGTCATTCATCAGCTTCAGCGCGCTGCCCAGCACAGGCAAGCCAGGCGCCCACGGCGGTAAGGGAGCCGTACTCGGCCCGCTGCGCCAGATCGTTGTCGAAGTAGTCATAGCCGTCACCTTTCCATGAAAAAAACGGGGGGAAATGATGCCGATTTCAGGCGGCTGCTTGCCGCCGCGCCAAAGCCGGCCGCAAACGCGCGCTGAGCCAGCCAAAAGCCGGCTCGACCCAGCGCGCCAGGCCCCACCAGCCAGGAATGTGCACCACCCGCCGCGGGTGACGCAACACCGCGCTCACGCGTTGGGCCACGCGCTCTGGCGTGACGGCCAGGCGCTTCCAGGAAACGGGCTGATCGGCCGGCCGGCAGGCCGTGCGGTCGAATGACTCCGTCTGCACAGGGCCAGGGGAGATCAGGCTGATGCGCACGGGCGTGCCGTGCAGCTCACGATGGAGCGCGCTAGAAAAGCTGTCCACGAAAGATTTGGTAGCGCCATACAGCGCCGCGCCCTGCTCACCCGTGTTGGCGACGCGACCGGCGCTGCAACCGATGTTGATGATATGCCCCACGCCGCGGGCTTGCATGTCATGCAGCACCAGCAGCGTCAAATGCGCCACCGCGGTCATGTTGGTCTGGATCATCTCGCGTGCCACCGGCCAGGGCATGTCGCGGCCAGCGCCATACCAGCCGAAACCGGCGCTGTTGACCAGGACAGCCACCGGCCCTGCGAGCCGGGTCGTCTCGGCCAGGACGCGCAGCCGCGCCTGCTCGTCCGTCAGATCGGCCACTATCATGCAGGCTTCGCCGCCGTCGCGCCGGATCTCATCCACCAGTCGCTCCAGGCGGTCGCCGCGGCGCGCGACCAGGACGACCTTGAGGCCCTGGCGCGCCAGCTGGCGGGCGCAGGCTGCGCCGATGCCGCTGGATGCGCCGGTCACCAGAGCGACCTGACCGGCGGTCGCCAAGCGCGCACGGCCGGCCGTTTGACGCAACCAATGGGGCGAACGCCTGAGCAGTATGCGGCGCACCAGGGGGCGGCCGAGACGCACGAACAGGCGGCGCGCGCCCAGCAGGCGCGCCATGTCGCGCACGTAGTCCTGCAAATCGCGGGTCTGAAAGTGCAGCAGACGCTGACTTTCGGCGGTATCCAACCAGTCGGTGCCGAACGGCGCGGTGGCAAAGGCTGCCGGGGGCAGCTGGCCCACGCCCATCGCATCCAAAATCGGCGCGATCATCTCCTGGTAGGTGAACTGGCAGCGCGGCCCGCCGCCGATGAGCAGCGTCTTGCCCCAAACTGCGTCGCTGCGCAGCGCGTTCGTCAGCGCCAGCCCCACGTCGCGCGTGTGGACATACTCGATGCGGTTGTTCAACGGCACATCGAACATGCCCGGATCAAGCCTGAGGGCCAGGGGCAAGGTGGCAGCCAGGCGCAAAATCGCCCAGGTCAAGCCCGAGGCGCGGATCATTTCCTCACAGGCCAGTTTATGGCAAGCGTAGTGCTCGAACGGCTGCACCGGATCAGTCACCGTACGCGGGGGCGGCAAGTGCTGCGTGCGGCCGTAAACGTGCAGCGAGGAAGTAAAGACCAGGCGGGGAGGCGTGGGCTGCGCTTGCAGCGCCTCGATCAAGTTGCGCGTGCCGCCGACATTGACCGCCTCGGCCCAATCGGGCCGCAGCTCCGACTCGATGCCGGTGTGTGACATTTTGGGGATGATGAAGGCGACGTGAATGACGGCATCCACGCCGACAACGGCCCTGGCGACATCCTGACGATGGCGGAGATCGCCCCACAACACCTCGATGCGCCCGGCCGCAATGGAATCTCGGTAGCGCCGCACCGTGCGGCGGTTTGCCGCTGTCTCCAGATCGAAGCAGCGCACGCTGTACCCCTGGCGCAGCAGTTCGTCGAGCGTACTGATGCCAACGTTGCCAAAGGCGCCGGTCAGTAAGACTTTCATGCGATTGGATCCTCCCGATGTACTCTCTGCAAAAGTATAAGAAGACAAGTGCTTGGAACCCAGAAAGAGCATCAGGATTTTCAAATCGGCTCGGTTTGCACGCCTGCCAGCAACATGCGCACCGCATCCGCAGCCGTGCGCCCCCAATCCGCGCCTTGCGGATCAACGACCCCTTGCAGCACCAGTCCCACGCCCAGGGAAACAAGCACGCGGGCGGTGACCTGGGGATCAACCGGGCGCAGGCTGCCTTCAGCCACGCCCTGCGCGATCAGTTCGGCAAAGGCCTCACGAAAGCGGCGGTACGGCTCGATGGTGGCCTGCCAGACCATTGGCTCGGTGGCGGCCTGGCGCCAGAACTCCAGGAACATGGGGAGCTGCCCGGCGGCCGATTCAAAGACTGTCGTCACCATGCCGGCCAGATCGAGCAAACGCGCCGGCACGCGCTGGTTGGCGCTGCGTACAGCCCGCAGCTGCCCATCCATGTCAGCCAACCACTGCTCGAACAACGCCATGAACGCGGCCTGTTTGCTGGGGAAATGATGATAAAAGGCGCCCTTGCTAACGCCGGCACGCGCACAAATGGCGGCCACGCTGGACGCGTCATACCCCGTGCGCGTAAAGCAATCTACGGCTGCCGCCAGGATGCGGGCGCGGGTCTCATCGCTGCGCGGTTGATGCGCCATGCGTCCTCCTCAAAAACATACCGACCGGTCGGTTTTGATTCTAACACGGCGATGCCTGCGTGTCAAAAATCACAAGCAGCCGCGGCGCATTTCAAACTGGGGGCAGATCGGGCGACTGCAAGTCGCTGCAACGATTGC
>DAISHS010000479.1:0-2989 GCA_036822415.1 Chloroflexota bacterium
GAATGTGGAGCGGGGTGAGCATCCTCAGATGCGAACCCAAGAGGGCAGAATGATGAACGATGAACGATGAATGTGGAGCGGGGTGAGCATCCTCAGATGCGAACCCAAGTGCAAAGTGCAAAGTGCAAAGTGCATAGTGGAAAGTGGATAGTGCAGAGTGGATAGTGGGAAGTGGAGAGGGGAGAGGGGAGTGGAATGAAAGGGGATGAGGGGGGTGCGCGCGCGAGAGGGGCGGCCTCGAAGGGAAAGCAGGATCGTTTGATGCAGCAGGGGATGTTCCTGGATGAGATTATGGCGCACAAGCGTGCGGAGCTGCCGAAGGAGAAGCGCGAGGTGCCGCTGGCCGATCTGCGCGCGGCGGTGGCTGTGGCCGAACCGCCGCGTGACTTCGCGGCGGCCCTGCGTCCGGCCGCGGGCCCGCCTGGCGTGCGCCTGATTGCCGAGATCAAGCGCGCCTCGCCGTCGCGGGGGCTGCTGTGCCATGACTTCGATCCCGTGCGCCTGGCCGACGTTTACCGCGCCAACGGCGCGGCCGCCATTTCCATTCTGACCGACGCACGCTTCTTCCAGGGCGACCTCGTTCATATCAGCCAGGTGCGCCAGCATTTTATGCGCTCGCTGCCACATGCAGGCGCGGCGGACGCCGGGCGCCCCCTGCCGCTGCTGCGCAAGGACTTCATTTTCGACCCTTACCAGGTCTGGGCCGCGCGCGCGGCGGGCGCCGACGCGCTGCTGCTGATCGTGGCGGTGCTCAGCGATCGGGAGCTGCGCGAGCTGCTGGCCGAGACTCGCCGCCTGCAAATGGAAGCCTTGGTCGAAGTGCATGACGAAGACGATGTGCAGCGCGCGCTGGCTGTCGGCGCGCGTATCATGGGCGTCAACAACCGCGACCTGCGCACCTTTGCCGTTGATCTGGCTACCAGCGAGCGCTTGCGGCCGTTAGCGCCGCCGGAGGTGATTTTTGTGGCCGAAAGCGGCATCCATACGCCGGACGATGTGCGCCGCCTGCGCGACGTAGGGGTGGACGCCATGCTCGTGGGGGAAGCGCTGGTCAAGGCCGCGCCGGCGGCGCGCCCCACCCGCGTGCGTGAGCTGGCTCAGGCCGGCCTGGTTGCCCGCGCATGACCGGCACCCTGCTCAATATCCTGACCGTTGTCATCGGCGGTACGCTGGGCAGCCTGCTGGGGAACCGTCTGCCGGACAAGACGCGTGAGACGGTCCTGGCCGGCCTGGGGCTGATGACCGGCGTGGTGGGCATGAGCATGGCCTTGCAGACCAAGAACGTACTGATCCCCATGTTCAGCGTGCTCCTGGGCGGTGTGCTCGGCGAATGGGCGCGCCTCGAAGATTATCTGGAGGCGCTGGGGCGCTGGCTGGAGCGACGCGTGGGCCAACGGCCGCAGAGCGGAGAGCGCAGCATCACACGCGGCTTTGTCACCGCCAGCCTGGTCTTTTGCATCGGCCCCATGACCATCCTCGGTTCCATCCAGGACGGCCTGACCGGCGATTTTCAATTACTCGCCGTCAAGTCGCTGCTGGACGGCTTTGCCGCGCTGGCCTTTGCCGCCACGCTGGGGCCAGGCGTCATCCTTTCATCCCTCACCATTTTGCTGGTGCAGGGCAGCGTCACCCTGGCCGCGGCGTGGCTTGGCTCAGCGCTCGGTGAAGTGACCCGCCAGACGCCGTGGGTTATCGAGATGACCGCCACCGGCGGCGTGTTGATCCTGGGCATCAGCCTGCTCCTGCTCGATGTGCGGCGTATTCGCGTCGGCAACCTGATGCCAGCGGTTTTTTTGGCCCCGCTCATCGTGATCGTCCTGCGCGCGCTGCAGATTAACTACTAAAGGCAATTGCCATGACGATGGTCAAAATTTGCGGTCTCACCAACCTGGAAGATGCTCTGGCGGCGGCCGACGCGGGCGCCGATTTTCTCGGTTTTATTTTCTATGCGCGGTCGCCGCGCTTCATTCAACCGGCGCAGGCGGCCGCGCTGATTGCCCAGCTCCGCCAACGCGGGCACGCGGCGCTAACGGTTGGCCTGTTCGTGGATGCGCCGCTGCACGAGATTCAGGAGACCCTGCGTAGTTGCCGGCTGGACCTGGTGCAATTGCACGGCGGGGAGCCGCCGCATTGGCTTGAGGTTCTTCAGCCCCGGGCCTTCAAGGCGCTGCGCCCCACGTCCCTCGACGAAGCGGCCGCCGAGGCCGAATGGTATGCCGACCTGGGACCGGCCGACGGGCCGCAGCTGCTGCTCGATGCGTATCACCCACAGCTGCACGGCGGCAGCGGCCAGGTGGGCGATTGGGCGATTGCCGCCGCCCTGGCGCCCCGCTATCGCATCTTGCTGGCCGGCGGCCTGACGCCGGACAATGTGCAGCAGGCGGTGCGCCAGGTGCGACCGTGGGGCGTGGATGTCAGCAGCGGCGTCGAAGCCGCGCCGGGCCAGAAGGACCACGCCAAAGTGGGACGTTTTGTGGCTGAAGCCAAGAGAAAATAACCGATGACCGTATTAGCTTCCAAACCGAACGCCGTCCGCCAGGGCTGGCAGATTCGCGCCAGCCGGCATCTTTATCAGAGCCACTGGTACAACGTACGCCAGGACGATATTCGCCTGCCCAACGGTCAGGAGATCACCTTTACCCAGATCGAGCATCCTGGCTTTGTATCCATTGTGCCCGTGACACCCGACAGGCAAATTGTTCTCATTTACTCCTACCGCTACACCGTGGATGACTGGGTATGGGAAGTCCCGGCCGGCGGCCTGGGCAACAAACCGGGTTTGACGCCCCTGGCGGTGGCGCAGGAAGAGCTGGCTGAGGAGGTGGGCGGCCGCGCGACAGACTGGCGCAGCCTGGGCAGCTATTACGCCGGCATCGGATCGAGCAACGTGCGCGCGCACGTTTTCCTGGCGACGGGGGTGCAGCTGAACGGCCCGCAGCATCTGGAAAGCACGGAGATCATCCAGGTGCGCACGCTGCCGGTGGCCGCG
>DAISHS010000480.1:0-2986 GCA_036822415.1 Chloroflexota bacterium
GCCCTGAAGACATTTGGTAAGCAAGGATTGGGCTTTGCTCTGCCTTTGGGAAAGCGCCGTGCGGCTCATCCCCCAACCAACGGCGCAGCGGCTGAGCATAAGAACGGTAAACCAAAGCAGACGGTGGCGGTCAACCGCGTGAGCTTTAGCGTTCAGCGAGGAGAAATCTTTGGCGTGCTGGGGCCAAACGGCAGCGGCAAGTCCACCCTGATTCGTCTGATTGCCACCCTGCTCATCCCTGACGGCGGCCAGATCAACGTCTTTGGGCATGATGTCGTCAAGGAGCCAATGGCGGTGCAGCGCCTGCTCAACCGGGTTTCGGTGGAGGCCAGCTTCTTCAAGAAGTTGTCGCCGATGGAAAACTTGCTCTATGGCGCTCGCCTTTATGGCGTGGCGGCCCATGATGCCCGCACTCAGGCCAAGAGCATCCTCTTGCGCCTGGGCCTGGAAGAGAAGACCATTTTCCAGCCGATGGAAGAGATGTCACGCGGCATGCAGCAGAAAGTTGCCATTGCACGGGCGTTCTTGACGCACCCGATCCTGCTGCTGCTCGATGAACCGACGACCGGCCTTGACCCCCGCTCCAAGCGGGAAGTGCAGGCCTTTGTACGGGAGCTGCGGGATACACACGACGCCACGATTTTGTTGACAACGCATGATATGATGGAAGCTGACACGCTTTGTGATCGCATCGCCATCATTGACGGCGGCAATATCGTGGCATTGGACACCCCGGCGCAACTGAAACAAATGATTCCGCAGACCAACGGCCACTTGCCCAGCCTGGAAGAAGTTTTCCTGCAATTGACCGGTAAGCGGTTGATTACGGAGGATCAAGTCGCATGACGTCCAAGACGTTTTGTAGTGTTTGTTTGTCTGCATCGCCGTGCGAAGGCGATGTGATTATGAAACTGTGGGGGATCTGCCCGATCGCGGCGCGGCCGACAGATCGCGCAGGCCCCCCACGGTGGCCTTTGTCCATCCCCCTGGCCGATGAGTCGTTGCTGCCGCAGGATGCATTATCGGCAAACGCCTGTGAAACCAGCGTCAGCGCTGTGGAGAACCAGAGGAGAAATTGATAATGAAAGATGCACTGTTCGATGGTGAGCTGGTTTACCTATCGGCGCCAGACCCAGATGAGGATGCGGAGATCGAGGCGCGTTGGACGCAAGATCCAGACTACCTGCACCTGGTGGGCGCTGAGCCAGCCTATCCGCTGACGCCGGCGCAGATCAGGCAAAAATATGAAGCGTCGAGCAAACTGGGCGATCGCGAATTCTGGTTCACGATTCGCGCACGTGCGGACGACCGCTTGCTGGGCTTCAGCAAGCTGTTCAGGGTCTCATGGGCGGAGCAGGCGGCTGCCCTGCAGGTGGGCATTGGCGAGGCGGCGGATCGCGGTCACGGCTATGGCCGCGAAGCCATGCGTCTGTCGTTACGCTATGCCTTTGGCGAGCTGAACCTGCATCGGCTGACGGCGTTGGTACCAGAGGGCAACCTGGCGGCGCAGCATTTGCTGACGCAGGCCGCTTTTAGCCTCGATGTGCGCCAGCGCAGCGCCCTCAACCGCAGCGGCCGGCGCAGCGATCTGCTGTGGTATGGTCTGCTGCAGGACGAATGGCGCCGTGGCCAGGCTGATGTGGGCGGGGTCGCGCGCATCAGCCCGGCCGCCGCCGTCATTCCCCAGCTGGTCGTGCGGCAGGGCGCGCGCCTCTTCGAAGGCGACAAGGTGCGTCTCGGCGTGGCAACCCCCGATGTCGTTGCGCCCCTGTTTGCGGCATGGTCACGCCAGGCTGAGTATCGGCGCCACCTTGATTCCGACCCGGTGCGGCCCTGGTTGGGCAGCAGCGTCAAGGACGATCTGCTCAAAGATCAAGCGCGCGATAGCGAACGTTCGATTCTTGACCAATACTGGTTTCTCATTCACCGCCTGGCGGATGACCGCCCCATCGGCTTCGTCAGCGTGAATGGCATCCAGTGGACGCACGGCAACGGCTGGGTGGCGATTGGGATTGGCGATACGGCCTGCTGGGGACAGGGCTACGGCAGTGACGCCATGCGCGTGCTGCAACGTTATGCGTTTACGGAGCTGAACCTGCAGCGCCTGACGCTCAACGTCTTTGCCTATAACCCGCGTGCCCAGCGGTCGTACATCAAGACCGGTTTCGTGGTCGAAGGGATTGGTCGTGAAGCCATGCTGCGCGAAGGGGCGCGCTGGGACCATGTCTTCATGGGAATTTTGCGTGACGAATGGCAAGCTGCCGCGGCTTGATCCATCAGCTTGCGCAGAGACAAACGGACAGAAGGAGTTTCGTATGAGTACATTAGCTTTCGAAGTAAAGGCCAGCTATGCCTTTATCGAGCGCAATTTCTATATCGTCAAACGCTACTGGGGTTGGGAGTTAGTCTGGCTGGTCTATTCGATCGTCAATTCTCTGTCCGTCAGTTACATCGGCTTTGGCATGGAGAAGTTGGGCGGGCAGGGCATTGACAGCCGCTTCCTGGTCGTCTACCTGGCGATCGGTACGCTGGTCTGGCGTTATCTCTCATCAGTCTTTTATTGGGTCACCGATGTGATCGGCATGGAGCGCTGGGAAGGCACGATCGAATATACGCTGATGGCGCCGATTCAACGCATCACGCATATGCTGGGCCAAACCGCCTTTGCCGTGGTTTACAGCCTGGTGCATACAGCCGTCATCCTGGGCGCGACGCTGCTCTTCTTCGACATCCATCTGGCCCAGGCCAACTTAACTGGGGCCACGGTGATGCTGATTGCGGGCAGCCTTTCGTTCATTGGCATCAGTATCGTCGGCGCGGTGCTGCCGCTGCTCTTCCCGGAGCGCGGCTCGCAAATGACGCACGTCATCATTGCCTTGCTTCTGCTTGTCTCCGGTGTATACTACCCGGTGAACGTGCTGCCGGCCTGGCTGCAGGTGGCGTCGAAGTTCTCGCCTGCCACTTACGTGCTGGACGGCGTGCGCGC
>DAISHS010000481.1:0-2985 GCA_036822415.1 Chloroflexota bacterium
GAAGCCGTGCAGGCGCAGCCCGGGTGGTGTGGGCGGCGCGGCGACGCCGGCGTCCCGCAGGCGCACGGCCGTCGGTACGTTGTACTCCACGCTGACCGGGCCGTGGCGCGTGGCGACGTTGTTGAGGTCCACGTCCTCCACCCAGTAGTAGTAGGTCGTTCCGGGGACGAGATCGGCGCGATCTTCCCAGGTGTAGGTGAAGCCGCCGGGGTTGCCCTGCGACTGCGACGGAATGAGCGTTTCGTTGAGCTGGCGGTCCGGCGCGCCCGGCGCGAGGCCGCGGTAGAGGTTGAAGCCGCGGTTGTTCAGCTCGGTGGCGGTTTCCCAGGTCAGCACGACGGCGTCGCCGGCTTGCGCGGCCGAGAAGTCGGCCAGGGTGATGGCCGTGGGGCTGGTCACCTTCAAGGCGAAGGGGCTGTAGGTGTCAATGCCGTTGCCCTGCACATAGCAGTTGATGGCGCCAGGGTCGCACGCGCCGCTGTCGCCGCCGCGCGTGACCGCATTCCAGGTCGCGCTGTGATAGTTCCAGACGTTGAGCGTGTCGTAGGTCTGGCCGCCCTGCATCTCCGTCTGTTTGTAGTAGAACTTGATGTCGGCGGACGCCGGGGTGGTGGGCGTCACGTCGAAGCAGCGCTTGACCGGGTAGCCCAGGGCCAGGGCGCAGACCTGGTTGCCGCTGACCGCGACCGTGACGCTGCCCAGGTCGTTGGCGGTGGCGATCTCCACGCCGAAGTATTTGTCGAGCGTCCCCGCGACGTTCTTGAGGTGGATGAACTCGACCACGGCGTTGTTGACGGTCTTGGTCTGCTTGAGCGTGCCGTTGTTGGTGACCGTACCTTCGACCGTGGGCTGGGTGGCGAGAAAGACCGTGGGGCCGGACGCGTGCGGCGCGCGGCCGAAGGTCTCCAGGAAGATGTCGAAGAACGAGCTGATGGATGCGCCGCCGATAGTTTGCTCGGACGCGCCGCCGAAGTGCACCGCGCCGTTGTTGTGGTTGAACGTACCGTTGTTGATCCAGTCGTTGGTGACGTTCATGCTGGCGCTGTGGCCGGTCAGAGCCCCGCTGATCGTCACATAGGCAAACGTCGTCGTGCTGCTGCCGGAAACGGTTGTCGTCCCGATGAAGGCGACGGCGCGAGAGTTGGCGTTGAACGCGCCGTTGTTGACCCAGTTGCCGCCGACTTCGAGGTCGTCGCCGATGCTGCCGCCCAGGGTCAGCAGCGAGCCGCCGTTGATCGTCAGGTTGCCGTTCACCGTGCGCACGCCGGCCCCATCTGGCAAGGTCACCGCAGTGATGTTCTGGAGGGTGACGTTCTTGGGCACGCCGCTGCCGACCACGCTGCCGGTTTTCCATTCAGCGCCGATGTTGTACGAGCCGCCGGGATTATAAACGAGAGTCGAAGCGGGGCCGTAGGTAGGAGCATTGGTTAGGAAGTAGCCGCCCGTGTTGATTTGCGTCGTGCCGTTGAGGGTGAGCTGGTTGCCATTCGTCACCCCGGCGGCCGTTTGGAAGGTTCCGCCCACAGTGCGGTTGGCCCCGGCGTTCATGGTCAGGCCGCCGGTCAGAACCGTCACGTTCTGCGGGCCGTTGGTCGTGGGCCAGTAGACGTCGCCGCTGTTTACGCCGTAGGAGCTGGCGCTGTTGAAAACAAGCAGCGCCCCGGAGCTGTAAGTCCAGACGCCGCTGCCCGTCGCCCAGCCGCCGGAGTTGAGCTGGAAGGCGCCGTTGATGGTGGTTGCGCCATTGGCAGTGAGCGTGGCAGAAGTAGCGAGCGTGCTGCCAGCCTGCACGGTCAAGGGGCACCCGATCTGTAGTACGCGAGCTAGCGTAACGCCATTGGTATTGTTGACTTGAACACCGGAGAGCGACGCTGGTAGCGTTATGGTCCCTGATCCGGAGACGGTTTGGGCGCTACTGCCATTGAAATACAGCGTATATGCGACACTACTGTTATTGGCGAACGAAAGCTGCCCATTGACAATTAAGTCGCCTTTAATGTTTAGAGCTCCGCTACCGGTTCCAGAGGTGTGTGTCCAATTGAGTTGACTTCCACTTTTTACCTCGAGCTTATCAACTGTCCAGGGATTGCCAAACGCGGTTGTGATATTTACAGTGACACTACCATCAACCTCGAAATTCGCGTAGGTCCTATTGGCAAGTGAGGGAGCACCGGTCTGACGGTGTGAGTACAGACTCCCGGCCTGGAAGATTACTACTGAACTGGGGGCAGATGCTCCAAAGGGATTGCTACCAGCGCCAGAAACATAGGTTGATCCCGACGAAAACACGATCGAGCCAAGATTGGTCGTCCCGAAGGCATTGCCAGTAAAGCCTGTACCTGCCGTAAAGGCTGCTCCGCTATTCATCGTAATGCCGCTGGCATCTAGCGCGATCAATCTATGGGCGCCGCCGGCTACGGTCATGGATCCCGAAACACTCCCTGTTGCGCCGGCAGATAAAGAGATTTGAATGGCCGTTGCTCCACTCAAGGTCAGACTCGATCCTGCTCCAATATCGAAATCGGCGCCGGTTGCTCCTGCAATCGTGAGTGTTGCCGCCGCGCTTGCTGTGAACGTTGCATTGGCGTTGCTGATAAGCTTCAGTTGAGCAATCGTTTGTGTCGGGACGCTGGTTAGTGTTGGAGAGCTCGTTACCGAGCCATCAATGACCAGGATGTCGTCGGTGGCTGGCGTGGTGCGTGTCGGCGTCCAGTTAGCAGCCACAGCCCATGATGCTGAGCCTGTTTGATTCCAGGTATACGTCGTCGCGGCCAGCACCCGCGGCGCGGGCAGGACCCCCAACAGCCCGGCGACCAGCGCCAGGCTCATCACGATCATCAGGTATTTTCTTCGCATCGCGATCCTCCTTTGGATCACAAAAAATGAACTGTGCGCAGACCGGGCCGCCGCGGCGACGGTCAGCGCGGCGACGACCCGGCGCGGCGGGCGCGCGTCCAGGCGACGGCGGCCAGCAGGGTCAGCAGG
>DAISHS010000482.1:0-2982 GCA_036822415.1 Chloroflexota bacterium
TGGAAGAGCACGACATCATTCGTCGCGCCGCCAGCGACGAAGCCATTTTCGAGCGCCTCGTCAGCGAGGTGATGAAGAAGGACATGATCATTGGTTCGCCGCATGACGACCTGCGCATGCTGGCGCACACGATGACCGAGACGCGCACCCGCCATATGCCGATTCTCGAAGAGGGGGTCTTGGTCGGCATTGTCTCCATCGGTGATATTCTGAAGGCCGAGCGTGACACCTACATGGGCGAAATAGATCGCCTGCAAATCGAGATTTTGGGCAGCTAGGCCTGAGGTAAAGGCTGACAAATAGGCCCGACTCACTTTAGCAATCGGCGCCCCATGATTCGAGGCAAAGGAGCATCGAATGATACAACCAGGCACAGCCAGTGATCCCTTACGCGTCGCCATCATCGGCGCGGGACCGACCGGCTTCTACACCGCTGAGCATTTATTGAAGCAGACCAACCTCAACGCTGAGATTGACTTATTCGATCGGGTGCCAACCCCCTTTGGCCTGGTGCGCGCCGGGGTGGCGCCCGATCATCAGAAGATCAAAACGGTCACCGCAGTCTTCGACAAGACGGCGGCCAACCCCCACGTGCGTTTCTATGGAAATGTAGAAATAGGCAAGCACCTGACGGTGGATGAACTGAAGGCGCACTACCATCAGATTGTCTACACCACCGGCGCGCAGACCGACCGGCGCATGGACATTCCGGGTGAAGATTTGGTCGGCAGCCACCCTGCGACCGACTTCGTAGCCTGGTACAACGGTCACCCCGACTACCGGGATTTGCAGTTCGATCTCTCGCAAGAGGCGGCCGCGGTGGTCGGTATTGGTAATGTGGCTATTGACGTGGCCCGTATTTTATGCCGCACGCCGGAGGAACTGCTTAATTCCGACATTGCCGATTATGCCCTGGAGGCCTTGCGCCACAGCCACATCCGCACCGTGTACGTTTTGGGGCGCCGCGGGCCGGTGCAGGCCGCCTTCACCAACCCAGAGGTCAAAGAGGTCGGTGAGATGGCCGATGTAGACGTGGTTGTGCTGCCGAGCGAGGTGACGCTTGACCCCTTGAGTCAGGCCGAGCTGGATCGCAACAACGATCGCACCCTGGTCAGAAAGGTCGAGATTTTGCAGGAGTATGGGCGCCACGAGCCAACGGGCAAAGCGCGGCGCTTGATCTTCCGCTTCCTGGTCTCGCCCACCGAGCTGATCGGCGATGAGCACGGGCATGTCAAGACGATGCGCCTGGTGCGCAACAGACTCGTCTCCACAGACACCGGGACGCTGCGCCCCAAAGCCACTGGCGAATTCGAAGAGATACCGGTCGGCCTGGTCTTTCGCTCGGTCGGCTACCGCGGTGTGCCGGTGCCTGGCGTCCCCTTCAAGGAGAGCTGGGGCGTCATTTTGAACCAGAAGGGCCGCGTGTTGAACCCGGAGACGCAACAGCCGCAGGTGGGCGAATATACGGCCGGCTGGATCAAGCGCGGGCCGAACGGGGTTATCGGCACCAACAAGCCTGACGCCGTGGAAACGGTGAGCTGCATGTTGGAAGACCTGGCGCAGGGTTTGACCCTGACCCCGACGCAGCCCGAGGTTGCAGCGATGGCCGATCTGGTCAAAGCCCGCCAGCCAGACTTTTTCTCCTACGCGGATTGGCAGCGTTTGAACGAAATGGAGCTGCAGCGTGGGCAGGCCCAGGGCCGTCCACGGCTCAAGTTTACCAGCGTGGCCGAGATGCTGGCTGCCCTGGGGCGTGCGTAGGATTGGCGGTGTGCAGACTTCCGAAGCCTTCGAGACTTCGGAAGTCTTTTCTAAGGCGGCGCCTGCCCGCCGCTGTGCGGCGTGGCCGGCTCTTGCCCAAAGCCCGCCTGCCCCGCCGCGGTCGTGATGTGCAGATAGATCACGGACATATCGCCCCACACATCCTTGCCGCCAGCGGGGCGCAGGGCTTTGCCCAGCAGCGTCCAGTTTCCCTCCTGCGTGAACTTGATCGTCGCCTGCAGACGCAGCGGCTGCTGCGCGCGCAAGTCGCCTGTCCAGGTCAGTGCGCCGGCCGTTGCAACCGCGCCTGGAGGCAGGACAATCTCGGCCGTTGCGCCAGGCGCATCCAGCGTCGAAGTGACAATCAGCGTCACCTGCGCCAGCTCGTTCAGGCGCGGCGCGTGCGAAAGGACGAGCCGCGCGGTCAACGGTGAGCGCACTTCCCCGCCCGATTGGCCGTAGATTGGCCCTGCCGTGCTGTCTGCGGGTGTCGCGCTCGCGGCGGCCGGCGTCTGCGTCACCCGCGCGCCGGCACATCCGGCGAGAAGCAGGAGGCTGGTCAGCAGGACAGGTGTGATTCTCAATCTGCCCATCAGTAGCATCGCCTTTTCTGCTGCGCTGAACGCCAGAGGCGCCATGCTGTTTCCGTGAGCATCTCTGGCGTTCATTTTTTGGTATTCCGCCTGTAGATGAAAACGGCGTAGTGACGACTTCAGTCGTCAGCGCCCACGGAGCGACTGAAGTCGCTACTACCGGCAACGGCCGTTTTCAGATCAGTCACTTCCGCCTGCTACTTCGCAGTGGGGAATTTCAAGCCCGGATCAACCGGCGCCTCCGGCGCACTGTTCACGGCCAGGCAGTTCTGGCCCCACATGGGCGTGACCTGCATGATGTCGTAGATGGTGACCATGCCGTCGTCGTTGTAATCATACGGCGGCCCGTGCGCCTGACCCCAATAGCTGGCAATCAGGGAGATGTCCTCCACACCCACACCGGCCGGCCCCACAAAGTCAGGGCAGATCGGCCCCAGACTGGCAGCGAAATTCAGCGCGCCGCTGCCGACGCCATAGCCCAGCGATTCCACGTGATAGGTCGTGCCGGCCTGCAAGGCCAGCTGGGTCTGAGATTGCAGGCTACCGTTGTAGTCGTCATTGCATGCGCGCAGCGTCAGGCCGCCGCGGGGGCCGGTGAAGATGCCCAACACCGTGTCGTAATTGCTGG
>DAISHS010000483.1:0-2979 GCA_036822415.1 Chloroflexota bacterium
TCTTCGACAAGTTACAGGTCGAAAGCCGCACCGAAGCCATCGCCCGCGCCCGCGAACTGGGTCTGCTCTAAACCCCGCTCCGCTCTGCACTTTCCACTTTCCACTTTCCACTTTGCACTGAGGATGCTCACTCCACTTTGCATTTTGCACTTTGCACTCCTCATTCATCGTTCATCGTTCATCATTCTGCACGCCGTTCGCATCTGAGGATGCTCACTCCGCTTTGCACTTTGCACTTTGCACTCCTCCTTCATCCTTCATCGTTCCAAAACAACACCTCCCACCAACACCAAAGTGTCTATACAACAACACCGGCGCGCCGGTATAGTACGTTTGCCTTGAGCAAGCGGCTTGGCCGCCGAGCATCGAACCCAACAGGTGTACGGGAATGTCACACTATCCTGACCCAACAACCGATCCCAGCCAACCCGTGATCTATCAGATCAGGATCCGGGGCCATCTGGGGCGTCAATGGACCGACTGGTTCGAGGGCCTGACCATCACGCTGGCAGAGGACGGCGATACATTGCTGACCGGCCCGGTGATTGACCAGGCCGCGTTGCATGGCTTGCTGAAGAAGGTGCGTGATTTGGGCATGCCCTTGCTCTCGATCAGCACGGTTGAACCAGGCAGCTCGGCTGCGACTGATGTCGCGGAAGGAGGATTACCCATATAACACGCCCAGTCTATTCCAACCCTCTGAAGCAGGGTGCGACAGAGCCATTTCAAGTACAACTCAACCAGACTTCAAAAAGGAGATACAAAATGAAAAACCTGCAAAAAATGGGCGGCATCTCATCGCTGATCTGCGCCGCAACTTACCTGGTGTGTATGGGGCTGTTGTTCACCATACTGGCTCCTATGGAGGGCACAGCCATGGGTTTTGCCCAGTTGATGGATTTCTTCTTGGCCAACCAGACGACCATATTCATCTGGCATCTACTCGCGTATCTGGTTAACGGCGTCTTCCTGGTGATCCTGGCGCTGGCGCTCTTCGACCGGTTGAAGGCTGTCTCACCGGCCACGGGCCAGGCAGCGACCATCTTTGGGCTGATCTGGGCTGCCCTGATCTTTGCGAGCGGTTTTATCACCCTCTACGGCTGGGAGGTCCTTGCGAACCTCTATCGCAGTGACCCGACTCAAGCCGCGACGCTCAAGCTGGCGCTTGGCACGGTGACGACAGGGCTGGACCACTCGGATCGGTTCTTAGGCTGCTTGTGGGTTCTGCTCGCAAGTTGGGCTGCCTTACGGTCAGGGGTGCTGCCCAAGGCCTTGAACTACCTGGGCCTGGGTATCGGTATCCCAGGCATCGTCAGCACGGCCTTCCCGGCGCTTACCGAATTGTCGATCGCCTTTGGTCTGGGAATCATCGTTTGGTGGATCTGGCTGGGAATCGTCATGTTGCGCAAGAACTCGGCCGTGGCGATGCAGGAACCGGTTGCGTTCGGGCCGCGCCAGAGAACAACTGGAGGTGAGGGATGGATTCGATGAAAGTCTGCATTGTCGGGGCCTCCGGGAAGCGGTCGCCCAGGGCAGGCGCAAGGCACTGCCCCTACGTATAGATTGACCAGCGCATCCAAAATAAAAGGAGATACAAAATGAGTTCAACTCGAAAGATCGCCGTGATCACCGGGGTGCTTTTCATCCTTGCGACCCTCACCGGCCCCTTGCTGGCGACGCCGCTGACAGCGGACCTGACCGCTGCGGACACCCTCGTCCGGTTCTCTGAACAGACGAACCAGGCGGCCGCCGGCGTGTTACTCTGGCTCATCAGCGCCTTTGCCGGCGCCGGCATCGCCATCGCCATGTATCCGGTTCTGAAAGAGCAGAATCCGGGTCTCGCCATCGGCTCCGTCATCTTCAGGACGATTGAGGCCGCCTTTTACCTGGTCGGTAAAGTGAGCCTGCTGTCGCTGCTCACACTCGGCCAGCAGTTCAGGGCCGCGGGCGCCGCCGAGCGCCCGGCGCTTGAGGCTGTTGGCAACTTGTTGGTGAGCGTGTACGATCACGCCGGGCTGGTGGCCGTGTTCTCCTTCTGCCTGGGTGCATACATGTACTACACCCTGCTCTTCCAGGCGCGGCTCATTCCCCGCTGGCTGTCGGGCTTCGGCGTCGTCGCGATCACCCTGCTGCTGACGGCGTGCGTGCTGGCCTTGTTCAGCGGCAACCTGATTACCAGCTACATTCCCCTGGCGGCGCCTATCGCCGTACAGGAAATCATCCTGGGTGTCTGGCTGATCGCCAAGGGATTCAATCCCTCTGCCGGCGCTCCTCTGTCTGCGCAAAGAGCGACGAACAAGCTCTTGAGCGCGGCGTAAACTTGCACGATCGGGGAGAGGGAGGGCTGAATCCCTCCCTCATGCCCCCCGCTTTGCTTGGAAGTAGTGAAACATGAACACAAATAACAAAACCAATCAAAAAGGAGACCTCAAATGAACACCTACAGAAAGACGGCCGTCATCGTGGGCGTGCTGTTCATCATCGGCACGGTTTCAGGCATTCTGAGCGGCGTCGTGACCGGCCCGATCATGGCCAGAGCGACGTATCCACTCAACGTCGCTGCGAGCGAGACCCCATGGATCGCCGGAACGCTCCTCATCGCGCTGATGGGGCTATCGCTGGCGATGATGCCGGTGCTGCTGTACCCGCTGCTCAAGCAGCACAACCACGTTCTGGCGCTGGGCGCGGTCCTGTTCAGGGGAGCCATCGAAGCCATCTCCTACGCGATCATGGTGATCAGTATGCTGTTGATGGTGACCATGAGCGAGATGTCGCTGCCCAGCGGCGCAGCGGAGGCAGCCAGTTTGCAGACACTGGGGTCCATGCTCACCGCCGCGAAAGACTGGACCGAAATGTGGGGCGCCCTCGTGTTCAGTATCGGCGCGCTGATGGTCTACGCTGCGTTCTATCAGGCCAGGCTCGTGCCCCGCTGGCTGTCAGCCTGGGGACTTCTCGGCGGCGTGTTGTACTTCGCCGCCA
>DAISHS010000484.1:0-2954 GCA_036822415.1 Chloroflexota bacterium
TGCAAAGTCCACCTGCGTGGACTACACCCCGAAACTGAAATGCACCCCATTCCGGCCGGCCACTCGAACCG
This sequence comes from Chloroflexota bacterium, assembly GCA_036822415.1. GTDB lineage: Bacteria > Chloroflexota > Anaerolineae > SSC4 > Amarolineaceae > Amarolinea. The sequence goes on from DAISHS010000484.1 coordinate 72, forward strand.
ACCGGAATGAGGATGGCGCACGTTTACTTCACAATGACCGGGAACCAGTAGTTGTGCGGGGTCAAGGGCGTCGGCGTCGCCGTCGGTGGATTGGTAGGCGATGGCGTCGGCGTTGGGGTGATCGTATCTGTCGGCGTCGGCGTCGTGGTCGGCGTTGCGGTCGGCGTCGGTGTATGGGTGGGCGATGGCGTCGCGGTGAGCGTCGCGGTCGCGGTCGGCGTGTTCGTCGGCGTGGCGGTTGGCGTGCGCGTGGGGGTAAGGGTCGGTGTGGGCGTTGGCGTGGGCGGGGGCGGCGGAACCTCATACTTGATGATGGCGCCATTGGCGCCCACGGCCCAGCCGCTGGTCGCATCTACCATGTCCAGCCACAGGAGGTTGCCGCTGACGGGGCTGGCCTGGGCGCTCCAGGCGTCGCCGCCGTTGTTCGTGAAGCGAATGACGCCATCATTGCCCACAGCCCAACCGAAGTTGTCGTCGGCGAACGATACGTTATTCAGATCGGTCGTGACGCCGCTTGCTTGCACCACCCAATTGTCGCCCGCGTTGGTCGTATGCATGATCTTGCCGCTGCTGCCCACGATCCAACCGATGTTGGCATTTTTGAAATCTACGCCGAACAGGTCGCCGTTACTGCCGGGGTAGCGCCTGATCCAGCTGGCGCCGCCATCGGCGCTGGTGACGAACGAGTCATACAGGGTGACGCCGTAGACGGCCGTGTGCGTGCCGTAGCTCAGGTCACGGATGTTGACGGCCATGTTGGCCTGGGAGAAGCTCCAGGTGACGCCGCCGTCGCTGGTGCGGAAGACAAAGCCTTCCTTGCCCACCGTCATGGCGTGGTTGTTGTCATACCCTTCGACTACCCACAGGAAGCCGGTGTGCAGATTGCCGTTGCCATCCTTGACGAACTGGCGCGTCCAGCTGGCGCCGCCATCGGTGGTGCGCAGCAGCGCGCCAAAGCGGCCGGCCACCCAGCCGGTTTGGTCATTCTCCGGGAATTTGACGCCCCGCAGCCAGGCCGGCTCCAGACCCGGATCGAGCTGCCGCGCGGGGCTGGGCACAAAGCTCCAGGTCGCGCCGCCGTCGGTCGTTTTGACAATCGCGCCCTGTTCGCCGACGACGTAGGCATGGTTGGCATCCACCGCATCAACGCCCTTGAATTCGCTGACGCCAAACGGCGCGGCAATGGCCATGTCGCCTCCGCCTTGCTTGTGCAGGATGAAATGGCCGGCGCCGGCCGTCCACACTTCGCCGTCGGCTGGCGCGGCCAGCGCGTTGATGGCCGTGGTCACGCCCGATTCCACCGCAGTCCAGGTGGCGCCGCCGTTGGTCGTGCGGCGCACGCGACCTTCGCTGCCGGCTAGCCAACCATTTTGCGCTGATGAGAAAGCGACGGCATTGAGGTCGAAATCGGTTAAGGTCAGCAGGCTCCAGCTGCCGCCGCCGTTGCTGGTGCGCAGACCCAGCCCCCCCTTGCCAACGACCCAGCCGTTTTGGGCGTCGGCGAAGAAGATGCTGTTCCAGATTGCCCAGGCCGGCGCGGGATTGCTCTGCACCGTCCAGGCGGCGCCGCCGTTGCTGGTGGCGATGACAACGCCCTGATCCCCGCTGGCCCAGGCGCGCTGACTATCCAGCACCGCCAGGCTCCGCAGGTTGCTGGCGACCGGGCTTGTCTGCGCGGTCCAGGTGACGCCGCCATTGATCGTGCGCAGGATGGTGTTGTTTTCGCCTATGGCCCAGCCGCTGCTGAGATCGGCCATGGCCAGGTCGGTGAGCCGATTGCTGGTTGGCGTTGTCTGCTTGACCCAGGTTTGCCCGCCGTCGCTGCTATGCCAGAGATTGCCGCTGGCGCCGGCTGCCCAGCCGTTGTTGGCGTCCACAAAATCTACCGCTTCCACATCCGCGGCCGGCGACATCTGCCCAAAAGCCCAGCTCTGCCCGTTGCTCGTCCGCACGATCTGCCCATTGCTGCCGACCGCCCAACCGGTCTGCGGGTTGATGAACTCGATGTCGTTCAGCGCGGTCAGATCGCTGCCCAACCATTGCGTGCGCCAGGTTCCCGCCGGCGGCGTGGGCGTCGGCGTGGGCGTGTTTGTCGGCGTCGGCGTGATGGTCGGCGTTTGGGTGGGCGTGGGGCTGGGGCCAGCCGTCGGTGTGTCGGTCGCGGTGGCGGTGGGGCCGCTGGTGGGCGTTTCGGTTACCGTGCCAGATGGCGACGGGGTCGGCGTGTTGCCGGCTGGCCCGCCATAGGTCAGAATCTTGCCGTCATGCGTTACGGCCCAACCGTGGGCTGCATCCACAAAATCTACTTCCCAAACGAAGCCTGTGTCAGGCATCGGTTCGCGCGTCCAGGAGGCGCCGCCGTTGAGGGTGTGGTAGATACGGCCATTGCGGTCATCGCGGCCGCCCACGGCCCAGCCTTCGGACCCGTTCAGCATCTCGATGTCGTAGAAGTTGGTGTAATAGAGATCATCGGGGAAGGCGCCGCTCAGCTGCGTGGTCCAGCCGATCCCGGCGTTGTTGGTGTAATAGATGCTGCCGTGCTGGCCTGCCATCCAGCCGGTGTTGACATCCAGGAAGCTCATGCCCAGCAGGTCATGCGCGGGGGCGAAGCGCCGCGCCCAGGTCACGCCCTGGTCGTAGGAGTAGACCAGGCTGGCCCCGTTGCCGGCGCCGTAACAGGTGGAGCCGAAGCACTGGAATTCCCACACCACGACGCTGCCGCCGGGGAAGAATTGACTCCAGTAACGGCCGCCGTCGGCCGAACGAAACGACTTGCCATCGGTGCCGCCGGCCAGCACAACCTGATCGGTCACGTAGTAAACGTCGTAGAGATAGCCGCCGTAATCGGAGGCGACGCCGCGCACAGCCCAGGTCAGGCCGCCG
>DAISHS010000485.1:0-2943 GCA_036822415.1 Chloroflexota bacterium
GACGCGATGCTGGTGTTCGAAGATATGCCTTACAATCGCGACGATCGCGACCGCGCGGATACCCTGTCCATTGACACCTGTTTGCGTGAATGGATCAAATACTATGACCCCGACGCCAGCGCCGAAACCCTGGCGCTGCATGACCTGGAATTGCATGAAGCGGCTGAACAAGTCAGCCTCAAGGTTGGCTGGCCGCTGCCAACTACCGGTAAGCTGGTCGTACGCGACGGTCGCACCGGTGACCGTTTCGACCGCCCCGTGACGGTGGGCATCATCTACATGCTCAAGCTGGCGCACCTGGTCGAAGACAAGGTGCACGCTCGTTCCACCGGCCCATACTCGCTGGTGACTCAGCAGCCGTTGGGCGGTAAGGCGCAGTTCGGCGGTCAGCGCTTCGGTGAAATGGAAGTGTGGGCTTTGGAAGCCTACGGCGCTTCACACATCTTGCAGGAGATGCTGACAGTCAAGTCTGACGACGTCACCGGTCGCGTCAAGACCTATGAATCCATCGTCAAGGGCGAGGCAATTGCCGCGCCCGGCGTGCCGGAATCGTTCCGCGTGCTGGTGAAGGAGCTGCAATCGCTTGGCCTGGCCGTGGAAGTCATCAACGAAAAGGACGAGGTCATCCAGTTTGGCAAGGAAGATACCGATGAGCGGCTGCCCAAGCTGGGATTTAGCCTAAGTTTGCCGGGGCCAATGGCCGGACGCGACTAAGAAATGCTGAGGGCCGCCTGCTGAGCCTGACTGAGCGGGTGGTTCTCATCGTTGCGCATTTCGATAGGGGGAAACCGTGGAAGTTAACGATTTTGATGCGATTCGAATCAGCCTGGCATCGCCGGAGCAGGTTCGCTCCTGGTCGCATGGGGAAGTCCTGAAGCCTGAGACGATCAACTACCGGACGCTGCGGCCCGAACGGGATGGCTTGTTCTGCGAAAAGATTTTTGGTCCCACGAAGGACTGGGAATGTTACTGCGGCAAATACAAGCGCGTGCGTTACAAGGGGATCAAGTGCGATAAGTGCGGCGTGGAAGTATTGCCCAGTCGTGTGCGGCGCGAGCGCATGGGCCACATCGAGCTGGCCTCGCCAGTCAGTCATATCTGGTATGTCAAGGGCGTGCCCAGCCGCCTGGGTCTACTGCTGAACATTTCACCGCGCAATCTCGAGCGCGTGCTTTACTTTGCCCAGTTCATCATCACCCACGTTGACGAAGAGGCGCGTGGACGCATGATTCAGCGCCGCGATCGTGATCTCAATCTCAAGCTGCAGCGCATGGAAAATGATCTGCAGGCCAAGCTGGCCGATTACGAACATCGCCTGGCCGACGCCCTGGCGCGCCTGGATACGGAAGAGGCACGGCGCATCGGCGACGTGGAAGACGAGATGACGCGCAAGACGAACGAGGTCATCAGCACCGGCAGCCACACGCAGCAGCAGCTGGAAAGCCAGCTGGGCAAAGTGATGGCCGTGGATGTGCCATTGCCCTGGCTCAGCGATCCGCTGGTTGCGGCCGGCGAGACGATCAACCGCCAGTCGTTGACGCGGCTGAATGACACTCTGCAGAAACGCCTGAGCGAATTGAAAGAGGCCGGCGATCAGGACAAAGCGCAGATCGGTCTGCAAGCAGCCTCGCGGCGAGATCGCTTCCGCCATGAAGTCGCCGAGAAGAGCGAGGCCCAGCGTCGCGATGTGGAGCGCGAGAAAGAAAAACTGCGCGTCACCCATGACGCCGAGATCGCCGAAATCAAGAGCATCAAAGAGCTTGATCTGCTGACCGAGACGCGCTACCGTGAACTGCAAGAGCGCTGGAGCACGCTGTTCGATGCCGCCATGGGCGCGGAAGCGATTCGTGATGTCGTTGCGCGCATTGATCTCAACAAAATGGCCAAGGAACTGCGGCACGAAATTCGCATCAGCAAGTCGAAGCAGCGCCGCAAGAAAGCGGCCAAGCGCCTGCGCGTGGTGGAATCATTCCGCAAATCAGGCAACCGGCCAGAATGGATGATTCTGACCGTGCTGCCGGTCATCCCGCCAGACCTGCGCCCGATGGTGCAGCTGGACGGCGGGCGCTTTGCCACCAGCGACCTGAACGACCTGTATCGGCGCGTGATCAACCGCAACAACCGCTTGCGCCGCCTGCTCGAGCTGGGCGCGCCCGACGTGATCGTGCGCAATGAGAAGCGCATGCTGCAAGAAGCGGTGGACAGCCTGATTGACAATGGCCGGCGCGGCCGGGCCGTCAGCCGCAGCGGCAAACGCAAGCTGAAGAGCTTGAGCGATATGCTGAAGGGCAAGCAGGGACGCTTCCGCCGTAACCTGCTGGGCAAGCGCGTCGACTACTCTGGCCGTTCCGTCATTGTGATCGGCCCGACGCTGGCTTTGCATCAGTGCGGCCTGCCCAAGAAAATGGCGCTCGAGCTGTTCAAGCCTTTCGTCATGCGCAAGCTCGTGGAAGCCAACTATGCGCATAATATCAAGAGCGCCAAACGACTGGTGGATCGCCTCAGCCCCGAAGTGTGGGATGTGCTCGAAGAGGTGACGCACGAGCGGCCGGTGCTGCTCAACCGCGCCCCCACCCTGCACCGCCTCGGCATCCAGGCTTTCGAAGTGGTGTTGATCGAAGGCAACGCGATCCAGATCCACCCGCTGGTCTGCTCGGCCTTCAACGCTGACTTCGACGGCGACCAGATGGCCGTGCACGTGCCGCTGAGCGAAGAAGCGGTGCGCGAAGCGCGTGATCTGATGCTGTCTTCACGCAACCTGCTCAAACCAGCCAGCGGCGAACCGATCGTAGGGCCGTCGAAGGACATGGTTCTGGGCATGTACTGGCTGACGACCGAAAAGCCAGGCTCGAAGGGCGAGGGCAAGGCGTTTAGCAACATGGACGAGGTCAAGCTGGCCTACGAGCTAGGCGTGGTTGACCTGCGCGCCCGCATCAAGCTGCG
>DAISHS010000486.1:0-2940 GCA_036822415.1 Chloroflexota bacterium
ATGCAAGCAAACGGCGGCCTGCGCAGGCCGGCTTCAGCCCGCGGGCGCGAACCGCGACCGCGGGCGACGACTCACCACGCCGGGGTCAGCGCGCCGCTGGCGCTCTGCCAGTAGGGCGTCCACACCAGAGAAAAGAGCTGGACTGCAATATCGCTCTTCTTTGGTTTGAGCACCAGCGAGTCCATGTCCTCGGTCGCTGGATCGTTCTTGGCCGCCAGCGCATCCACCTCCGCCTTCAGATCGGCTTCCAGGTCTGCCAACTGCTGCTGTATGGCCTGCACGTTTTCCTGCGCACGCGTCACATCGTCGCCCTGCTGCATGGCGCGTCCCACCCCGCGCGCGGCCGTCGTGGCCTTGCCAATGGTGGAACTCGAGACCAACTTGCGCCCCGTGAAAGCGCCAATGATGGTGGCGCCCACGGAAATGATGGTTTGCGTTTTGGCCTGATTGGCCTGATTCTTTTCGCGATCCACGGCCAGCTCTGCGCGGCGAATTTTTTCTTGCAGCGCCGCCAGCTTGGGCGCATATTTCTTGCGCAGCGTGTCGGAGGCTTCATCGCGCTGTTCGTGCACCACCTGGCTCAAGCGCACGCGAAAGTCTCGTTCGCTTTCGCCTGGATTGGAAATGGCGCCGGTGCCTGGGCTGCGGAACAGTTCCAGTTTGTGGGTGCTGTAGGCCCAATCCACAAAATCACGACTCCAGGCCACGTAGCTCTTGGCGCGGCCCGCCACCGTCGGCAGCTCGACGAACTGCCCCGGTTTGGACGGCGCTTTCTCCAAATCCTTCAGGCCCCACTCCGGCGCTTCACTCTCTTCCCAGTTGACCGGAACGGCCGCGTCGTTGATGGTGGTCACGAAGATCACATTGTCGGCGGTGTCTACCTTGGACTTGGCGTCGGCATAGCGAATCTTGGCCGCGGCCACGAGCCGGGGCTGATAAACTAACATGCCGCCGCTGCCGCGTACGGGAACGAAGAACTGACTGACATCCGGCGGCAGCGTGGGCTGCAGGCCGGCCGCTTGGGCCGGCGTGGCGGCTGTTCGCTCCAGCGGCTTGCCCAACGGCGTGGGCGCTGGCTCCTCGGCCGGGGCGGGCGCCGCCGGCGCCGGGGTGACCACAGGCGCTGCGACCGGAGCCGCTTTGGCGGCGGTCGCCGCGGCTGGCGCGGTCATACGCGCCTTGTACGGGTCCATCAGTGTTTTGATCTGGCTGCGCGTCAGCGGCCCGCGCAGGTAGGACATGGCCCAGCGCGTGGTGAAGACCACGGGGGCATCCTCGTGCGTGTTGTTCATCAAGAAAACACGGTTGCCCAGGCCCGAAATGATTTGTTCCATGCGCGCGCGGTCAAAGCCGGCGTTGGCTGCAACGGCCGCGCCTTCCAGGCCATCCATCACACGCGCTTTGTCGCGCTCCGTTTGCAAACGGCCAATGAACCAGGTGCCTGCGTTGCTCAAACCCTTGTAATCCAGGTCCACCGGGTTTTGTGTTGCCAGGACAATGCCGACGCCAAACGCGCGCGCCTGCTTGAGCAGGGTCAGCAGCGGCAGCTTGGATGGCGGGTTGGCGATGGGCGGGAAATAACCAAAGATCTCATCCATGTACACCAGGGCGCGCAGGCTGGTCGTGCCAGATTGCGTGCGCATCCAACCGAGCACCTGGTTGAGGAGCAGGGAGACGAAAAACATACGCTCTGCATCGCCGAGGTGCGCAATGGAAAAGATGGCGACGCGGGGCTTGCCCTTGGGCGTGTAAATAATTTGGCCGATGTCCAGCGGCGCCCCTTCCATCCAGCTGGCAAAGCCCGGCGACGCCACCAGGTTGTTGAGCGCCAGCACCAGGCCAAAACGATCCTTCGCCGAGTAGAAGGACTCCAGATCGAGCACCCCGATACGCGTCATCGGCGGCGTCTGGATGGACTGGATGAGCGAGGCCAGGTCGAGATCTCGGCCATCGCGCCAGGATTGACCAATGATGGTGGAAATGAGAATGTGCTCACGACTCGTCAGCGGATCGGCGTTGATGCCGACCATGCCGAGCAGGCTGGTCACGGTGGTGTTGATGCGCTCCTGCAGCAGCTCGCCATCGTCCATGATCTCGAACGGCGGCACGGCAAAGGATTTGAGGATAGAAACTGGCACGCCAGCATTGCTGCCCGGAGTATAGATGACAAACTCAGCGGCGTCACGCAGGCGCTGGATGCGCGTCCCGTCTTCGCCCCAGTCGCTCAAGCCCTTTTTCCACAGGGCCGCCTGTTGATTGGCATACTCTTCAGTCCCCAGGCCCTTCTTGGCCGCATCTTCGGCGTTGACCCAGGGCAAGAAATCCTCGCCGCGCAGCTGCGGGAAAGTGAGGAACAGGTTACACAGGTCGCCTTTGGGGTCAATCAAGATGGAAGGGATGCCATCAATGGCCGCCTCTTCGATCAGGCTGACGCATAGGCCGGTCTTGCCCGAGCCGGTCATCCCCACGCAAACGGCGTGGGTCACCAGGTCTTTGGAATCGTAGAGGATGAGACTATCCTCCGCCGCTTTTTTCGCCAGGTCATACTCACGACCCAAATAGAACACACCGAGTTTCTCGAAATCCTGCATCGTGCCATCTCCTTCGACGTAAATGGGCCGCCAGGTATGGAACGGCCGCACGCTTGTGATGCCAGGCGCGCCTGATAGGCTGCCGATCGCTCGATCAGCTGAATTCCTGCACGAACAGCAAGAATCTGACGGCCAGCTCGCCCATTGCCCAGGGTTGACGTTGGCTGCGCGCCCGCCGCGCCGCGTTTGTTGTCGGCTTGCGCCGGTCTGGCGGGGCTGGCGCGGCCAGCGGCAGATTCTTTACCTGGCCCATTCTAACACAAATGAGCAGAATTGTCACCCCTCAACTTTTCCTTGGGGTGCATTTCAAACTGGGGGCAGATCGGGCGACTGCAAGTCGCTGCAACGA
>DAISHS010000487.1:0-2939 GCA_036822415.1 Chloroflexota bacterium
GCTGCTGAATCTGATGACCGAGGTGGACGCCATCATCCTGTTGCTGGCGGCGATGGACACAGCCAAAGAAATACCGGCGTGGAACGGGGGTAAAGCCGCCATCGTCAAAGGGACGGCGCGGGCGGGCATTGGCGCCTTCATTGACCAGGGCATTCTGGATTTGGAGATGAGCGCCGATTACAAGCAAATCGCCGCCTTCACGTCGTCGCTGGCGGAGTGGTTGCGGGGCAGTTCCAGCGCGCGCATCACCACCGCGCTGGGAACGGACTTGCGATTGTCGCTCGAAGGCAGGGAATGGAGAGCGGACACGGGCATCTTGCGCGGGCGGGGCGTGTTTGGTAATCTTCCCTCAGGCGAGATTTACATCGCGCCGGTCGAAGACAGCGCGGAAGGCGTTTTGGTGATTGACAAGTGCCTGCCTGGAATATTGCTCTCTGAACCCGTGCGGGTCGTTTTTGAGAAAGGGCGCGTCACACAGGTTGCCGGCGGCGCCGGCGCCGAGTTCTTGCAGAACGCCTTTGCCCAGCACGGCGAGGCGGCGCGCGTCATCGCCGAACTGGGAATCGGCGCGAACCCGCTGGCCCGCTTGCAGGGCAACATCATCACCGACGAGAAAGTCCTGGGCACGATTCACGTCGCCGTCGGGCGCAACGACTTCCTCGGCGGCAAGAATGTCGCCGCCACGCACATCGACGGCGTGGTGGGTCAGCCGACGCTGGAGATTGACGGCCAGGCCATCATCGAGAACGGAGTATTCACGACATGAACCAGCGCTGCTGTACGTTTCTGAGTTCGTTTTCTCATTACTTTCCTCACAAGGAGCTTACACCATGTCTACCCAAACCCACATCCGTGAAGCTGTGCAAGGCGTGCTTGCCTATTACGCCGAGCACCCGAACGAGACCATCGGCGCCGACAAGGCAGCCGTGGCCGTGATCGAAGAGGGGCTGCGCACCCGCGCGACCGGCCCCGACGGCCAGACGCTGCTCTGCGACATGCCCAAAGCCCTGGGCGGCGGCGCCGCCTTCCCTTCGCCCGGCTGGACGATGCGCGCCGCCCTGGCCAGTTGCGAGGCGGTGATGATCGCCCTGCGCGCGGCCCAGCTCGGCGTCGAACTCTCCACGCTGGAGGTGCGCGTGGGCAGCACCTCGGACGACCGCGGCATGATGGGCATGGATGACGCCGTGCCGGCCGGCCCGCTGCACATGCAGATCGGCATCCGCATCGGCGGCGATGGCGTCTCCGCCGAGACGCTGCACGCGATCGTGGCCTGGGCGCTGAAGCATTCGCCCGTGGGCGAGCCGTTGACGCGGGTCATGCCGGTCGAGTGTGCGGTGGAGATCGTCTGATCGCACGAGCGCGCCGGTTGGAACCGTGAGGCAACCTCTTTAGCGTATGATGGACGTTTCCGCCTATCGTGACCGCATCAATTATCGCGGCTCCACCGAACCGACGATCGAGACCCTGCGCGCCTTGCATCGCGCCCACCTGCTCGCTGTCCCGTTCGAGAATCTCGATATCCACCTCAACAGGCGCATCGTCCTGGATGAAGCGGCGTTGTTCGAGAAAATCGTCGTCCATCGGCGCGGCGGATTCTGTTATGAATTGAATGGTTTGTTTGCCGGCTTGCTCCGTCGGCTGGGCTTCGCTGTCACCATCTTCTCGGCCAACGTCCTGCACGGCGGCATCCCTGCGGAGATTGACCATCTCACCCTGTTGATTCAGCTCGAAGAACGCTGGATCGCAGACGTGGGCTTTGGCGACTCGTCCCGCCTGCCGCTGCGCCTGGATTTCGATGGCGAGCAGCACGGTGTGGGAGCAACGTACCGCATCGCCCGCGCAGACGATCGCTGGTTGTTACAGAGACTTCTCGAAACGGGCGAGTGGTACGACGAGTACATCTTCCGCCTCGACCCGTTGACGCTGGACGACTTCCGCGACGCGTGCGTCTACTACGAGACCGCGCCCGCATCCTACTTTGTGCAGGGGCGCATTTGCTCCCGCGCGACAGAGGATGGCAGGATCAGCCTCACCAACGACGCCTTGATCGTCACGCGGCACGGTCAACGGGAGGAAACGCCGATCGAGGGCGAGCAGGCTTTCGTCCGCGCATTGAGCGAGCATTTTGGAATTCAGATCAGGTAAAAACGAATCAGGAGTTTGTATGACGGTCTTCGTTCTTCTTCACGGTATGTGGCACGGCGGCTGGTGTTGGCAGAAGGTGGCGCCCCTGCTGCGCTCCGCCGGGCATGAGGTTTACACCCCCACGCTGACAGGACTGGGCGAACGCGTGCATGTGCAGTACGCCGACCTTGACTTGAACACCCACATTCAGGATATTGTCAACCTGTTCGAGTACGAGGATCTGCACGCTGCCATCCTGGTTGGGCACAGTTTCGGCGGCACCCTGGCGCCCATCATCGCCGACCGCATCCCCGACCGCATCGCCCATCTGGTCAACCTGGATGGGCCGCTGGCCGCAGATGGCAAGGCGCTCAAGGACTTGATCGGCGACTCCTGGGATTTCATCCTGCAAAACGCCGTAGCGCCTGGCGACGAGCAGCGAATTCAACCGATCCCCGACTGGACATTCGGCATCACGGGCGCAGACCTGGCCTGGTTTCGGTCGAAACTGACCCCGCACCCGCGCAAGCCGCTGACCACGCCCATCCTCCTGACGGATTCCGCTGCGCGCATGATCCCGCGCACCTTCATCGCCTGCGTCGAAGGGCTGTCGGTGGAGCAACACGCGGCCGAAGCGCAGCGGTACGCCGACCTGGGCTGGGAGTATTGCAGCCTGCCGACCGGCCACGACGCCATGATCACCATGCCGGAGGCGTTGGCCGGCATCTTGCTCGATCTTGTTCAGCTCCACCGCCCTCCACGCCAGGGGATGGATTCATGAAAACCATACCGTCCGAACTGGCCGGACAGGTGGC
>DAISHS010000488.1:0-2930 GCA_036822415.1 Chloroflexota bacterium
GACATGTTCGTTACCCTCTGGTATGGCGTGCTCGACCCGCAGCGGCACGATTTGATCTTTGCCAATGCCGGACACACGCCGCCCCTGCTCCTGCGGGCGGCCGACGGCCAGATGCAATGGCTGCGTAAACATGGCCTGATTCTGGGGGTGCTCCCGGCCATCGCCCTGGAAGATGACCGCGTGGCCTTAGCGCCTGGCGATGTGCTGATTATCTACACCGATGGCGTCCTGGACGCGATCAATCTGAACGAAGAGTCGTTCGAAATGGCGCGCTTGCAAGCCGTGGTGCAGGCGCATCAGGCCCAAAGCGCGGCTGAAATTGCTGAGGCCATCAAGGTCGCCGTGCGCGAGTTCGTGGGGGCGGCGCCGCAGTTCGATGACCTGACCTTGATCGTCGTCAAACGCCTGCTGCCAGGGTGATCTATGCCATTTACTTTACCGTTACATCCGCGCATGGTTCATTTTCCGGTGGCGCTCCTGGTGCTGGGAGTGGCGTTGCACCTGTTGCATCTGTGGCGGCCTTTGGGCTGGCAAGGGATGCGTTGGGATCGTCTCAGCCTGGCCAGCCTGGGGTTGGGGTGGTTGACGATCATTCCCACCGCGATCACGGGCTTGATAGATCAGAACGCGATTGCCCTCGATTCGCCTGCGCGCGTCGTGGCGAACAATCACATCACGGCCGTTTTTGCCACCGTGATAGCCTTTGGCGCGGCCATCTACCTGCGCTGGCGTCCCCGCCGCGCGCCAGACCGGGGGTCGGAGCGCTGGGTTGTGTTGATCCTGCTTCTGATTGGGTTGGCCGCGCTGGTTGTGGCCGGTGAATTAGGCGGACGTTTAGTTTACGAATTCGGCGTCGGCCAGCAGTAAAGGCAGAGAAAAGAGAGATAGAGGAAATCATGGAGAAGAAAACGCTAACCGCGAAACGTCCCACGAAACTGTACACTGGCGTTGGCGACGAAGGCTATACCAGCCTGCTGGGACGCGACCGGGTGCCCAAGTATGACATCCGGCCGGAGGCCTATGGCACCGTAGATGAGGCCTCCTCGGCGTTGGGCGTGGCGCGGGCTATGGTCAAAGATGCGCAGACAGCCGAGATCATTCTGGGGGTGCAGCGCGATTTGTACGCCATGATGGCCGACCTGGCAACCCTGCCGGAAGCGACCACACGCCCGCCCTGGCTACATTCACAGAGCACCGATTGTTTGGAGGCGTTGATCGCCCGCCTGGAATCCACGGTGGAGCTGCCGCCCGCGTTCATCGTTTCCGGCGATAGCGTGACCGGCGCTTACCTTGACCTGGCTCGCACCATGATTCGCCGCGCGGAGCGTCTGGTGGCCCGCTTGCAGCATGAGGGCAAGCTGCGCAATGACGAGCCGCTGCGCTATCTCAACCGTCTCAGCAGCTTGCTCTTCCTCCTGGCGCGGCTGGAGGACAAGGCGGCCGGCGCCGAAACATTCACCCTGGCGCGGCTCGGCTGAGATCATCATCCCCCCAGGTTGGCAACGTAACGGGAGCAGAGGAGGCATGGCGATGGATACACTCGGCGCGCATATGTCAGTGGCCGGCGGCGTGAGCAAGGCGTTCGAACGGGCGCAGTCTATTGGCTGCAACACCATGCAGATTTTTACGCGCAATCAGAACCAGTGGAAATCTAAGCCGTTGGAAGCGGCGGAGATCGAGCGCTATCACGAATTAGCGCGCACCACCGGCATCAAGCCGGTCGTGGCGCACGCCTCGTATCTGATCAATCTTGGCTCCCCATCCCCAGAGTTGTGGGATAAGTCCATCGAGGCATACCAGGTGGAGCTGGAACGAGCAGATCAGCTCGACATTCTGGGCGTGGTGCTGCACCCAGGTTCCGCGATGGGGACCGGCGAAGAGGCGGGGAAGCGCCGCATTGCGCAGGGCTTGGATCGAGTCCATGCGGCCACGCCGGCGGCGCGCACGCTGACCCTCCTGGAAATCACCGCCGGCCAGGGCGATCACCTCGGCTATCGTTTCGAGCAGCTGGCCGACATCATTGCGGCCCTGGACGCGCCGGCGCGTGTCGGCATCTGTTTTGACACCTGCCATGCCCTGGCCGGCGGTTATGAATTCCGCCAGGCCGCTGACTATCAGCGGATGTGGGATGCGTTCGATCAAGCCCTGGGCTTGGAGCGGCTCAAGGTTTTTCACCTCAACGATTCCAAGAAGGATTTGGGCAGTCGCGTAGACCGCCATACCCATATCGGCGAAGGCTTTCTGGGGTTGACGCCATTTCGCCTGCTCCTGAATGACGCTCGCTTTCAGGCGCTGCCGATGATCCTGGAGACCCCCAAGGAAGAAGATATGGCGGATGATGTGCTGAACCTGGGACGGCTGCGCGCGCTGATCGAATAGTAGGGCCGGGCTGTGCTTGCCGCCCGCTTACCAGGCGCGGGCCTGATTGACATGATCTTTGCGAAAAAGGCGGCGGGCGCGCTGAAGTTCGGCCGGCGCCGGCTGGCGTAAAGCCAGCAAGTTGCGCAGTCCTTCGACCCGCTGCTGTTCCAGACTGAATAGGCGCTCGATCAGGCGCAGTTTGGTGGTCTCATCTGGCAGTGAGCGCAGGGCCTCTTTCATCCAGTCCCAGCGCCCATTGAAGTCACGCAGACAGACCAGGGTGAGCCAGTAGTCGTTGTAGGTGTAGATGATCTCTTGCCCGCGGTTGACGGTCGCTGAAAAAGTTTCGCCGCCCAACGGTTCGGGGCGCTCGATGCGGGTGATTTGCCGGGGCGTCGCGCTCATGATCTGATAGGCTTCTGCCACCATCGCGCCCTGCGCCTGACTCAACCCGCCGGCGGCGGTCAGATAGGCAAAGAAATCACGCACCGTTGCGGCCATGGCCAGCCGTTCCGTAATGCCGATGCGCCCCAGCACCTTGCGGTCGGTAAAATCGGTGACCAGTTCGC
>DAISHS010000489.1:0-2926 GCA_036822415.1 Chloroflexota bacterium
GCCCATGACGGCGAACCGTGCTCGCCCGCCGCGCTCCGGCGGTCGGCTGGGTGTCAACTCGCGGGCATAGGGAGCCACGCGTTCGCGAGCATAGGGAGCCAGGGAAGGCTTCGAAAATGCTTGGTTTCTCCTGTTGTTAGAGGTCAAGTTGGGCAGCCAGGGAACTGCAATCCGGGTGCCCATGTTGGCTCGATTTGAGCGTTGTTTGTTGGTCAGTTCAAAGTCGTTTTTGACATTGAGCTTCTCTGGCTTACGATGAGAATTGGCAAGCCAGAGAAGGCGAAAGGGCGAGGTCGCTGACCAAACCACCTCGTCGTTTTGTCATTTTGCCCTGTTCAGTTTGATGGGCCAACCTGAACCGGTGCGGCTGGCGGCGCTCTTGGCCTGGCAAAATAGGACATGACATCACTCCTTGGGCGTGGGCAACAGGAAATGACGGTCGCGGGCGCGATAGCTGGCGCCGGTGATAATGGCGATCTGAGCGTTGTCTACCAGGCGATCGAGGGCGGCCGAGGCAATCAACGGATTTTGAAAGATTTCTGGCCATTCGCCCGGGGCACGATTGCTGGTCATCAGAATCGAGCCTCGTTCGTAGCGTTCGAGAATGACATCGAACATGTCTTCGGGTGCAGGGGGATGCATGGGTTTGAGGCCGAAATCGTCGATGATCAAGAGCGCTGGTCGCAGATAAGTCTGCAGACGGCGGTCGTACGACCCGTCAGCCCGGCCAGCGTTGAGATGGGCCAGCATCTTGTGGGCGCTGACGAAGAGCACGTCGTAGCCACGGCGGCAAGCTTCGTGTCCCAAGGCTTGAGCCAGATGACTTTTGCCAACCCCGGTCGGTCCGCAAATCAACGCATTGCGCCGTGCTGCGATGTAGGCGCAGGTGGCGAGGTCGAGGATCTGCTGGCGATTGATCGTTGAATTAAAGCCAAAGTCAAAGGCCTCTAACGTCTTGTCGGTATGGAACGCGGCCCGGCGTAGCCGCAACTGCAGCTGCTTTTGGGCCCGCCGCTCAACTTCGTCCTGGATGAGCCGATTCAGGAATTCGACGTAAGAGAGCTTGTCTTGGATGGCTTGCTGGTTGCGCACCTCGAGCGTGTCGAGGATACCCGACAACCGTAAGCGCTTGAGATGCGTGTTGAGTTGGTGGGTCAGTTCCATGACAGGTCTCCTATGCCGGGCAAGAGCTCATTCGCCGAGCGACCGAAGCGCAGCGGCGTCGACTCGACGAGTACCGCTGGCAGAGCAGCCAAGTCCAAGCCTTTTTCCATGATCTGACGGATGGTGCGAGCCGTGCAATCCTCGAAGTGTAACGCCCGCATACAGGCTCGTTCCAGCCGCTGCGTGCCGTACTCTTCGGCCAGACGCAAGATGCGCCACACCATGCGTAGGCGGTCAACGGGACGTTCGGCCAGCAGCCGTGCGACCGCCTCCGCCGTGTAGATGCCGATCTCGTTCGCACGTGCCTGGCAGGCTTCACGGGTGTTGAGCAAGCCAGCTGCCTTCTGAGTGGGCAGGTGGTCGGGGTTGGTGAACCGTTCGCCTGGCGCCTTCGCTCGTTGATGCGTGGCCACCAGGGTGTATTGGCTGAAGATCTGCACCGACTGGAGGCCGCCGCGCACCCAGACTTGTTGGCCGACCAGGCGAAAGGGTGTCGAATAGTAGGCTTTTTCAAACACGACGTAGCAGTCACGGTGTACCAACACTTGTTTCCAGACCGCAAGATCGTAGGGTGTGGCCGGCAGAGGCTGCAACACGGCCTTTTCGATCCCCTCGAAACGAACGATCGGCTTGACTTTCGTCGTTCCATGAATCCGTTGACCGGCTGTTTTCTCAACCCAGCTCAGCGCCTTGACATTGGCCTCGGTCAGGTCGGCGAATGTTTGACCGGCCAGGAAGTTGCGCGCCACATAGTGGACGCCGCTCTCCACCTTACCCTTGTGCTGGGGCGTCCGGGGGCGATTGGGCGCCACCAGAAAGTTGTAGTGTTCGGCCAGGTCCCGGTAGCTGCGCTGCACGACCGGATCTTCGACGGAGGCCCGCACGATCCCGGCTTTGAGATTGTCCAACACGATCCGCTGGGGTACGCCGCTGAAGTAGGCGAAGCCGTTGATGTGCAGCTTCAGCCAGGTTTCGACGCTCTGGTCGAAGACCAGTTCTACGTACTGGTGTCGACTCCAAGAAAGGGTCATGACGAATACCCAGGCCTTGCGCATCTGTCCGCTTTGTGGGTCTCGGATTAGCCCGGCGTAACCAAAGTCGACTTGGGCTTCCTCGCCCGGTTTGGTTTCGACCCGAACGGTCACGTCGGGCGTGGCCGGTTCTAGCCTGCGCACGAACCGCCAGACGGTCGAGTAGCTACCGTCATAGTTGTGCTGTTCCTGCAGCCGTTGCAGGATTACCTGGACTTCCAGACCTTGTTCTCGCCAGTTGCGAATTTTTTCCTGAAAGGAACTGATTGACGATGTTGCCGCAGAGGCTCCGGTGTCTGGTATCGTTGATTGTAAAAGAGCGTGTACCTTGTCGGCTGGGGGAAGATCCCCCGCCAGCAATCCAGCCTTATCGGCCCATTGACGGTATTTCTTGACTGTGCGTCGGCTGACTGATAGCGCCTTCGCAATCGCACGGTCGCTCTCGCCAGCACGAATCTGGCGTACTATTTCGCGTACATCCAACACGTTTGTTCTCCTTCCGCTCATGATATCTCCTTTCTGTCCTGCAATGGTTGTCTGCAAACACAAAGGGTTATCATCGTCTCAGAAGGAGAAACCAAGTTCTCGAGTCCGCTCCGTGGCGCCCCATGCCGCGAATGCCTGGCGCCCTTTGCCGCGAATGGGTGGCGCCCTATGCTCGCGAACGCGTGCCCTTGTCCGCCCCAATGGGTGGCTCCCGATCCACGCGAACCACTGGAGCCCTATGCTCG
>DAISHS010000490.1:0-2924 GCA_036822415.1 Chloroflexota bacterium
GGGGCGATCCCTTGCGGTCGCCCAGGGCAGGCGCAAGGCACTGCCCCTACGGATCATTATCTGACGTACTATGGCCAAATTGTACCAGGCAGGCTGCAATTCATCAATCCCGCGCATATGAGGCATATGAGCATATGAGGATAAGGGCAGAGAAGCCTGCGTGTGGTGAGCCAGTGAAACCCACGCGAACAAACTTGCCTCCTATCTTGCCTATGCTACAATCTCTGCCTGAATTCTCAGGGAGGAATGTTCCGCATGTCTGACCGACCCGTTCGTGTTCGTTTTGCCCCCAGCCCCACGGGCTATTTACACATCGGCGGCGCGCGCTCGGCGCTGTTCAATTTCCTATTTGCCCGCCATCACGGCGGCCAGTTCATTTTGCGCATCGAGGATACCGACCAGAAGCGCTATGTGGCCGATTCAGTGACCAACTTGATGGAAAACCTGCGCTGGCTGGGCCTTGACTGGGATGAAGGCCCTGACATCGGCGGCCCCTATGGCCCTTACACGCAGACCGAGCGCGCCGCGCTCTATCGCCGTTGGGCCGACTGGCTGGTGGACAACGGCCACGCCTATCACTGCTACTGCACGGCCGAACGCCTGGAAGCGATGCGCGCCGAGCAAACCGCCAACAAGCAGCCGCCCGGTTATGACCGCCACTGTCGTTACCTGAACGCGGCCGAACGCGCCGCCATCGAAGCCGCAGGCGCGCCTTTTGTCATTCGCTTCGCCACCCCACTGACAGGAACCACCACCGTCAACGACACCGTGCGCGGCGAGATGATCTTCAGCAACAGCACCCTGGACGACGTGGTGCTCCTCAAGTCGGATGGCCTGCCAACCTATCATCTGGCCGTGGTCGTGGACGATCACTTCATGCAGATCAGCCACATCCTGCGCGCCGATGAGTGGATCGCCTCATCGCCGCGGCACGTGCTGCTCTTTCAGGCCTTCGGCTGGGAAATCCCGATCATGGCCCATCTGCCGGTCATCCTTGATCCAAGCGGCAAAGGCAAAATGAGCAAGCGCAAGGTGCGCGTGGGCGATAAAGAATACCCCGTCTTTGTGGAAGAGCTGCGCACCGAGGGCTATCTGCCCGAGGCCGTTTTCAATCTGCTGACCAACGTTGGCTGGTCCATGGGCGGCGACCGTGAAGTGTTCACGCAAGCGGAGGCGATTGCGGCCTTCGATCTATCGGGCATCAATCCCGCGCCGGCCGCGCTGCCCTACGGAAAGCTGGAATGGCTCAACGGCGTCTATCTGCGCAGCCTGCCCCCCGCTGACTTGAAGCAGCGCCTGCTGCCTTTTCTGGCGAACGCGCTTCATCTGGAGCCTGCGGCGCTGGCCCGCAATTCAGCGCTTGACATCCTGCTGGTGGATGTGCAAGAGCGCATCAAGACCCTGTCCGAGGCCGCGGCGATGCTGGACTTCGCCTTGCTGGACGAATTGCCAGACTACGACAGCCGGCTGCTGATAGCCAAAAAACTCGATGCCGCTGCCTCTCATCGGGCGCTGACGGCCGCCCGCGCCGTGTTGGTCAACCTGGGCGACTTGCAAGACCCGGAGCAGGTTGAATCCGCGCTGCGTGAGCTGGCCGAGGCCTCGCAGCTCAGCGCCGGGCAGTTATTCGGCATCCTGCGCATTGCCATCAGCGGCAAAGCCGTGACGCCGCCGCTCTTCACCAGCATCAAAGCCCTGGGCGCGCCCAAGGTATTGGCGCGCGTAGATGTGGCGCTTAACAAACTCGCCGCGTTCGCCTGAACGTGGCGCAGGGAACAGAGCCTATAATTTTTCTTGCAGGAGGTTCCGTATGACTACAGCAACAGTTCTGGCGCACGAGATTATCGGAGAGGGCGCGGAACGCGTCATCGTCATGGGCGGCTGGTTGGGCGATCGCGGCGTTTTTCAGCCCGTTCACCCCTGGCTGGATCGAAAAAGCTTCACCTATTGCTTTGCCGACCCGCGTGGTTATGGCGGCTCCAAAGCCATCGCCGGCCAGCACACCAACGCCGAGGTAGCCGCTGATGTCGTGGCCCTGGCCGACAGCCTGGGTTGGGACAAGTTCTCCTTCATCGGACATTCCATGATGGGGAAAGTGGCCCAGTACCTGTGCGCCCATTGCGGTCAACGCCTCAAGGCCGTTATCGGCGTCTGTCCCGTGCCCGCCTGCCGCATTGACCTGGATGAGGGCGGTTATCAACTATTTTCGACCGCGTGGGAAGTTCCCGCCAATCGCGGCGCCATCTGCATGGTCACAACGGGCAACCGTAACACCAAAGTTTGGGAACAGCACATGATTCGGGAGTCGCTGCGCACCACCATGCCCGACGCCTATCGCGACTACTTCACCATGTGGGCCGGCGAGGACTTTGCCGCGGACATGGCCGGTTGCCAGACGCCATTTCTGGCCATGACCGGCGAGTATGATGGCGGTGTGCCGACGGGGTTCGTGCAGGCGACGATCATGCAATGGCTGCCGAATGCGGAGCTGCACGTGATGACCAATGCCGGTCATTACCCGATGCAAGAGACCCCGATCCAATTCGTGACGGTATGTGAAGCGTTCCTGGCGCGTTTTGCCTGAGCGGCGTAGATTTTCCTGACGTGCCCTGTAGATTTGTCACAGCGCGGCCGTTGTGCTAAAATTCCTTCGTCGCCACGCTAGTGGGGGATCGTCTAATAGGCAGGACAGCAGACTCTGGATCTGCGTGTTGGGGTTCGAGTCCCTATCCCCCAGCCTGAATGAAAAAGGCGCCGAGTCGTTGACTCGGCGCCTTTTCTTTTTTCGCAGCATCGCCGTGGTTGACTTAGCGACCCAACCACGGTATGAACCGCGGCTGATTCGCAGCGCACACAGCCAGGCTGACGTCGTCCACATGAAAATCGGTGCTGTTCTGACCCGCATCGCCGACGGCGTGAAGCAC
>DAISHS010000491.1:0-2920 GCA_036822415.1 Chloroflexota bacterium
TGCTGCGCTTTGGGCTGATCGAGCTCGACCGCGACACCCAGGCGCGGCGCCCACGCCCCAGCGCTCGAACCTACGCAGACATCTGCCGCGCCAACGCGATCAGCGCCGCCGTGGTGCAGCGTGACGCGCCGGAGGTTTTCGAGCAGATATTCGGTCGCCGCCCCGACAGCCCGCTGCGGTTGGCAGCTGAGGAGATCGCCATGCAAGAACGAGCCGCTGCGCGCGCTTAGCGCTCGTTCGGAACCGCATCGTAGCCGAGCTGTTTGGCCGCGGCGATGATCATGGCCTCGTTGACGCGCTTTTCATCGAACTCCACTTCCATGATCTGCTTGTGATAGCTGGCGTTGACGCGTTTGACGCCGGCCAGCTCATCCTCCAGCCCTTCCAGTATCATGGCGCAGCCGCTGCAGCGCATATTGGGAACCCGAAAGACTTTTTTCATCATCGCATCCATCCTGGTCGCGGCAAAAACGGCCTATTCAAAGCGAATTTGCCCGCTGTACATGCCCATCGAGCAGGTGAAGCGCAGCACGCTGCCGGCCTTTTGCGGCGGCAGATCAATGCTCGTGACCCCTGACGCCGGCAGCAAACGCTCGATGCGCAGCGCAGGGATCACAAAAGCCTGTGCACAGCTGTAGGTTTTATCCGTGACCAGGTTGAGCCGCAGCGGCTGCCCGGCCGCGGCGCGGGTCGAAGCGGGGAAGTAGCCGTCGTTCAGCGCACGCACCGTGACCGTATTGCCGTTGACGGCCTGCCCGGCTTCCTGGGTGACCCCCTGGTTGGCGCCGCACGAGGCTAGCTTGGGGTCGCAGTCAATCTTGCTCAAATCGGTCGCCGCGCCAGTCGCCAGGGGCGCGCTCGCCGCGGGCAGCAAGGCGTTGACCGCGCTGGAGAACGAGACCGGCGAGCCAAGCAGATTCAGACCCGTGTTGACCGACACCAGGCCCAGCAGCAGCACCGCCAGCGCCGCGACTTTGAGCACACGCGCTTCCAAAGCGCCGCCCAGGCGCGTCGCCAGGTAGGCCAGGGTAAAGAAGACCGGGCTGGTCCCCAGCGTGAAGGCAGCCATGATCGCCGCGCCGGCCCAGGCGCTGCCGCTGCCAACCGCCAGCACCATCATCGCCTGGGTCACGCCGCAGGGAATGAGCACCGTGAGCAGGCCCAGGAAAAGCGGGGTGATGACATCGTCGCGGCTGTTCCTGGCTGTGCGGCGAATGAATCGGGTCAGCGCGCGCGGCGGCTCGAAGACGAAGAAACGAAAAATTGGATGCACTTCGAACATGCGCAGGGCATTGCCGACCATGTAAAGCCCAATAGCGAGCTGCAGGACGCCGCGCACGGTGGGCGTCAGCTGCAAAACGGAGCCGAGCAGGCCCAGGAGTGCGCCGAGGAGAGTGTAGGCCAGCACTTTGGCGCCCAGGAAAAGCGCAATCGGCTGCGCCGCGTGCTTGACGCCTGCCGGAGCGGCTGGCGCCTGGCGTTTGTTCCCTTTGCGCGCCGCCGCTTTGGCGGCCAGCGTAACCTGGACATCTTCTTCCACCTGGTGTGCGATGGAACTGGCAAGCAAGCCGCCCTGCACTGCCAGGCAGCTCAGGCCGCCGGTAGTCAACCCAGTGATGAACACAACCACAAGATCGGTCATTTTACACTCTGTCCGTTATTGGATGGGCGAGGCAGGGCTAAGTATGGCCTGCTGCGCCTGATCATAACCGTTAGCAACCTTCCTGTCACGCGCCACATGGCGGGTTGTGGGCTGATTTGCCATCATCCGCGCAAGCGGCCAGCGCTGACTACAACAGGGCTTGTTTTTCTGCGCAGACATACCAGTTGTGCGGCATGTCTGGCATGAGCGTGGGGATGACAGGCAAGCGCCAACGGCCGTGGTTGGCGTCCGGCGCGCCAGCCTGGCTCAAGGTGGCGCTCCAGCCACGCGCGGCCAAAAAGGCGACCGGATCGTCCAGGACGCCGATCCAGGGCGCGCCCAGGGCGGCCTGCATGTCAACCCACGCTCGCGTCCAGGGCGAGGTGAGCACCGCCTGGTTGATGACATCGAAACCGAGCCAGCTCCCCGGCGCGGCCAGGTTGGAAACGACATCGAGGAGCGCGGTCAGGCGCGCGTTGGGGAGATAGAAGAGAAATCCTTCCAGCAGCCAGCCGGCCGGTTGCTCCGGGTCAAAGCCGGCCTGCAGCAGGGCCTCCGGCCAGGCCGCCGTCAGATCCACGGCCAGGGCTTGCCGCGCGCAGGTCGGCGTCGCCTCGGCCGCTTGCAGGACACGCGCCTTGTGCGCCAGCACCGCAGGCTGGTCCAGCTCAAAGAGCTGCGTTTGCGCCGGCCAGGTCAATCGGAACGCGCGCGTGTCGAGGCCGGCGGCCAGCAGCACCAGCTGGCGAATCGCGTGTTCGTGCGTGATCCGCAGCAGAAAGTCGTCGAAAAAACGGGTGCGCAGCACGATGGGCAGCACGCTATCGGCCGTGCGATCAGCCATCCACGCCGCGCCCTCCGCGCCGGCCAACGCGGCCGCCCAGGGATCATCGAGCAGCCGATCGTCGCGCGCCGTCTCCAGGGCGCGCGCACTGGCCGTCCAGCGCGCGGTCGCGCCGAGCAATGCATCGGATGTAGAAATCGTTGACATGGTTGTTTCTCCCTCGAACCTCTCCCAATCGTGCAGGAAACCTGCGTGCAGGGGAATTGCGCGGCGCGCGCCTGGCGCAGCCGCGTCTATATTATACAGCAAGAACCCATCCGACGTTTACCTGCTTTATCTCGCCGCCCTCTCAACTTTGCGCCACATGGATGAATCATACGATTCATGCCAGCCCAAGCCTTGCGCAGGCGGAGAGGCCACCCCCTGGCGGCCCCATCATCTGGTGGTTTTCCTACTTGCCAACCAGCGTAGACCTGCTATAATAATGTCATGCT
>DAISHS010000492.1:0-2914 GCA_036822415.1 Chloroflexota bacterium
GACAGGGCTTTCTACAACGCCATCGTCACCCTGGACGCCGACGCGCTGGCGGCGGCGGCGCAGCTCAACGTCGTGCTGGCCGTGGCCTACGCCAGCCCACAGCCAGCGTTGGATGACGAAATCTCCGACCAGATCATTGCCGGCAACTACACGGCCAGGGTGCCCTTTCCCGGCTACCGCGCCTGGCTGGACAGCTTGAGTCTGGACGGCAGCGGCGTCATCTGGGCCTCGATTGACACCGGCGTAGACTACGACCATCCCGATTTTGCTGGCCGCATCGTGGGTGGGTTCGATTTCCCCGGCGCGTGCCAGTTTCCTGGTCAACCCGGCAGCGACTGCATTGACGGCGGTCACGGCACCCATGTCAGCGGCATCATCGTCGGCACGGGCGCCGGCGGTTTTGGCAACGCGCAGGGCTTTCAGTACGGCCTGGGCGTGGCGCCCAGCGCGGGCGTTTTTGCCATGAATCCGCTCTCCGGCAACGCCTGGCCCCCGCTCGGCGGCTGGCAGGAGCTGAGCAAGCGCGCCCTGCTGGGCGGCGCGGTGGGCGGCAACAACGCCTGGACGAGCGGCGAAGGGGTCAACCACGGCTATCAGGCCACGGAGCGCACGCACGATTTCATCGTCCTGGACGGCAACTTCGACACGCCCACCGTCGCCGAGCCGTTCATCGAGGTTTTCTCAGCCGGCAACGCGGGCTACCTGGCGCACACGCTGACCGCGCCCAAAGAAGCCAAGAACATCATTGTCGCTGCCAGCAGCGCGAACTACTTTGCCCTGAACGGGATTGATGAAATCTCCAGCTTCAGCAGCCACGGGCCGACCGCTGACGGGCGCTTTGGGCCGACGATTGCCGCGCCTGGCGAGAGCATCGCCTCGGCGCGCAACGACCTGGGGGGCGCATGCAGCACGGCCATCTCCGGCGCCCAAAACCTCTACGCCTACTGCTCAGGCACCAGCATGGCGGCGGCCCACACCTCCGGCGCCCTGGCGCTGCTGACGCAATGGTGGCGCAGTTCCCACGCCGGCGCCAATCCCAGCCCCGCCCTGGCCAAGGCCTTGCTCGTCAACGGCGCGGTGGAGATGCGGCGCGACGTCATCCCCTGGCCCATCCCCAACGGCGAGCAGGGCTGGGGACGCATCCACCTGGGCAATACGCTCCGGCCTGGCGTTCCCGTGCTCTATTTCGATCAGGAGACGGTGCTGGCAGACAGCGGCGCGGCCTGGGAGATCACCGTGGGCGTGCCCGATCCCACCAAACCGTTGAAGATCACCCTGGCCTGGAGCGACGCGCCGGGCGCGGTGGGCGCCAGCCCGGCCCTGGTCAACAATCTGGATCTGATCGTCACCGATGGGCCGACGATCTACAGAGGAAATGCCTTCAGCAACGGCTGGTCAATCAGCGGGAACGTGGCCGACAAGCGGGAGAACCTGGAAAACGTCTATCTGCGCAGCCACGGCGACACGGTCGTCATCCGCGTCGAGGCGACCAACCTGCCGGGCGACGCCATCCTCTACAATGACGATCCCACCGATCAGAGTTTCGCCTTGATCTGCGCCAACTGCACGCTACAGCCCGACTTCAGCCTGGCCGCCTCGCCGGCAGTGCAGACCGTCTGTGCGCCCGCCAGCGCCGCGTACAGCCTGGCCGTGCGCCGGGCGCTTGGCTTCTACGATCCGGTGACGCTCAGCGTCGTGGATTTGCCGGCCGGGGCCGCGGCGATTTTTGGCCGCAACCCGGTGCGGCCGCCTGCGACCACCACCGTCGTCATCAGCAACACGGCCGCGGTTGCGCCTGGCGCGTATCCCATCAGCCTGGTCGGCCTGACCGCTGACCGTACGCACACGACCACGGTGCAGCTCAACCTCTTCGACGCCCCGCCCGCCGCCCCGATTTTGCTGACCCCTGCCGATGGCGCGCTGGCGCAGCCGCCGCGCCCCACCTTCACCTGGAACGCGCCCAGCCAGGCGCAGACCGCCGCCATCGAGATCGCCCGCGACCCTGAGTTCGCCAGCCTGGTCATCACGGCCACCGGCCTGACCGGCGCCAGCTTCACGCCAACCGCCGACCTGCCCTTGCGTGCGGTTTACTACTGGCGCGTGCGCATGGCCAACGTCTGCGGGTCAGGCGCCGCTTCGGCGGTTTACACCTTCACCACGCGCAGCGCGCCCGGCGACTGTGCGCCAGGCGCCGAGCCGACCGTGCTCTACAGCAGCGACTTCGAGGGGGGGAACGTCGCGGGGTGGACGGCTGAGACGGTAACGGGCGACAACCGCTGGACCCTGTCCACCGCCTATCCGCACAGCCCGGTGCAGGCCTGGCACGCCGCCGATCCGATCTCAGTCAGCGAGACGCGCCTGCTCTCGCCGCCGCTGGCGCTGCCCGCCGGGCAGAATCCACTGATGCTGCGCTTTTGGAACCGGCAGATGCTGGAACCGGCGACCGCAGGCTGTTATGACGGCGGCCTGCTGGAGATCACCACCGACGGCGGCGCGACGTGGGAGCAGCCGCCCAACGAGGCGCTGCTGACCCATCCCTACAGCGGGCCGATCAAGGCCGATTTTGGCAACCCGCTGGCGGGGCGCCTGGCCTGGTGCGAGGATGTCTGGTGGTACTGGCAGAACATCGTGGACCTCAGCCGCTATGCCGGGCAGACGGCGCAGCTGCGCTTCGTCGTCGGCACCGACGCCTCGGTGGGCCGGGCGACCGGCGGTTGGGACATTGACGACCTGAGCGTGCAGTCCTGCCAGCCCCGCGTCGCCACGTTCGTTTTCATGCCCAACCGTTGGCGTCTGATCTCCCTGTCCGCGCCGTAGCGCCAGACGCAGCCCGTCCTCTGTATCGCACGTTGAGGGCGCCCCAGGCGATCGTTGATACGCACGCGGCGCCGTTACGATTTTTCATTACCCTTGC
>DAISHS010000493.1:0-2912 GCA_036822415.1 Chloroflexota bacterium
CGCCCCATGTTGGCGGCCGAGGATAACGGCGAACGTCTGCGCGTGGACGCAGAGAGCAGCCCCGCGCCGCTGCGTCAGGCCATCACGGCCTATCTAACCCGACCGTTTGCCCCGCGACGCGTCCAGGTCAACACCTGGAATGGCGCGCCGATCCTGGGCAGCCCTGGTCAACCGCTCTTACAGGAGCTTGGGTTCCAGCGTCTGCCCGCGGGCATGGAGTGGTGGGCCGGACGGCAGGATAATCGGCCCCCAACCTAGAGAGCAAAAAAGTGAACCAGGCCTACCGCTGGCGGCTCGCATTGGCAACGCCGCGCGGTGCGTTGAGATTCTGCGCCTGCTGACAGAATCCTCTGCGGGCGTAATTGGCGAAACAGCGATTTATGCTACAATGATTCACCCGCCACTTGGCTTGAATGACTGACTTGCACTATAATTAAATGAGTGCGTTTTCGGCTTCCCCCTTCAACACCCCATCGCCGTAGCATACGGTCAGCAATCGTTCGTGTTGTTCCAGATAGTATAATCGGGAAGGAGCATCATGGCCAGATCAAGTCCTCGAGTATTCAATCCACGTTCTCTACTCCGCCTCTTGGCAATTCCTGTCCTCGCTTTGTTATTGGCCCTGGCATTGGGCGCTGTTCTCATGCTGTTGTTTGGCGACGATCCGTTCAAAGCCTACAGCGGCCTCTTCAAAGGGGCTTTTGGCAGCGGGCGCGCCTGGGCCACGACGATCCGCAAGATGACGCCGGCCATTTTGACCGGCCTGTCGGTGGCGGTGGCTTTCAAAGCGGGTCTCTTCAACATCGGCGCATCGGGCCAGTTCATCATCGGCACCGTGTGTTCGGTCACCATCGGCATCAACTTTCCCAATCTGCCGGCCATCATTCACGTGCCGCTGGCGCTGCTGGCGGGCATTGCCGGCGGCATGATATGGGGGGCCATTCCTGGCTTGCTCAAGGTGTACACCGGCGCTCATGAGGTGATCACCACGATTATGCTCAACTACATCGCCAGCCTCCTGGCAGGCTGGACGGTGTATGCCGGCGGCACGCAAGGCCAAACGCCCGGGCCTTTGTGGGACCGCACCGCCGGGCCAATTTCGGAAACAGCCGATGTCGTGGCCAGCGCACAAATCCCCTGGATCTTCGGTCCGCCCTATCGCGTGCACTGGGGCGTGGTGATTGCGCTGCTGGTGGCCGTCTTGATGTGGTGGTTGCTCTACAAAACCACGATTGGTTTCGAGATCCGCACGGTCGGCGCCAACAGTAAAGCGGCGCGCTACGCCGGCATACGCGTGGGCTGGACGATCATCTTCACCATCATGCTGGCCGGCGGCCTGGCCGGGCTGGCCGGCGGCATCGAGACGCTGGGCCTCAATCATAAATTTGCGCCTGAGTTCGGCGGCGGCGTGGGGTTCGATGGCATCACCGTCGCGCTTTTAGGCCAGACGCACCCCTTCGGTGTGATTCTGGCCGCTTTTCTATTTGGCGCACTCGACGCCGGCGCCGCCACCATGCAGTTTCAATCGGGGGTGGCCGCCGACATCATCCAGGTCATCCAGGCGCTCATCCTGGCCTTCGTCGCCGCCCCCACCATCATCCGCACTCTCTTCCGTATCGGCAAGGCCGCTGATGAAGTGGAGCAACGCAGCCTCAGCTCGAGTTGGGGACGCACCTGAGGGAGACGCAAACCACAGACCACGCTGGTCCTCTGGTTGTAAGGAGACACTATGACGATGAATCGAGTCTGGAAGACCTCATCTATCATCTCCATGGCGCTGGCCGTCCTCCTGGTGGTGATGGTCGTCCTGGTCAATACCACGGGGCTAAAAAACACGACCTGGTTACGGGTGCTATTTGGCATCAGCGCCCTTAACTTTACCCTGCGCGCCGCCGTGCCCCTCATCCTGGGGGCCTTGAGCGGCATTTTGTGCGAGCGGTCGGGCATTATCAATATCGGCATCGAAGGAATGATGCTGGCGGGCGCTTTCGTGGGTTTCGTGGCCAAGGTCGCGACCAACGGTTGGCCCTTGATGCTCAGTCTGCTCTTTGGCGTCGCCGCGGCGCTGGCCACAGGCGCCCTGATGGGACTGATCCATGCCACCTTGTCCACCCGTTTCAAGATGGATCAGATCATCTCCGGCACCGTTATCATCATCCTGGCGACCGGCTTCTCGTCCTATCTGTTCGACCGCAACGCGATTGCGGAGGGCAAATTCTCGCCCGTGCACATTCCCTTGCTGGCAGATATTCCGGTTATCGGGCCGGTGCTGTTTGACAACCCGCCCATCACCTTCATTACCTTGATTCTGGTTTTTGTCGTGCACTACGCCCTCTTCTACACCCGTTGGGGCTTGCGCACACGTGCGGTGGGGGAACATCCACGCGCGGCGGACACTGTCGGCATCAATGTCAATCGCTACCGCTATGTCAACACCATGATCGGCGGCGCGCTGGCCGGCCTGGCCGGCGGATTCCTGGTACTGGAGGCCGTCGGTCAATTCCAGGAAGGCATGACGGCCGGCCGCGGCTTTATTTCGCTGGCCGCCATGATCTTCGGCAATTGGAATCCCTTCGGCGCCTTGGGCGCGGCCACCCTGTTTGGTTATACACAAGCCTTGCAAAACGAGCTTCTGCTGGCCGGCGTCACCAACGTGCCCCGCCAGTTCATCAGCATGCTGCCCTACGTGGTGACCATCATCGCGGTGTCTGGCTTTGTCGGCCGCGTGCGACCACCCGCGGCCGAAGGCAAGGTCTATGAAACCGAAGGCGGAAAGGAATAAGGGGGTGACGCATGAGCCAGAATTATGAAAACCAGGCGCCTGTGTTGGAAGTGCGCCACATCACCAAACGGTTCCCTGGCGTCGTCGCCAACAGCGATGTCAACCTGAAACTGTACCACGGCGAGATCTT
>DAISHS010000494.1:0-1605 GCA_036822415.1 Chloroflexota bacterium
TGAGGAAAAAATTACGCTCCCACAAAGAAAACCTTGACCCAGGTTGGCGTCGTCAGCTGCAAGGGTACCTGAGCCGGCAACAGCACGGCATCACCCGCAAAGATGCGCCACGTCTCGCCTTGTGCGGCGATCTCCAGCACGCCTTCGATAACGACGTAGATTTCGGCCTGCGCCAGGGTCATCGCGCGCGTGCCCGCGC
Organism: Chloroflexota bacterium; assembly: GCA_036822415.1. Classification (GTDB taxonomy): domain Bacteria; phylum Chloroflexota; class Anaerolineae; order SSC4; family Amarolineaceae; genus Amarolinea. The sequence goes on from DAISHS010000494.1 coordinate 200, forward strand.
GCCAGCTGCAAAAGCCCGCGCGCCAGGGACTGCCTTCCGCCGCGCCGATGGCGTTCTGCTGACGCAAATCGAGGGCCGGCGCGGCGCCCGGCGCCAGGGGGGCCGGTTCATCCGCGCGCCCGCTGATGACCCTGACCTGCTGCCGGTCGGCGGACGGCGCGGCGACGGCAGCCTGGCCGATGCGCTGCAGCACGGCGCTGACGATGCGCGCCGCCAGGTCATCGGTCGGGACCGGCGGCGCGGCGGCCGCCGGTTTTTCCCACCGTGCCCCACGCAGCAGCGTCTCGCGCTTGCCCGCCGCCGACCAGACAGGCGTCGCCTCGTGGTTGATCAGCCGCAGGCCGAGCTCATGCGCCGCGTCGAGCGCCAGCGCGGTCAGGACATCGCGCGCTTCCAACACCAGCTCGGTGCAGCCCTCTTCTTTGACCAGGCGCCGAATGTCCGCTTCCGTGAAGAATCGTCGTGCCATGATGGTGGCGACGCCGCCCGACTCAGGCCGCGTCTTCCCCAGCCTTGGGCAGGATCATCTCCACGTCGCCATGCGGCCGCGGGATGACATGGACGCTCACCAGCTCACCCACGCGCTGCGCGGCCGCGGCGCCGGCATCGGTCGCTGCCTTGACTGCGCCCACATCGCCGCGCACCATCACCGTGACGTAGCCGCCGCCGATGATTTCCTTACCGATCAGGCGCACATTGGCCGCCTTGACCATCGCATCGGCCGCCTCGATTGCGCCGACCAAGCCCTTGGTCTCGATCATGCCCAGGGCGATCATCTGAATACTTGCCATACGTGTTGATCCTTTCTCGAAAACTGCCTGTGTCTGATAGATTGACAAAGATCATGGCCGGGCCAAGAGGTCCCGCGCCATGTTGGTTAGTGTGTAACCACCGATTGTTTTTGGTGGCCATCTCCATTGGCCGGCAGCGGCAACGAAGTGACGGCTTGCGCCTGCTGCCGTTGCGAAAGCCATCTTGCGGGCGACTCCCGGCTTTCTCCCAAACCTCGACCGAGGAGGAGCGTTTTCACGTTCACGTCTTCATCCAAATCGGGCCAATGAATCCCCTGGCGATTGATCTCGAAATTGGCCCGTTCAGCAGGCGTACCGTAGGCGAGACGCGGAAACCAGAGCACCGGAACCAAAATCGTGCGACCGTCCGTCAGATCAACGATCAGCTCATCTTGTGTGACGCGGGCGCTCATGATCTCCGCCTGGGCCAGCTTCAGTTTGATTAGGTCAAGCTCCTCCGCAATACTCATCCCACTTACTCCTTAGAATGTCCGCTTTTTCATTGATAATGCGCTCAATATCACGTAATTCCTTTGGCCGGAAGCCATTGTTGTCGGCGAGTAGGATCGGTTCAAGCCAGAATTTTGCCTGTAATCGCTCGCGGCTGACGTGAAC
>DAISHS010000494.1:1705-2880 GCA_036822415.1 Chloroflexota bacterium
GACGGCCCAAGCTCGCTCAACACCCGTTTCACGATCTGCTCAATCTCAGCGGCCGAGATCGAACCGTGAGCCGTCGCGGGCGGCGTGGGCGCGGCGCTGACCCCCGTCAGCGGCTGCACGCCGGGCGCCAGGGAGCTGGCCAGGGAGGGCGGCGCTGCTCGTTCATAAGCCAGGCGCTTGATGTTCAACAGATGATGGACGGTGATGTTATCGCTGACCGCGGCGCCGCCGATGCCGCCAGGGGCCAGGGTCATCGAAGGCATGACGCCGGTGGTGGCGCCGATCGCGCCCATGGAGCCCCAGGTGTTGACGATGATGCGGAAGGCCGGCTTTTCGATGCCAAAGGCCAGAATCACCTCTTCGTTGCGGGCATGAATGACCAGGGAATGTCCGTCGCCGCCATACTTGAGCAGCTCGATGCAGCGTTCACAGCCAGCGTGCCAATCGTCCACCTCGTACCAGCCTAAAACCGTGGTCAGTTTTTCGGCGCTCAGCGGCTCATCCGGGCCAACTTTGCTCAGCCGTCCCACCAGGATGCGCGCCCAGGCTGGCACGCTGATCCTGGCCATGGCCGCCAGCTGCTGCGGGGTTTTGCCCACGGTTTTGGGGTTGATGAGCTGGCCGCCGCCGAAGAGGGTGCGCCCCAGCGCGGCCGCCTGCTCTTCATTGATGAAATACGCGCCGTGGCGCTCCATTTCCGCCTTGAGCTGCGCCGCAATCGGTTTATCGGCCACCACGGCCTGCTCCGTGGCGCAAATGACCGAGCAGTCGAACGACTTGGAGTTGACGATGTCCCAGGCCGCCTTGGCCACGTCCGCGCTGCGATCTACATAGACCGGCACATTGCCTGGCCCCACGCCCAGCGCCGGTTTGCCCACGCTGTGCGCGGCCTTGACCATCGCCGAGCCGCCGGTCGCCACAATCATGCTCACCGCGTAGTGACGGATCAGCTCTTGCGAGCCGGGCAGCGTGATATACTGCATACAGCTGACCAGACCTTTGGGCATACCGGCCGCTTCGCCGGCTTCCACCATGACGCGCGTCGTTTCCAGGCTGCAGGCTTTGGCCGACGGGTGCGGGGCGACGACGATGCCATTGCGAGCCTTGACCGCAATCAGAATCTTGAACATCGCGGTTGACGTGGGGTTGGTGCTGGGCGTCAGCGCGGCCACCAC
>DAISHS010000495.1:0-2865 GCA_036822415.1 Chloroflexota bacterium
AGCGGGGCAAAGGCTTGTCACGCGAGGACTTCTGGAAGGCAGTCGCCGAACGCACCTCAAATAAGGCCGAAGTGGACCCGACATCGTCATCGCCCGCGTGAGAGTTGGTGATTGCGGCCAGACCCATAATTTGCCGTTACGGGTGGCGGGACTCGTTTTGCCCGTCTGGTGCTCGGGCTTGGCCTAACACAGCGTACTCAGAAACGGATCTCGGGGCGGGGGTGAAAAGGGGCGCTGGAACGGTCGCCCCAAGAACATAGGCCAACCGACAGGAAAATCTTCGACTCGCCATCAAAGCTCACGATGAGTCGCGACAGCAACGCTCACTTGCAACACGCGATATCGTTTCTGATTGAGACATGACGCGACCAGAAGGACTTGAATATGCCGATCATCTCGATGTTCTACGGCATCATCATCCGCTTGTACGTGATTGATGATGTTCATCATGCGCTGCCGCACCTGCACGCCAAGTATGCCGAATTCGAGGCCTCGATCGGCATGGAAGATGGCGAGATTCCGGCGGGCAAGCTACCCCGTAAGCAATTGCAGTTGGTGTAAGCCTGGATTGAGCTGCACCGTGATGAACTGCTGGCCAACTGGGAGTTGGCGCGTAGTGGTGAACAACCCTATAAGATCGCCCCGTTGTGAGGTTTACCATGGACTGGGATGTCAAGACGGTCAAACCACTGCCCGACTATCGCATCTATGTGGAATTGGCGAATGGGCGCTGTGGCATTTTCGACCTGAAACCCTATCTGGATCGTGGGGTCATGCGCGAACTGCGAGATGAGCACTACTTCCGGCAAGTTGGCATTGTCTTTGGCGCCGTCACCTGGCCGCATGAACAGGACATCGCACCCGAAACCTTACTGGCTGAAATGTATCCAGTGGAGCCGCCCGGTGCGCCTCTTCACGGGCATCTCGCGTGGGGCGGGGTGCATCCTGGGGCAGTGCCTAACCCTGCGTCGAGCTGACGGCTGCGCCGGGTAGAGCTCGCCGGATTGTAGGTCGTGCCAAGCGCAGCCGCAGCTTACACGGGTCGTTAGGCGCGTCCCATGCGAACACGAGTTGGCCTCAGCACGGCGACAATAAGAGGAAGGCAGCATGCCAACGATTTCCATGTTCTACGGGCTACTCATTCGGATGTTCTTTCAAGATACCGAGCGGCATCACGCACCGCATATCCATGCTGATTACCAAGGTCAAGTAGCCGTGTACTCCATTCTGGACGGAACGCTGCTGGCGGGTCAACTGCCGCTGAGCAAGCACAAACTGGTTGTCGCCTGGATCGAAATTCATCAAGAGGATTTACTGGCTGACTGGATTTTGGCCGTCAACGGCCAGAAACTGTTTCCTATCAAAGGGCTTGACCAATGAGAATTGCGAACCTTTGGCCACAATCCGAATGGGTGTTGTTGATCGTTGCGGACGATGGGCGTATGGGTCGTTTTGACGTCACCCCCTATCTCCAATACGAGGCTTTTGAGGCTTTGCGCCACCCTGACGAATTTGTGAAGGTCTTCAATGGCGGCTATTTTGTCGAATGGGCTTGTGGCGCTGATCTGTCAGCAGACACGATTGAAGCGCGGTGGCAGGTGATTGACCAAGAAGTACTCGCCTGTCAAGAAACAACTTGACGCAGGCAGTGGGGCAGCCCCAGGGGCGGCGCGTGGCGGCAGCAGAACGGCCAGGTCGCGCCGTGGTGGGCCGTTCTCACGCGGGGCGGGGGGTGTCCTGGGCCGGCGCCTAACATCACGTCCACCTGACGCCTGCGGCGGTGGGATCAGGGTCGCGAGAGTCATGCCAGCCGCGGGCGCAGCTTACGCGGGCCGTTAGGCGCACATAATCATCACCGTGGGTTAACCAACAAGATCAAGTGCGACTCGCCAGCGAAACTGGTAGCCAAAGAACGCTGCCAACTGCAAACTTCCTCTTGCGATAACATGACTTCCATGCTATGATGTCGCCATGATACGGTCATTTCGCGACGCTGGCACAGAAGACATCTTCAACGGCGCTAACACCCGTGCAGCGCGCCAAACCTGTTCAGAGTCCCTTTGGAAGATCGCTTTTCGCAAGCTTGATCAGCTCGATTCGGTTGCCTTACTGGCAGATCTGCGCTTGCCGCCTGGCAATCAACTCGAACCGTTGACCGGCGATCGCAAAGGGCAGTTTAGTATCCGTATCAACCGGCAATATCGCATCTGTTTCGACTGGACTGAGTTGGGGCCAGATCAAGTAGAGATCGTGAACTACCACTGAAACGACGAGACGAGGTAATTACATGGTTCGCATTCCTACCCACCGCCAACCCACATCGCCCGGCGAGATGCTCCGGGAGGAGTTTTTGCTGCCGATGCGCATCACACAACGCCAACTCGCCGACGCCATCCATGTTCCTTACCAGCGGATCAATGAGATCGTCAATGGGCGGCGCGGCATTACGCCAGCAACGGCCCTGCGACTGGCGAAGTACTTTGAGGTATCACCGGATTTCTGGATGAATCTCCAGGTGCGCTGGGATTTGTACCAAGCCCAGCAGTCAGAGAGCAACGAGTTGCTGATGATCCAGCCTGTCCGGCCAACTGTTCACGCGGCCGTGTAGCCACGGCTCACGTCACGGCAGGAGGTCGTCAGCACGGGCGGCGTTCGTTGTTGTGCGGGTTTGGTGCTTGGGCCTGGCCTAACCGTGGTTACTCAGAAACGGTCCTCGGGGCGGGGATGAGCTGGGCGGTTTGTGTGTGGAATGCGCCCGGCGGCTGACCTCGGCGTTAGGCGGGCAAAACCAACACTGTCGGTCAACCACCAGAGAGTCTACGACGCACCGACTCGCCGCGGCAGTGGAATCTTGCATGATTCCTG
>DAISHS010000496.1:0-2859 GCA_036822415.1 Chloroflexota bacterium
GCAGCTGATCCACCAGGTTGGCGGTGGCGACGACAAAAACCGGCGCCTTTTTCTCTTGCAGCCAGGTGACAAAGCTGCCAAAGACACGCGCGGCCGTGCCGGCGTCGCTGACGTTGGAGCTGCCCACGCCCGAAAAACCCTTCTCGATCTCATCCACCCACAGCAGGCAGGGCGCAATGGATTCGGCCACGCGGATGGCGGTGCGCAGATTTTCTTCGGACGAACCGACCAGGCTGGCAAAGAGCCGCCCCACATCCAGGCGCAGCAGCGGCAGGCGCCATGCGTTCGCCACCGCCTTGGCCATCAGCGATTTGCCTGAGCCTTGCACGCCCACGAGCAGGATGCCGCGCGGCTCCGGCAAGCCAAAGGCGCGTGCTTCGGCTGAAAAGGCGCGCACGCGCTTGCGCAGCCATTCCTTGAGCACATCCAGGCCGCCGACATCGGTCAGCGTTTCCGCAGTGTCATAAAATTCGAGCAGGCCCGACTTGCGGATGATCTGCTTTTTCTCGGCCGTCACCGCCTCCACGGCGCGACCATCGAGCCGTCCGCCGGCCATGATGATCGCTTTCGCCAGCGCCTTCTCCGCCTCGGACAGGGTCAGCCCCAGGGCGGCCGTGGCCAGGCGTTCGCGCTCGCGGCGATCGAGCTGCACGCGCGCCTTGCCATCGGCCTCCAGGGTTTGCACCGCGCGTGCGTACAGGTCGCTCAGCTCGGCTTCGTTAGGCAGGCTGAAGTCAATGACGGTGATTTCCTTTTCCAGTTCCGGCGGGATGCGCAGCACCGGCGAGAGCAGAATCAGGGTGCGATGACCCTTTTGCAGCGCCTGGGCCAGGTCGCGCAGCTTGCGCACCACCTCATGGCTTTCGAAGTACGGGTGAAAGTCGCGCAGAATGACCAGCGTCGGCGTGTTGTCCTCCATGACGCTGTTGAGCGCCACCAGCGGGTCACGTTTCGTCGGATCCTTGCGGCCATTGGCCTGGTTGACGAAGCCCTCGGTGCATGACCAGGCCATGACCTGCTTGCGCGTCTTGGATTCGTCGGCCAGCTTCTGGATTTCGACCAACGCGCGTTCCTCCTCGGCTGTCACCACGTACAGCAAGGGGTAGCGAGCACGGATATAAATATCGAGTTCCTGACGCATCGCCTGCCTGTTCTCGTTCAAAGGGGGAAAGGGGGCCGCCTTGCGCCTGCCCACGTGGCGGCCGTAGGGGCAGGCCTTGCGCCTGCCCACGCGTGCCCGTAGGGGCAGGCCTTGCGCCTGCCCCCGTCCGCGCTCACGACCAGGGCGACCGCAAGGGTCGCCCCTACCCAATCGCACATCGGTCGGGGCATGGCCTTGCGCCTGCCCATGTGGGCGACCGCCAGGGTGCGCCCGTCCCCATCGCCTGCCTGTCCGCGACCCCGACCGGGGCGGCTGACCACAGGCCTCAAGTATACCACAGAAACGGCGCGTTGGCGCAGTTGCCAGGCTTCCATTACGACCCTTCCCTTGCGACCCCGCAAGCGCCGGCGCAACGTCTTCTCCCATTCATCGGCCGCAAAATTGACACGATGGGGTAGGCGTGCTAAAACGCGGGTGCATTTCAAACTGAGGGCAGAGCGGGCGGCGCAGCGTGTTAGTCGCAGCCGCGCCTGCAATGTCACCCTGCGTGGACTACACCCGGAAGAGGAGTCGAGCATGACAACGTGCCTGGTGATTGGGGCTACTGGCTTCATTGGCGGACAGATTGCCCTGGCGGCTGTGGCCCGCGGCTGGCAGGTGCGGGCCTTACGGCGGCGGGCCGGCGCCGTGGGCGCGCTGGGCGAGGCCCCGGTGGCATGGTGGTCAGGAGACCTGGCCGATCGCGCCAGCCTGAGCGCGGCCATGCGCGGCTGTGATGTGGTGTTTCACGCGGCCGGCGCTTATCCGCACGGCGCGCGTCGCCTGGCCCAAGAAATCAAGGCGGCCGAAGGCCAGATGCGCACCGTGCTCGAAGCCTTCGAGGCTGCGGGCGCCGGGCGCCTGGTCTACACCAGTTCGTTCACCACCATTGGCCCGCCGGGCGAACCGGGGCGCCTGGCCGATGAACGCGACCCCTACGTACCTGGTTCCGCGCAAGAGGCCTATCACGAGGCCAAGTGGGCCATGGAAGTCGTCGCCTTGCACTCTGGCCTGCCGGTGGTGGCGCTCTGCCCTACGGCCGTGTTTGGGCCGGGCGACGTGCATCTTTCCGTCAGCCAGATTCTGCTGCTGGCGGCCAAAGGGCGCGTGCCGGTCTACGTAGACGCCACCTTCAATATCATTGATGCACGCGACGTGGCTCTGGCGCACCTCGCCGCGGCCGACCAGGGACGCCTGGGCGAGCGTTACCTGCTCGGCGGGCACAATGTGACGCTGGTCGCGGCTCTGACCCTGACCGCGCGCCTGGCCCACGTTGCGCCGCCGCGCCTCAGGCTCTCCCCGCGCCTGCTCGACGCCATCGTCGCCGCCGGCCAATGGCTGCCGATCCGCGGGCTGGGGCATCTGCGCACCATGCGCCTGTGGCAGCCGTTCAACAACGCGCGGGGGGTGCGCGAGTTGGGCCTGGCGCCGCGTCCCCTGGAACAGACCATCAGCGATGCCCTGGCCTGGTTCAAAGCCGTTGGGTATCTGTAGAATATGCGATGAACTATTTCTACTTCAGGCATCACCGATGGCAGCGCCATCTCGATGGTATCAGCCTGCATTCTCGGCGCAGACTGGCTGGTCGAACATGCCAAACTCACGGCGCGGCGGCGGACTTGATCGGCCAGAGCCGCCATGACTTGCACACACATCCTGCAACTCGCTTGGTCATTACCACGAACGCTTCACTGTGCCACTGTTATTTCGCCTTTGCA
>DAISHS010000497.1:0-2858 GCA_036822415.1 Chloroflexota bacterium
CGTTTTCAGTGAAAACGCCATGCTTCTCCCGCAACAGTCGAGCCGCCGCCTAACCAGGCGCCGTTCTGGTGCACGGGTTGAACAAAGCCGTCCGGAGGTCGTGGTCTATGGAATTTCAACCAGGGAGCACGCGGCTTGCGCAGCAAACCCGCTGAGCCTTGATGCGTTGATGCCAGTTGGTAGAAGTGACTACTGCCATTCTACAGCGGTTTCATTGAAAGTGCAAGCCTCGAAAGGGCAAGCCCCTTTCTGGCGATTCTGCAAGGCCAGAGTCGTCACGCACGATGAGTCTACAGCGGACGCCCCGCAGGCCAGCTCAAGCTCGGCGGTAACGCAGCTGCACCAGGCCGTTGGCGTAGACCTGGCTGCCGGTCAGCTGCAGGCTCTGTTCCACGGCGCTGCCCTGAAACAGGGGGATGCCGTCGCCCAGGATCAGGGGGACAAGGGTGAGGATGATTTCATCCACCAGGCGTTGATTGCTAAACGCCGTGAGCAGGCGACCGCCGCCGACCAGCCAGATGTCCTGATCCGTGGCCCGCCGAATCTGCGCAACCAGATCAGCCATGTCGCCGGTAAAAGCCTGAATGGCCGCGTCAGGCCGCGCGTCCAGGGGCCGGGTCGTGACGATGTAGGTCGTTTTACCGGCGTAGGGCCATGCCCCAAAACCCAGCACCTCGCGATAGGTCCTGGCGCCCAGGATGACAGCGCCCACCCCCGCGTAAAACTCGGCGTAACCGTAATCCTCATCTGGGCCGTTGTAGGCGGTCAGCCAGGAAATATCATCGTCGCGACGGGCGATGAAGCCATCCAGGCTGGCCGCAATGTACAAAATGACATTTCCCATTCCAGCGTCCTCGTCGAAAAGAATGTGCAGCCCCGCGTCAGGCTGGCAGGCCAGACGCCCGCGGCGCCGTATCATACCCAACTTCGACCCTGTAAGCAAGAAAAACGCACAGCTGAAAGGTGTTTTCAGATTGCAGATGTGCTAAAATAGAGGTATGTGGTCAATCAATTGGCGCGAGGAAACCTGGTCACAGCTGGCCCAGCCCTGGGACATCATTGTCATTGGCGGCGGCATCACCGGCGCGGGCATTCTGCGCGAAGCCACGCGCCTGGGGCTGCACGTGCTGCTGCTGGAACAACGCGACTTTGCCTGGGGCACCTCCAGCCGCTCCTCCAAACTGGTGCACGGCGGCCTGCGCTACCTCAAAGAAGGCAAGATCGGCCTGACGCGCGCGTCGGTGCACGAGCGCGAACGCCTGCTGGACGAAGGCCCCGGCTTGATTGATCCGCTGGGCTTTCTGCTGGCCACCTATCGCGGCGATCACCCCGGCCGCTGGATGTACCAGGCGGGGCTGGCCGTCTATGACCTGCTGGCCTTGCAATGGAGCCATCAGCGTTACGGCGCCGCTGATTTCCAAAAGTTAGCGCCCAACATCTTGCAGGAGGGACTGAAGGGCGGCTTCCGCTACGGCGATGCCCAAACGGACGATGCACGCCTGGTGCTGCGCGTCATGCGCGAGGCGGTCGCAGACGGCGGCACGGCGCTCAATTATGTCACAGCGGAGACGCTGCTGCGCAGCAACGGCCAGGTGTGCGGGGTGCAGGTGCGCGATGGGGTGAGCGGGGCCACGGCCACGCTGTCGGCGCGCGTGGTCATCAACGCCACCGGGGCCTGGGCCGACCGCTTGCGCGGGCAGGTCGGCGCGGCGCCGCGCATCCGCCCGCTGCGCGGCAGCCATCTGATCTTCTCCGCGCAGCGGCTGCCGCTCAGCCAGGCCGTCAGCTTTTTGCACCCCTTCGACCGGCGCCCGGTTTTCATCTTTCCCTGGGAAGGCGTCACCCTGGTGGGCACGACCGATGTGGATCACGACCTGGCGCTGGACGTGGAGCCGGCCATTACGCCGGCCGAGGTAACCTATCTCATGGCCGCGGCCGACGCGCAATTTCCCTCGCTGCGCCTGACCGTGGCCGATGTCATCGCCAGCTATGCCGGGGTGCGCCCGGTCATCGGTTCGGGTCAGGTGGACCCATCCAAAGAATCACGCGATCATGTGGTGTGGGAAGAGGCCGGCCTGCTGACCGTCACGGGCGGCAAGTTGACCACGTTCCGTTTGATTGCCGTGGATGTGCTGCGCGAGGTGCGCCATCGCCTGCCAACGCTGCCAACGATCAACAGTGAGCAATCGGTGTTGAATCAGTTCGACACGCAGCTCTCCGCCAGCTTGACCGAAGCGCAGCGCCGTCGCCTGCTTGGGCGCCATGGCGCCGAGGCCGTCGCCGTGGTCGCCGCGGCCCAACCCGGTGAACTAGAGCCGCTGCCGGGGACGCTGACCCTTTGGGCCGAGCTGCGCTGGGCTGCGCGCGCCGAAGGCGTGGTGCACCTGGATGATTTGCTGCTGCGCCGCGTGCGCCTGGGGCTGCTGTTGCCCGCGGGCGGCGCGGCCTATCTGCCCCGCGTGCGTGACATCTGCCAGGCCGAATTGGGCTGGGATGACGCGCGCTGGCAGGCTGAAGAGGAGGCGTATCGCGCGCTGTGGCAGCGCTGCTACAGCCTGCCCGACGCGGCCGCCATTGCCGATTGGCGGCCGCATCTGGCCGCAGTCCACAGCCAGCGCCAGCAGGAATTGGCAGTTCGGCAGCAGCGCCAACGCCGGCAGGCAAAACTCATCGGCCTGGCGTCAGGCCTGAGCGCCATCGGCCTGCTCTGGGCCGTGCGCCTCAAGATGAAAACGAGAAAGCGCCATGTTGGGTAAGTTTCATACGGAAATTGTCCAGGTCGCCCTGGGCGCTCAGTTCAGCGCGGCCGATCTGAAGATCATCATCGCCGCCAACCTGGGGCTGGACGTGCTCGCCGG
>DAISHS010000498.1:0-2848 GCA_036822415.1 Chloroflexota bacterium
ATTGACCTCCCTTGCGAATGACGCTTGAGTTGACGACCGATTATAGGCGCAAAGGGAAAAAACGAGAAACTACGCCAGATGGCCGATTTTCGTGGTTGACAGGTCAAGGGGCAGAAGGTACAATAGCAGCCACGATAGAACAGGGGCCGCCTCAGACCGGCGCGCGATGCCCAATCGCGGCAGGAGCGCCGGAATCCAGGGTCATGGCCTCTCCCCAAACCTGAGAAGTCCCGCGATATTCCCTGGGCATGGCTGACTTGCAGCGCCTGGCGCAAGCACCCATGCCATACCCGTAAAAAGAAAGCACCCACGACCGCAGCAGACAACAAAGCGATCAAAGGCGGCGGACACCGTGGCCGCTCCAGATATCTTCAAGCAGGCGCCGATCTTCGCTTTGCTCGATGCTGATGAACAGCAGATTTTGGCTCAACCGGTGTCCGTCGGCGACTTGGCCAAAGGCGGCGCCATCGTTTGTTTGCGAAGAGGATTCTGATGAACATCCGCAATCTGTTCGTGCTGCTCGTGATCATGGCGCTGCTTGCTGCGAGCGCCGCCGCGGCGCCCCTCTCCAGTCCCTGCACACCGGGCGCCACCTACAACCCGGCGTGTGATGCCAACCAGGACGGCATAATTACCGTCGCCGACATTCAGCTCACCGCCGGTCATTGGAACCAGAGCGGGACCTTCACCAGCGACAACAACCACAACCACCTGGGCCAGACCTGGACCGGCGCCAGCAACCCGCTCAAGATCCAGGGCGCGTTCGGCGCGCCCGATTACGCGCCCCTCGTGTTGAGCAACAGCCAGGGTCACGGCCTCAGCATCCCCTCCGCCAGCATTGATGGGGTCTACGTCGGCTCGGCCGGCTACTACGGCATGGTCGTCAACGCCGCCGCGCAGGACGGCGTCTACGTCGGCGCCGCCGGCAGCCCGTCATCGTCTACGGCCTCAGTTGACTCGAACGGCTTCGAGGTCGCGGGCGCCCAGGGTCATGGATTGTTTGTGGGTCGCGCTGACCGCAACGGCCTGGCCGTGAACTCGGCAGGCTTCAGCGGCGTGTACGTGGGCTCGGCGAGCCTCTCCGGCCTGGTCGTGAATTCGGCGGCTAACTACGGCTTGTTCGTGGGCTTGGCGGGCTTAGACGGCGTGTACGCCAACACGGCGCAGGCCAACGGCCAGTGGGGGTTCAACACACCCGACGCAATCCATGGCAGCAACGTGCTGCTTCACTCCCTATCTCTGGTGGCGCAGGTCACCGGCCCGGATAGCCTGACTCCCGGCGACATCGTGGCCGTGGCGGGCGTCACTGATCCGGTACCCGGCACCACAGTGCACACACCGCTGGTGCGCCTCGCCGGCGGAACCTTCACCAATGTCGTTGGCGTCGTCGAAAGCCACCTGGCCCTCACTCAGCAGCCCAGCCATTCGCAGACGGCGGAAAGTGAAACACGCAACGAGACACCATCATCCGAATTGCGCGGCGTTGCAGACCCAGCTCAACCCGGCGATTACGTGGCGATCACCGTACTCGGCGCGGCCAGGGTGAAAGTGCAAGACGGCGAGGAAGTTCTAGCCGGACAGCGACTTACCGCGGGTAATGGCGGTAGTGTGCGCGCGCTCCAATCTCGCACAGTCGAGGGCATGATGGTTACTGAAGGCGCACCAGTGATCGGTGTGGCATTGGACGCGCCGCAGGATGGCATGGTGTGGGTGTTGGTGACGCTGAAGTAGTGGAGGCGCATGCCACCAATTCACTTTGCATGAATTGACGAACCGGCAAGGAGGTCAGGTACACAAAAAGCGGGTCGAGACGCGATCGTGCGCAAGCGGCTGCAGTCACGGCATTTGTGGAGACCCCGCCGAGTCGCTCATCACTTTTAGGAAACGGAGAAACTGACAATGACCAGGAAAGCATTACTGATCGGGCTGAACGAATACAGCGGCGGCATCAACGGCCTGCGCGGCTGTGTCAACGATGTCATGCAGGTCAAAGACCTGCTCAAAACCTACTACGGATTCAACGATCCAGACATCCAGATGCTGGTCAACAGCCAGGCAACCAGGGCCGGTATCCTGGCGGGGATTGACTGGTTGACAGCGGGCAGCCAGGCGGGTGATGTCCTGATCTTTCACTACTCCGGCCACGGCAGTCAGGTGGCTGACAACGGCCATGACGAGCTTGACGGCAGCGACGAAATCATCATCCCTTACGACCATGACTGGGACAACCCGCTGCGCGACGACGACCTCAAAGCGGCGTTCGATCGCTGCGACCCTGGCGCCAGTTTGACCGTGATGATGGACTGCTGTCATTCGGGCACGATCAACCGCCCGGCGCCCGCCGCCGATGCCGACCTGTCCACATTGCCCCTGTCGCGCTATCTCGATCCGCCGAGCGCGGTGCAGGCAAAGATTGATCAACTGCAAAAGGAACGCGCGGCCGCGATCGAGTCGCGCCTGCCTGAAGCGCCAGCATCCATCGCCAGCGCGCTGACCGCCATGCGTGACCAACTGCTGGAGGCATTGAGCCGCCTGCTCGGCCGGCGGCGCAACAATCGTTTTCAGGTGGTCAAGACGACGGAAAACAACGTGCTGCTGGCGGCCTGCCGCGACGATCAAACCTCGGCCGATGCCTTCATCGCCAACGACTATCACGGGGCATTCACCTGGTGCCTGGCCGAGGCGGTGCAGGCAACGGGCGGTCAACTCACCTATCGCCAGCTGGCGGAGCGCATTGGCGTCAGCGGCCAGGCTTACGCGCAGCAGCCGCAGCTGGAATGTCAGCCCGCGTCATTCGACCGCCAGGTCTTCTCGCCCTCCGTGTAAGGCCATACCGGGACGCCGCGGG
>DAISHS010000499.1:0-2847 GCA_036822415.1 Chloroflexota bacterium
CTGCCGCGAACCGGCGGCGCCTTCCGCGCCGTGGTGGTGGACAGCGCCGGCAAAGAAGTCTCCGATGCAATCACCGGCCAGCTCAGGGACACGACGCACGATGTCCTGGTGACGTGGTACAAACGCTAATCTCGGCCGACGCGTTATCTGCGGACGGCGAGCGCCCACACGCCGCAGGCGCTCGCCGTCCGTTTTGGCGCCTGCGACCTGGGCGACGCAGGCATTGGGCGCTGCTCGGCCTGCTGCTGCTTGGCCTGGCCCTGCGCGTGCAACGACTCGATTTCCAGCCGTTGTGGTGGGATGAGGGCTACAGCGTTTGGTTCGCCGTGCATCCACTCTCCGAGATGATCGCCCTCACCGCACGGGACATCCACCCCCCGCTCTACTACGCGCTCCTGCATGGCTGGATCGCCCTGCTCGGCACGGCGCCCATCACCCTGCGGCTTTTCTCCGTTTGGGCCAGTCTGCCCGCCATTGCCTTGATCTACGTCGCCGGCCGCCGCCTGCTCGCCCGCCCGGCCACTGCGTCGGCCCTGGCGGCCGCGGCGCTCGTCGCCTTCAATCCATTTCACCTTTACTACAGCCAGGAAATCCGCATGTACGGTCTGGTCGGCACGCTGGCGCTGGCCTATCTGATCAGCGCGGCGCCCTGGCTGCGATCAACCGTTGCTTCGGTTCACCGGCCCAAGCGCCGCGTCTGGCAGCTGGCGGCCGTCAGCCTCACAACGGCAGCCCTGGCGTATACGCAATACTACGCCATCCTGCTGCCCCTGGGCGTCGTTTTGCTTGTTGCGGCGCGGCAGATCGTCGCGCGCGCGTCGAGCCGCGGCCGCTCGACGCCTGGCCTGGCTCTCTTCATCGCGGCGCACCTGGCCGCGGCTTTGCTCTACACGCCCTGGGTCATCTACGCCGCGCCCAAGCTCGCCGCTTATGTGGCGTACAAAGTGACCAAAGACGCCGATGCGCCGCTGGCCTTGCTCGATTACGTTGCGCGCCACGGCCGCGCGTTCATCATCGGTCATGCCGCGCCGGCCGGGCTAGACGTTCTCTCGATTCTCGCCCTGCTGCTCCTGGGGGCGCTGATCGCCGTGCGCGGGTGGTCAGTCCGCCGGACGCCGCCCTCTGGCCGCGGCCTGGTGAGCGCCGCGCGGTCGCGTGGACCCTTGGGTCTGGCATGGGTCATCGTCTTTGCCCTTGCGGTTGGCTTCCTGCTCAATCTGCGCTTCCCGTTCGCCCCGTTACGCGGCGAACGGCTGCTGACAGCGCTCGCCCCCCTCTTTTGGCTTGGCCTGGCGACAGTTATCGTCAGGCCCAACTCACCGCTTTTGCCGCGCCGCGCCGATTTGATACGCGCCAGCCTGAGCCTGGGGCTGGTTCTCGTCACTTTGCTGGCCTTGATCGCCTTTTTCAGCACATCTCGCTACGCGAAAGATGACTACCGCCCGCTCATTGCCGAAATGGCAACGCTCGGCAGCAATCAGGACATCGTCTTCTGCGTCTATCCGTGGCAGGTCGGTTATCTGCGCAGTTACCTGCCTAACGGCCCTCAGCCGCTGCTCAGCCCATCCGAAGCCTGGACAGACCCAATAGGCGATTCGCTACACGAAATTCTTCAAAACGGATGGCGCATCTGGTTTCCGGCCCACCTCAGCCTGGGCGGCATCCTGGAAGGGCGCATCGAAGAGAGCCTGATGCAGCATGGTTTTCCTGTGCTCAACCAGTGGATCAGCCCCAGCACCCGCCTGACCTTTTTCGTCCCCCCGCCCAGGGACTGGCAGGCGGCCGCGGGTGCGCGCTTCGGCGATTGGTTGACCCTGGAGTCCGCGCAGGTCGGCGCACAAGCCGTGGCCAGCGGCAGCGGCGCGCTGCCCATCAGCCTGAGCTGGCGTGTCGCCCCGTCGCGGCCCCCCGCCGGCAGCTGGCAGGTGCGTTTACGCCTGACCGACAGCCAGGGGACGACCTGGGCGCAGCGCGATAGCGCGCCGCTCAATGGGCAGGTTACGTTCGAGCAATGGCCGCTCAATCAGCCGCAAGAAGACCGCCACGCGCTCTGGATTCCCGCGGGGACGCCGCCCGGTCGTTATGAGCTGCGCGTGCAGGTCTACGAACAGCGCGCCGACGCGGCCGGGCGCGCGCTCGATGTCCTGGACAACGAAGGCCGGACGCACGGCGTCGAATGGCGCCTGGGCCAGATCGAGATTACGCGTCCCCAAACGCCGCTCAGCCCAGCCCGACTTGCGCCGTCGCACGCGGGCGCGCTGCGCCTGGGCGCGGAACTGCGCTGGCTAGGCTCCGATCTAGCAGAGGGGCCGTGGGCGCCTGGCGCTGATTTGCCGGTCAACCTGGCCTGGCAGGTGATCCAAACGCCGACGCGAGACTGGCGCGCCTTCGTCCAGCTGCTGGCGGCCGACGGCAAGGTGGCGGCAGGCTGGGAAGGCCCCCCTCTCCCCGACCTGCCCAGTCGCCAATGGCAAACTGACGATCTCTTGCGCACCCCGCTGACTTTGCGCCTGCCGGCGGCGCTGGCGGACGGCCGCTACCGGTTGATCGCCGGCTTTTTCGACCCGGCCAGCGGACAACGCCTGGCCCCGGTCGGTCAGCGCAACGATTTCATCGCCGTGGCAACCGTACAGGTCAAGGGGCGCTCGCATCAGATGACAGCGCCGACGCCGGCTGTGGCGCAAACGGCGCAGTTTGGCAGCCAGGCGCGCCTGCTGGGCTATGACGTGAGCCAGGCGCCGGTCTCTGCCGGTGAAACGGTGACGTTGACCTTGCATTGGCAGGCAGGCGAACCGTGGACGCGCCGCGCCAGCGTTTTTGTGCACCTGCTGGCGTCTGACGGACGCA
>DAISHS010000500.1:0-2829 GCA_036822415.1 Chloroflexota bacterium
ATGTTGCACAACTGCGTTATCCCGTGCGCATCAAGTAGGCCGCCTCCCCGGCCACCAAGCCCTTGCCGGAATAGCGCTCCATGACCTTTTCGATGTGAAAATGCGGTCCGAAGTCGGCCTCGATCTCGCCGGGCGGCATGGGGGGTGGCTTTGCTTCGCTGCCTATTTGACCGCCGCCAACCATCGTTCACTCAACTGATCCACCTGTGCAAAGCCTACCCCCTCCAGCCAGGCGCGATACTGTTCGAAACTGTGCGTGCCCCCACCGCCGTTGACCCACAGCAGCAGCGAGACGATCTGTGTCCATTCGGAAGGCTGCTCTCCCGTCATGGGCACATCGAGCAGCAACAACCCCTCTGGCCGCAGCGCGGCATGGACGCGGCGAAACAGGTCTTGGTTTTGCGCCGGCGTCAGATAGTCGGTGATCTGACCGAGCAGGCAAAGATCGTAGCGTTCAGCGCCGAAATCCGCAGACAACAGATCGGCCGCCACGAACTCGGTTTGTGTGATCAGGCCCATGCGCGCAGCCAGATCGCGCGCCACGGGCAGAACGCGCGCGGTGTCCACACCGGTGACGTGCAGCGCCGGGTCCTGCTGCGCCAGCGCCAGGCTCTTGATCGCGCAGCCGCAGGCGATGTCCAGCAGTCGCCGCGGCCGGTCGGGCTGCGGTTCGACGCCAGCGGCCTGCCACATCTGCTGGCTGTACGCGATGCGTCCCTCGCTGTAACTCTCCAGCCAGGCATCCTGCTCGTGATATTCCTCGAACGGCGTCGGCGCACCGGTACGCACAGCGCCAGCCACGCTTTCCCAGATGTCCGGGCCCGTCCAGGCCAAAATCAGGTCGCCGGCATAGGTCGGCTGCCCGCGCACCAGGAAGATCGCTGCGCTGCGGGTCAACGCGTAATGGTTATCCTGCTTGACTAGCATTTGACCGGCTGCCAGCGCGTCGAGCAGGTGAGCGATGCCAGCCTGGCTGCCCTTACAAGCGCGGGCAACGACCTCCGCGTCGGCCGGCCCGTCGGTCAGCGGTGTAAACACGTCCAGTTGCAGCGCCAGGCGTAAGATTTGCGACCGGAAAACTCCGGAGTAGAGGTCGTAGATCAGGTTGGGGTTAGGCGGCTCTGGTATTGAGTGAGTCATGACATTCTCCCTTCACCCTTTGAAGCCGGTCACTAGCACATCGGCCTCCCGCCAGTAGATATCCGGTCGGCGCAGGATGTAGTTTGGAGCAGTCGGATGGGCAAAGGCGCGCCATTGCGCGCGGTCGTTGGTGGGAAGGTCGAGCGTTTCAGCCGCCTGGGACAACCAGCCTACCAGTTCCGCGATCATCTGCGCCTCGACAGCGCGCAACGGCGCCGCGCGCTCGATGTAGGTGATCGTTCGCCGCACATGCGTGAACCCTGCATCCTCCACAAAACGCAGAAGATGCAGACTCCGGAGCCCGCCGATGATGGTCATTTCCCCACGCTGCGCGAGCGCATCAAAAAGCCGCCAGAGCAGCAAGGGTGGGATGGGATGCAGGCAAAATGCGCTATCCTCAGTGTCTTTGATGGCCAACAATCCACCGGCTCTAAGGACTCGCCGCCCCTCTGCCAACACGGTCTCCAAGTCAGCGTCAGGCAAATACTGGGTTACGTTGGCACTCCAGATCGCGTCGAAGCTGCTGTTAGCATAGGGCAGCATCATCACGTTGCCCGCACGCACTGCGACGGGGCAATGCAAGTGGCCGGAGGCGATCATCGCCTCAACGTGCGCGACGTTCTCTGGCGCCAGGTCAACCGCTTCGATACGACCGGTCGGCCCCAACAACTCCGAAAGCTGGGGCAGGAAGCTCCCGCTGCCGCAGCCAGCGTCGAGCACGCGCCAACCCGCTTGAAAGCCAGCTGAACGCAGCATAGCATCATATTCGGGCTGGCCCGCCAGGTAGTGCGTGTCCAGCCAAGCCGAGGCCGAAAGCGAATGTCCAGTGGAAGTGGTGGTGGTCATCGGCTGCTCCCTGCGCCTTCCCCGCCGAAAAGCTCGGCTGGGGCGACCGTAGGGTCAATTTTTTCGATGGCTTTTCTCATAAACCCAACCTTTGCCATTTATAGATCGAGAGGCGGTGACGACGCCGGCCGTCTGGGCGCGAAGATCTTGCGCGCCGTCTGCACGACCAGCCCAGCGAATGTTGCAAACCAGGCGCCGAGCGCGAGATAGACGAAGTAACGCGGTATCAGAAAGAGAAACTCAAACCCCAACGCTTTGGCGAGTTGAAACGTACACACGGTATACATGCCCAACGGGAAAACCAGGCCCCAGTAGAGCGGATGATAGGTGAGCGGGTGACGTTTGTAGAGGTGACGCCACGCGCCGAACAGAAAGAGAAGCGGAATCCACCACGTCCCCGTGGCCCAGAAGAAGAGGGTGAAACCGTGGATGAACGGGAGCATGCCGGTGATAAAGGGGTAATCGCCGTTGAGGATGATGTTCGCGCCGGCGAGGGTGGCGATGGCCACCGCCCCCATGTTGATCCAGTACGGAGGCGTGAGTTCGTGCGCGTCAACCTTGAAGAACATGAAACGATGGACGATGAGCGAGATGATCAGAATGTAGAACATGCAGCCGAGCAGGTAGAAGCAAAGCACGGCGAAAAAGAAGGTCTCTTGCCACGCGCCGACGCGTGAGGCGATGAGCGCGCCAAGCACGGCAAGCGATTGAGTCGAAACCACCAGCAGCAGCCACGCGCCGTTGATGCCCTTTTCGAGCGGCGGTTTTTCTTCTTTCAACGTCATCACCGCGAAGATACTGTGTTGAATGTCAAGTTTTGAGCTAGCGCGAGTTGGGTGTGCG
>DAISHS010000501.1:0-2829 GCA_036822415.1 Chloroflexota bacterium
GCCGTGATGCGGATGGACTGCTCGCGGGCCGTCGCCTTGTCCTTGGCGGACACATGCAGGATGCCGTTCGCATCAATGTCGAACGTCACTTCCACCTGCGGCAGCCCACGCGGCGCGGGCGGCAGTCCCTCCAGGTTGAACATCCCCAGGCTGACATTGTCGCCCGCCAGCGGACGCTCACCCTGCAGCACATGAATCGTGACGGCCGTCTGCCCGTCCTCGGCCGTGCTGAAAATCTGGCTCTTCTTGACCGGAATCGTGGTGTTGCGCTCGATCACCGGCGTCATCACCCCGCCCAACGTCTCCACGCCCAGGCTGAGCGGCGTCACGTCCAGCAGCAGAATGTCCTTGACATCGCCGCCCAGCACACCACCCTGCAGGGCGGCGCCGATGGCAACGACCTCGTCTGGGTTGACGCCTTTGTGCGGCTCTTTGCCATTGGTCAGCTTGCGCACCAGGTCCTGGATCATCGGCATGCGCGTGGCGCCGCCCACCAACACCACTTCGTTCAGGTCACGTGGCTGCAAGCGCGCATCCTTCAGCGCCTGCTGGAAGGGGCCTTCGCAGCGCGCAGCCAGGTCAGCCGTCAGCTGCTCGAAGCGGGCGCGCGTCAGGCGAACCTGCAAGTGCTTCGGCCCGGCCGAGTCTGCCGTAATGAACGGCAGGTTGATCTCTGTCTCCATCAGGCTCGACAGCTCGATCTTGGCCTTCTCACTGGCTTCCTTGAGACGCTGCAAGGCCTGGCGATCCTGGCGCAAATCAATGCCGCCGCTTTCCTTGCGGAACTCATCGGCCACATAGTCAATGATGCGCTGATCCCAGTCGTCGCCGCCCAGGTGCGTATCGCCATTGGTGGACTTGACCTCGATCACGCCATCGCCCACTTCCAGCACCGACACGTCGAAGGTGCCGCCGCCCAGGTCGAAGACCAGAATCGTTTCATTGGCCTTCTTTTCCAGCCCATAGGCCAGCGCGGCAGCCGTCGGCTCATTGATGATGCGCTGGACATTCAGGCCGGCAATTTTGCCGGCGTCTTTGGTCGCCTGGCGCTGTGCGTCGTTGAAATAGGCCGGCACCGTGATCACCGCATCGGTGACCGACTCGCCCAGGTAAGCCTCGGCGTCGGTCTTGAGTTTCTGCAAGATCATGGCCGAGATTTCCTGCGGCGTGTGCGTCTTGCCATTGATCGGCAGCCGCACCTGCACATCGCCGGCCGGCCCGCCAGTCACCGGGTAGGGCACCATCTTCTGCTCGATCTGCGTCTCAGCCAGGCGGCGCCCCATGAAGCGCTTGATCGAAAAAATCGTATTTTCAGGGTTCACCACCGCCTGGCGCTTGGCCGTCTGCCCCACCAGGCGCTCGCCGGTCTTGGTAAACGCCACCACCGACGGCGTCGTGCGCGCGCCTTCGGCGTTTGCAATCACCGTCACATCGCCGCCTTCTACCACGGCAATACAAGAATTCGTCGTTCCCAGGTCAATGCCTACAATCTTTCCCATCGCTTACCTCCAAACAAATCTATCCAAAAAGTTATATTCAAGAAGATGCCAGGGCGCTCTCGTCGGGGAACGCGTCCTGATTGCGTGCCCTTATTCTAGATGGATTGTGTTAGATTTACGCTAGCGCGGCGTTAGGAGAGTGTTAGAGTGAGAGGATGCAGGCAGGATGCGGCGCGCGGCCAAAGTCAGGCCGGATCATTGTCCGGCAAAAGGTGAATCACCGCGCCGGTCGGCGCGGTGACCTGCTCCAGCCAGGTCAACCAGGCCAGGGCCTCGTCCGCCGTCTCATGGCACATCTCGGGCATGGGGCGCAGCCGATTGCATACGGTTGGCCGGGTCGGCAGGCCAAACAATTGGCAGCGGTTGTCGGCCGTCAGCTGGACGCAGCGCACCCCGGCCGGCTTGCCATCGGGCATACCGGGAATAGGCGATGAAATTGAAAGGGCAATACAACAAGCCCCGCAGCCGACGCGACACTCCATCGCTTCACACCCTGGGCATCACGGCTTGCGCACGGCCAGCGTCGCCGTAGCCTGGGCCGTCGGCATGATGATGATTTCGTTGATGTTGACATGCGCCGGGCGTGTGGCGCAGTAGACGACGGCATCGGCCACATCCTCTGGGGCCAGGGGCGTCAGCCCTTGATAGACCTTGGCCGCGCGCGGCTCATCGCCGCGGAAGCGCACCAGGCTAAACTCGGTTTCGACCATGCCCGGATCAACCGTGCTCACCCGCACCTCGCTGCCGAGCAGGTCCATGCGCATGCCCTGGGTCAAGGCCGCGACCGCATGTTTGGTGGCGCTGTAGACATTGCCGCTTGGATAGACCTGATGCCCGGCAATGGAGCCGATGTTGATGATGTGTCCGCGGCGGCGCGTCACCATGCCCGGAATCACGGCCCGGCTGACATAGAGCAGGCCTTTGATATTGGTGTCAATCATCTCTTCCCAATCGGCCAGCTTGCCCTCGTGCAGTTTGTCCAGCCCGCGGCTAAGCCCTGCATTGTTGACCAGGATGTCAATTACGGCCCAGGCCGTGGGCAGGCCATTGATGGCCGCCTCTACCGCCGGTTGGTCGCGCACATCGAGCGCAAGCGTGCGCACTTCGACGCCGTGGCGCGCATAGATGGCCGCGGCCAGCTGTTCCAGGCGGTCGCCGCGGCGCGCGGCCAGCAGCAGCCGCGCGTCCAACGCGGCAAAGGCGTAGGCGCAGGCAGCGCCAATGCCGCTGCTGGCCCCGGTAATCAAAACGGCCCGGCCGTTGAGTGAATTCATGATTGACCTCCCTTGCGAATGACGCTTGAGTTGACGACCGATTATAGGCGCAAAGG
>DAISHS010000502.1:0-2813 GCA_036822415.1 Chloroflexota bacterium
TCCGCGCTCTGCTGCACGTCGGCCAGCGTGGCGTCGGCGCGCGCGGCCACCTCCACCATCACCGCGGTCAGGTCGAGCAGGCCCGCAAACGGCCCCTGGAACAGGGCAAACTGGCCGCTGTCGGTCACCTTCATGGCCCGCTCCACGGTGCGCACGTCCGCGCCGATCACGGAATTGCCCCAGCGCAGGTGATGATCGAGAAAGCTGAGCGGCGCGCCGACGGTGAAGGAGTGCAGCCACAGGCTCAGCTTCGCCAGCTCCACGGCCAGCCGGTTGAGGTCCACCCCGTAGAGGCAGCGCTTCATCACCAGGCGGGTCAGCAGCGCGGTGTCGTCGAGGCGGCCGGCGTCCACGGCGATCCCCTGCCCCGTCATCTCCGCCAGAATCTCGCCGCGCACGCGGCCCAGCAGCCGCTGCACCGGGTTCCATTCCCACGCCACGTCGAGGTGGGTGTCGTGGTAGACCTGCATGCGCCGGATGATGCCATCGGTCAGGTGATCCACCGCGTTGACCAGGAAGTGGCCGCTGCCCATCGCGGGATCGCACACCTTGATGCACAGGAACGCTTCCAGCGCCGCGTCCTCGGCCTCGCGCAGCTCGGCCTGCAGGCGCCGGTTGAGCGCGGCGTCCAGCGCGTGGCTCAGCTGCCGGCGCAGACCGGCGATGCGATCCATGGCCGCGCTGAAGCGTCCGCTGCGCGCGTCCAGGATCGGGTCGAGAATCTGGCTGACGATGTACTCGACGATGAAATCGGGCGTGTAGTACGAACCCGACAGCTTGCGCTCGCCGCGGTCGTTGACCAGGTAGACCGTCGTCTCGCCGCCCAGCCGGTACTCCAGCAGCCCTTCGTAGATCGCGCCCAGGTTGCGCACGCTGAGGTAGGCGTAATCCACCGGCTCGCCCGCGTCGCGCACCATGATGTCCACCACGCGGGCGACGACGCGGTCGGTCAGCCGGTGCTGCTCCAGGAAGCGGTTCTCGGCGGCGGCCGCGCTGAAGAGGCCGCCGTCATAGCGCGGAATGTCCAGGCTGGGATCGCCGCGGTCAATGCGGCGGAAGAGGGCCAGCAGCGCCTCGTAGCGCGGCGTGGCAAAGGTCGCCTCGCTGAGCGGCTGCTGGCGGTCAATCCGCTCGGCCGCCCAGGCCGCCAGGCTGGTCAGGCTCTGCTCGCGGTAGGCGGGATTGCGCATCGGCAGCAGGTCGCGCGCCTCGGCATAGAGCACGAACAGCAGCTTGTAGAGCAGGCTCAGGCCGGCGGTGTAAATCTCGCGCCGGCTGGCGTCGCTCTCCTGGTCGATGCCCAGCTGGCTGCGGCGGTAGGCGATGAAGCCGTTGGCAATTTCGGGCATGACCTCGTCGAAGATCAGCTCCTTCAGCTTGTCGCTGATGCGTCGGGCGTAAGTGGCCGAGCCGGCGCGCACGCGCTGCACGAAGGTGCGCCCCTGCGGGTCGGGCAGGAAGGCGTCGCGGCGGAAGAAGAGCCACCAGCGTTTGAAGTCGGCCAGCTGTTCGGCCGTCGGCGCCGCCGCAGGATCGAGCGCGTCGAAGACCAGGCCCAGGTCGAACTCGTAGAACTCGCTGGCGGTGCTGCTGACCTCGCGGCTGTAGAGACGCCAGACGCGGCCGTTGGTCAGGATGCCCCACGGGCAGCGCGTGCCCACCAGGTAGCTGACCATCTGATGGCTCGGATTGCTCTCGGCCTTCCAGGTGTTGCGGCCGGAGGCGTCCTGCTGACTGAGCGGCCGGCCCCAGTATTTGGCCTCGGCAATCGCGCGGGCGCGGCCGTAGAACGCGTCGTCATGGCCCTGGTGGGGATAGGCGTCGGCTTGGCTCGCCGCATCGCTGAACAGCGCATAGTCGGGCCGCGTCAGGCTGCCGCCCTTCTTCGACTTCACCTGCACGATGTAGCTCCAGCCCAGGGCGTCGAGCGCCGGCTTGACGAACTCCTGCTCGGTCTGCGCCTCGTTCCAGGTCGCGCCCAACGTGCGCGCCCGTTCCCACAGCTCGCGCAGCAGCGCAAAGACAGGCAGCGGCGGCGCGTCCCATTCGGCGTGCGCGGACAGGCGGGTTTGCAGGTAGTGTTGGGAAAACAAGGATTTGGCGGTCGGGGGCCTGGACAGGCCGCCTGCGGCGGACGTTGGTGCGTGGGTGGAGTCGGTCATGTGGTCAGCTTCGCTCTTGTCGCAAACCCAAAGGCCGTGGCCCCGTTGGGGCCGTCAATGACGGTCATTATAAACGATGTGGGGCGGAAAGGACAAATGATTTGGGCTGCAGGTTTCTCCACCCTGTCGCGCGCCGACTTGAGGAACAACCCGGCGCATGTTATAATCTCCCAAGAGCCGCCTGTGAGGTCTTCAGTTGAAATCATCTGCGCCCTTACCTGTTTTGCACGAAAATCTCCCCTTGCTCGAAGTCGCCGATGCTGTCCTGCTCGATATGCTCATGGCCGACGCCCAAGCGCGCAAGCTGATCCTGGTGCGTTTATCGGAACGTGTGGCGATCGTGACGCCCGACGGCTTCGATGCGCTCCTCGTCAACCTGCGCAGGCTGGGCCATACCCCCACGGTCAAGGAGGCGTGATGTCGGCAAGCCCATTGCGTTTCGACGACTGGCTTCCACAACTGCGGGCCGATGAACTGAAAACCATGGCGCGCCTGTGGGGCGGCAACAGTCAAATCCGCAAAGATCAAGCCATCGTCCTGATTCAGCAAGGCCTGGCCGATCCAGAGAAGGTGCGCGCGGCGGTCGCCGCATTGCCGCCGTGGGAGGCTAACGCCCTTGCCCTGCTCAAGCGCGCGGGCGGTGTGCTGGAT
>DAISHS010000503.1:0-2787 GCA_036822415.1 Chloroflexota bacterium
GGCGCCCGGCATGAAGCCAACCAGGGCCGCAAGGCCAGACACCAGGCCAGGATGGCGTAGGGCGACGGCAAAGGCCGCGGCGGCCCCCTGGCTGAATCCCATGACAAACAGGCGCCTGACATCGGCGCCGTAGCGCGCGGGCAGGGTGTGGATAAAGCGCACAATGGCGCTAACCGCGTCATCGAACAGCGGCAGAAGCGGCCATTCATCGGCCTTGCGCGGATGCCAGGCAAAGCCGCCGGCCGGGTCAGGCTGGATGGCGCGCGGGGCCACGATGAGCCAGTCCGGGGGCAAGGCACGCGCAAAGACCCACATCACGTTTTCATCGCCGCTGCGCCCATGCAGCATCAGCACGGTGGGATGCGGCCCTGGGCCGGCCGGCTGAGCCACGCGATGGATCAGATCACCGGCGGCGGCCGCCATCACGAACTGCGTCTTACGTTCTGCACCCATGATCACCATCCTTGTTCCAGGCCAGCAGGCCATGCGGCAAGTATAGCACAACCGCGCGCCGAAGTGAATGTCGAGACGAATGTAGACCGAAGATCGCCGCAAGTGAACAACTTTTGAACTGGTGATTGAACAATGGATTGCGCCATCCTGGAAGCGCGCAGCTATCAATTTCGGGAGGTGACTGCATGACCGCTTCGGCAGCAACGTTGTCCGGCGCTCGCGCCTATCAAGAGGAGAGGCCCTTGATGCTTGGTGGGCCGGCGGCGCTGGCTGAAAGCGCGTGGATGGGCACGGTGATGGCGTCCGATGTCCTGGAACCTTTGCGCAGCGCGCCGGCCGCTGCGCCTCGCTGGCAGATCGTTACGCCGCGTTTACCGCGCGTGGCGCTGCGCGGCCTGCTGACGCGTGAATTTTCGATTGCAGAAGCCAGCTTTATCCTGATGGCCTCGTTTTTCTTCTCGGCCATGCTGGGCGCGATCCGCCAGGTGATGTTCAACGCGCAGTTTGGCGTCAGTCTGGAGGCCAACGCCTACTACGCAGCCTTCCGCCTGCCCGACACCCTCTTCAGCCTGATTGCCGGCGGCGCGCTGTCCAGCGCCATGATTCCGGTGCTGCTCAATACCATCCGTGAAGAAGGCCCGGCCTCCGGCGCCCGTTTCATCAACCTGGTATTGACGCTCTTGCTCTCCTTCTTTGCGCTGATTGTCCTGGCCGGCGAAGTGTTTGCGCCGGCGTTTGTACGCGGTGTGCTGGCGCCTGGCTTCGACGCACAAACCAGCCGTCTCACCATCAGCCTGACCCGCGTCATGCTGCTGCAGCCGGTCATCCTGACCCTGGGCACCGTCGCCACAGCCGTGCTCAACAGCCGCAATCAATTCCTGCTGACGGCGCTCTCGGTCGTCAGCCACAACATCACGCTCATCATGGGCATCCTGGCCGCCCGCTTGATCCCCGGCCTGGGGATTTGGGGGCCAACGGTGGGCGTGGTCGCCGGCGCCATCTTGCAGGCGATCGTGCTATGGCCTGGTTTGCGCGGACCAGCGACCGCGCTGCGCCCAGCCTGGAACCTGGCCGATGCGCGCCTGCGCGAGCTGATACGGCTGTTGATTCCCAATGGCCTGTCGGTCAGCGTCAACTACGCCGGCTTCATCCTGGATACGGCCTTCGCGACACAAGCCGCTAATGCCGCCGCGCTGGCCGCGATTTACAACGCCTGGCTGCTGGTCGGCCTGCCGATTGCGCTGCTGGGGCAGGCCGTGGGGCAGGCAGCCTTTCCACGCCTGGCAGCTCACGCCGAGGCCGGGGCCTGGCGTGAACTGCGCGCCACCCTGCTGCGTTCGTTGGGCGCGGCCGTGGCCCTGGCGCTGCCAGCCCTGTTGCTCTTGATCGGGTTGGGGCGCACGGTGATTCGCCTCCTCTTCGAGCGCGGTGAGTTCACGGCTGCGGCCGGCGATGTCACCTACAGCGTGTTGGTGATCTACGCTATCGCGCTGCCGTCCTATGTGGCAACCGAAGTGATCACGCGCGGGCTGATTGCGCTGCGCGACACGCGCACACCCCTCATCACGAACGCACTCCAGCTGCTGGGGCGCGGCGCCATCCTGAGCCTCTTCGTGGCGCAGGCGGGCGTGCAGATCATCCCGCTCGCCTTTGCCGCGACCTGCACCCTGGAAACGTTGATCCTGGGCGCGGTGCTCCTCAGCAAATTACGCGCGCGCGAGCGTGCGGGCATAGATCGAGCCGAGAAAGCCCCAGGGAAAAAGCCTATGTGACAAAGCGGTCGTTTTGTCGTCTACAGATTAACGTTGATTAGTGATAACAACGCCCAACCTGTTAACGTAATGAAGCGCTGCAAACCTGGAAGAGGCTACCGGTGACCTGCGAGCAATTGGAAACTCTGTATGCAACATTTCTTGATAACCTGGCGACCCGCGAGGAAATCAAACTGATCCATGAGCACCTGGCAGTCTGCCGGCGCTGCCGCTTTAGCCTTGCCTGGACGCGCCAGGCTATTACAAACATCACGGCCACCGCGCCTCCACGCGGCTTCCGTGAACGGCTGATGGCGCGGTTGAGACAAGAGATGCACCAGGAAACATGAACCACAAAGGCCATGCCGATCGGCATGGCCTTTGTTGTGGCGGCGCTGCGGTCAGCCAGGCTAATGGTCGCCGTTCGGTCTCCCCGGCGACGGCACCAACGTCTCGCCAGCTTGCAGCAGTGACTCGACCATACTGGCGCTGTGGGCTTCGGCGTACATGCGCAGCACCGGCTCCGTGCCCGACGGGCGAATGAGCAGCCAGCTATCGTCCTGCAGCATGTACTTCACGCCGT
>DAISHS010000504.1:0-2784 GCA_036822415.1 Chloroflexota bacterium
ACTCGCAAGATTGGCAACAGGTCCAATCTTTGATGGGGCCTGTGGTGGAGGCGTCTGCGCAGCACCCCGTGACAATGAGAGCTGAGACAGTCTGACGGGCGCAATGAATGTGCAACCACTGCGGCGGTCGGCGCATTGCGATGCGCGCCGCGGGGACGAGAAGTTCAACTTCTTGGTGCAATCGCATCAAAATTCAAGTCTTGGTGCGCCGGCCGCGCAGCCAAAACAGGCCGCCGGGCAGGCTGGAGAGGATAATCATCATCTGCATCAGCAGGGACACCGCCAGCGCGTGATCGTGCGCTACGCCTACCAGGCCATAGAAGCCCACATAGGCGTTCTGGTTGACGCCCAGGCCGCCCACGGAGATCGGAATCAGCAGCACCAGCGCGATGAGCGGATTGAAGAGCGCAATGGCCAGGAACGAAATGCCGCCGCCGATGGATTCCGACAGGAGATAGTTGACGACGTTGGTCAGCATCAGGCCGGCCACGCCAATGCCAAAGGCCGCCAGGAGGGTCCGATAGCGAAAACGATAGGCGCTGAAGGCATCGGCCAGGCGACCGTAGATGGGCGCCAGCGGGCGCAGCAAGGACCAGTCGAACAGGCGCACCAGGCGCGCACGCAGCCGCCGGCTGAAGAGCACGATGAAGGCGAATACCAGCGCGGCCAGGGCAATCAGCGCCACCGCGCCGACGACCAGTAAATCGGGCAGGTGCGTGGTGTAGAGCGCTATCACGGCCGCCACCACGGCCGAGGAGACGAAGGCTATCAGCCCAATCAAGCGATCTACGATGACCGAAGCCGCCGCGTCGAGCTTGCGCTCGGTGTACGCGCTCAGGCCGTAGCCGCGCATGACGTCGCCGCCGATGTTGGCCGGCAAAACATTGTTGAAGAAGACGCCGATGAAGGTGTAGCGCAGCAGCGCGCTGAAGGGCACTCCAGGCACCTGCGCGCGCAAAAGCACAGCCCATTTGGCCGTGTTCAACACGATGGCGCCAAAATAGACGATCAAGGCCAGCAGAATGAAAAGGCCATGGGCGCCCGCCAGGCGGACACGCAGCGCAGTCAAATCCACCCGGCTGAAGATAAACACAATCAGCGCCACGCTGACTACCAGCTTGAGCAGCGCCATCAGCTTGTCACGCACAAGTCACCCCAGGATTTGCCGTAGGCATGTTGTACTTTATATTCTGCGCTTTGCGCTTACGGCACCGTTGTTGTCGTTGCCATCGGCGCGGTGTCCTGGGCGCCGGCGCGGCGGCGCGCTTCTTCGCCCACATCGGCCTTCTGCGTCCAGGCGATGTCCCACACCACATGCCGATCTTGCTTCACCTTGAAGTCGTACCAGCCCAGCAAACGCGCATACCCTTCCAGGAAAGCCAGCAGGAACAGGGTGTAGACCAGGCGAATGGCTCCCCACACCTCTTTGAACGCAATTTTGAGCACGCGCCCGTTTTGCATACTGGAGACCCGGTAGCCATACTTGGCCTGCAGGAACAGGTGCCCGGCGTGATTGCGCCGGCGCTGGCGCACGAAATCGCTGACCGTGTCCGGCCCGGTGTTGAAGACCACGGCATCGGGCGCGTAGCGCACCTGCATCCCGCGCTTGACCACCAGCGCTTCGACAAAGGCTTCATCCATGGCCACATCGGGCGGAATTTGCTCGAACACCTTGCGGAAGGCAATCATCTCGCCCAGGCGCGGAATTTCCAGACACAGCTCATGCTCCATGCGCAGCCGCAGGTGCGAGAAGAGACCGACAATGTGATCGGGCGTATTGACGGGGATTTTGTGCGCGCCGGTCATGCCCACCAGCGGATCGGCAAACATGCGCACCATGTGCTCCACGGCGTCCTCGCGCGGCAGCGTATCGCCGCTTTCCAGAACGCAGATCTCCTCGTGCGCTGCTTGCAAGAAAAGATTGATCGCCGATGTCTTGCCTTCGCGTTGCGGCTGTACAATCAGCCGGATACGCGCATCCTCGGCCATCTTGCTTTCGATGATCGGCACGGTGTCATCCGTGCAGCCGCTGGCGACGACAATGATCTCGCTGACCTCCACCTGATGGAGGTGCTGATGGATCAGCGCATCCAAAAGCGCGCCGATGTTAGCGGCTTCATTGTGCGCCGTCACCCCGACGCTGCACCGGATCCCACGAACGACATGTTCCACGTCACTGGCTCCTCAGCACAACAGAGTTCGAACAAAGGGCCGTCATTATAACCCATTGGCGATTTGTTGTGAAATCTCTTCCTGGGTCAGCGTGCGGTTCAAGGGCGCTGCTCCTGTTTTTCCAAATACCGCGCCAGCTCTTCGGCTCCGCGCGCCACGGGGTGACGGGCGTCGGCCTTGACCATCCCGGCGCGCAGCGCATCCTCCACATCCAGGCCGCACTGATAGGCCAGCTTGAAAAGAAAAACAAAAACGTCCGACATCTCCTCGCGCAGCTCTGCCTGCCATTGATCGGGCGTCGCCGACGGCTTGTACCCCTCGCGGCGCAGAATCACCCGCGCCACCTCGCCCAGCTCCTCCACGGCGTGCAGCAGCGTGTGCGTGGGCGCGACCTGATCCCAACCCCGCGCCGCATCCCATGCCTGCACCCAGGCTTGATATTCTCGAATGTGCATTGCAATCCCCGTTCTGCTGACTCTATTTCGATCTTGAAGCGCAGCCGCGCCTTGCCGCCGCCCGCTTTTCGCCTTCGCCTTTTTGTTCCGCCCCTGCCAATGTGGGTGCATTTCAGTTTCGGGGTGTAGTCCACGCAGGTGGACTTTGCAATCGTTG
>DAISHS010000505.1:0-2779 GCA_036822415.1 Chloroflexota bacterium
AGGTGGAAATGGTCGTGGGGATGGAGCACATTCAAGGGGTGATCGAACGCGTCAATGTGCTGGACACCCTGGTGCGTGCGCCCACAGGTGATCTGTTCACGGTGCCCAACGGTGAGATTCGCATCATTCGCAACTTTAGCCGGGCCGATTTTTCCAGCGTCAAATTGGCATTTATGGTGTCGTGGGATGACCTGGCGCGCACCCTGGCCCTCTTGGAGGCCCTGGGGCAAGAGGCCGTTACCCTCTTGCCAGACCTGATCGAACCGTGGCAGGTCTTGGCGCCGACGGAAGTCTTCGGCCCCAAGACGCCCTTGACCGTGATCGCCAAAGCCACCTTTGCCCACGCGGTCGCCGTCAAGCTGCAAATTGCCAGGCTGCTGCAAGCTCGCCTGCAAGCGGCCGGCATTTCGTTGATCGAATAGCGTGGGCGAGCTGTTTTAGATGGCGTTGAGCGCGGCGGCCAGCTCCGGCATGCGCGCCGGGTTCGCCGGACGCGGTTCGCTGGTGAGATCGTGCTGCGGCGCGCGCTCGCCGCGTCCCGTCCCGGCCAGCGCGGCAATTTCTGCCCGACTGGTCAGAACATTCGCCACCTTGCCATCCAACATCTGAATGACCGTGTCCGCAAAGGGCACCATGCGCAGGTCATGGGTGACCATGATGCCGGCGCGGCGCTGCTCGTGAATGAGCGCGGCGAAGGTCTCGACGGCCTGAAATGCGCGCTCGGTGTCCAGCGATGCGGTCGGCTCATCGGCCAGCACCACCTGCGGGTTGTGGATCAGGGCGCGGGCAATGGCGACGCGCTGCTGCTGACCACCCGAAAGCTGGCGCGGCAGGTTGTTGAGCCGATCGCCCAGGCCCAGGCGTGCGAGCAGTTCCCGCGCACGCGCCTGG
This sequence comes from Chloroflexota bacterium, assembly GCA_036822415.1. Taxonomy (GTDB): domain Bacteria; phylum Chloroflexota; class Anaerolineae; order SSC4; family Amarolineaceae; genus Amarolinea. The sequence goes on from DAISHS010000505.1 coordinate 892, forward strand.
CTCGCTTTGTCCAGCTTACCGTTGAGGCGCAGCATCAGCTCCACATTCTCCTGCGCCGTCAGATAGGGCACCAGGTTGTTGGCCTGAAAAGTGAAGCCGATCTTCTCGCGGCGAAAAGCGGTGCGTTTTGCTTCGCTCATGGTGCTCAAGTCCTGCCCGCCGATCAGAATCGAGCCGGCCGTCGGTTTGAGCAGCGCAGCCAGCATGGCCAGCATTGTTGTTTTGCCCGACCCGCTGGGGCCAACCAGGGCCACAAATTCCCCTTCATGGACACTGAGCGAAACAGCATCCACCGCGTTGATCAGGCCGCTGCCGCCCTGGTAGGTTTTCGTTACCGCTTGCGTTTCTAATGCAACTGTCATGATGTTCTGCGCCTTTCGTCAGGATGCCAGGCCCAGCGCGGTCAGCGGTTCTACCCGCAGCGCTTGGCGGACGGAAATGAAGCCGCCGATCGGGCCGATGACCAGCAGCGAAATAACCCCCACGAGTACGTTGGGGCCAGTAAAGGCGATGGGCACGGTTGGCGGAAAGACCAGCGAAAGCCCAATGGTCACGGCGCTGCCGATGGCAACGCCAATAGCCGTCACCAGGATGATCTGAATGATGGACGCAGCCGCTACCGTGCGGTTCGAGGTGCCAATCGCCTTGAGCATACCGATTTGAGCCACTTTTTGCAGCGTCTGAATCTGGAAGAAGCCGCCAATCACCAACACACCAATCAACAGCACGAAGCCGCGCTGCGTGCTCAAGGTTCCCTGCTGCGCAGAATAGCCCGGCGTGTTCTCATAGGCCGTCACCCGGTCAGCCACCTGAATATCGGCGACCTCTGCCTGCAGGCGCTGCGCTACGGCCGCGCTGGCCGCGGGATCGCTCAGGCGCACCGCCGCCACGTTGGAGATCAGCTCCGCGTCCCCCGCGCCGACGACGGCCTGCGGTTTGATCTTTTCGAAGGTCAGCATGGGCACGACGATTGACGGTTGCAGCGAATACTGGCGCCCGTCGCTGACCCCAACGACGAGCAGATCGTAGTATTCTTCCTGCGCAGCCTGAATAGATTTGACCTGGATCGTGTCGCCGACGCCCACTTTGGCGCGCAAGGCTGTGTTGCGATCCACCACCGCTTCGTTGGCCCGCCGACCGCCCAGTTGACGCCCCTGGTAGGCGGGGACTTCACCGGGCAAGCCTGGCTCCACACCGATCAGCGAAACATTGAGCGGCTTGCGGCCGTCGGCAAACACCAGCGAGGCCGCGGAAAAGCTGATCGGCCCCACCTCGGCCACCCCTTCGACGCGGCGAATGGCGCTGAGCTTGGAACGCTCGATCTTGCTCGTCCCAATCGAAAGGTCCACTTTGGCCTTGTAGACGATCAAGTCGGCGTTGAGCTTTTCGATGTACTGCTTGTTGCCTGAACCCAGCCCTTCACCCAGGCCAGCGATGAAGAGCACCAGCACGGTGATCAGCGCAATAACCAGGCTGAAGAGCAAAAAGCGTCCCTGATTGCGCAACATTTCTTTGTAAGCCAGATAAGCGCCCATGCGCGATATTTCCTCCCTGCAAGCAATGCTTTGAACGTCGGTTTTGACGGCCCGACCAGGCAAAAGGCCACACCCTTTCAAGCTCAATTTGCGTGCAGTTATTTTCCGGTCAGCTGCCAGGCTCCGTCCGCCGGCGCGCCTGTGGCAGCTTGCGCGCCGCTCGAATCATGCACGGCCCCTGCGCAAGCCGCGTAGCCGTTGACAGCCTGCCGATCTGGGCTATAATCGCACTCAACGTTGCCAACTTTTCAGAAAGTTGGCAACGCTGACGATCATGGCTCATGGAGGACAACCATCAAAACAATCAGTCGAACGTTCAAGCAAACGCCGCTGGCCTGGCTGTTTGCTCTGTT
>DAISHS010000506.1:0-2763 GCA_036822415.1 Chloroflexota bacterium
CTGTTGAAGTGCACTGAAATTTGACCCACCGTGTTCACCGAAAATTGACCCGTCGTTTATGCGTTGAGTATAACTACGCCTCTGTGGATAAGTCGTGGGTTTTCGGGATTTTCTCTCCTTGGTTTTTTGCAGTTGATCTTGCTCTGCCCGACCCGGGTCGGGCAGAGCTGTTCCTGAAGCGCCAGGACTCATTGCCGGTCTCAACGATATGGCAGTGATGCGTCAGGCGATCCAGCAGCGCCGTCGTCATCTTCGCGTCCCCGAACACATTGCCCCACTCCGTGAACGAAAGATTGGTCGTGATGATCACGCTCGTCCGCTCATAGAGCTTCGAGATCAGATGGAAGAGCAAGGCGCCGCCGGCCTGACTGAACGGCAGGTAGCCCAGTTCATCGAGTACCACCAGATCGACATACATCAGCCGGTAGGCGATCTGCCCGGCCTTGCCGTGTGCCTTCTCCTGTTCCAGCGCATTCACCAGTTCCACGGTTGAAAAGAACCGCACCCGCCGTCCCTGGCGCTGGATCGCCTCGATGCCGATGGCGGTCGCCAGATGCGTCTTGCCTGTCCCCGGCCCGCCGATGAACACCACGTTCTGCGCATCATCCATGAACTGCCCGGTGTGCAGGCGCCGGATCAGTTCCCCATCGACCCGCGACTCGGCAAAGCGGAAGCCGGCCAGATCGCGGTGCGCCGGGAAGCGGGCTGCCGTCATCTGATAGGCGATCGAGCGCACCTCCCGCTCGGCCGTCTCCGCCGCCAGCAGTTCGCCCAGCAGCTGTTCCGGGGCAATGTCTGCGTGCCGCGCCTTGGCCATCAGTTCCGGCCAGGTCTGCGCCATGCCGTGCAGTTTCAAGGCTTTCAGCTTCGCCACCAGTTCAACGGACATGGCTCACCTCCGTGCGCAGGTGATCGTAGCGATGGGTATTGGCCTTCGGCTCTTCCTTGAGCGAGATAGGTGTCTCGATCCGGATGGTGTCGCCACCTGTCTTCAGGCGGGCCAGCACGTTCTGCACATGCTCGCCACTCGGGCGCCCGGACTCGAGGGCTAGTTCCGCGGCTACCAGCACAGCCTCCAGCCCATGCACCGGAATGGCCGCCAGCACGTCGGCCATGATCCGGTCGCCGCCGAGGTGTTTGAGCAGGTGTTTCTGCAGCCGCAGCAGCGGATCGGGCATCTCGGCGAACGGGGCGCCGTTTCGCAGCGCGCCGGGCTTGCGGTCGATCAGGCCGATGTAGTGCCGGAAGTCGTAGAAGGTCTGGTGACGCTCGAAGCTCCTGGCATACCTTGCGATTTCCTCGCCATCGGCGATGAACTGGAGGGCGTCCGGGTAGATGCGCAGGCTGATGACGCGATGGGCATGGTCGGTCGGCACGCTGTAGCGATTGCGCTGAAAGTGCACGAGCGCGGTGCTGGAGACGCGAACCGGCTTCTCGACGTAGCCGTCGAAAGGCTTCGGGTTGGGCATCATCTGGAGTTGCTCATCTTCGAGCAGTTCGCCAATGGTGAGTGCCGGCCATTCGGGGTGCGGGGTATGGGCCCAGGCGGTCCGGCACTGTTCGCCGAGCCAGTCGTTGAGGCTGTCGAGATCGGGCCAGCGGCGTTCGGCGGCCTGCTGCCAGATCTGCCGGCGCCGGTCCTGGACGTTCTTCTCGACAATGCCTTTCTCCCAGCCGGCGGCCCGGTTGCAGAACTCGGGGTCGAACAGGTAGTGGCCGCACATGGCGTGGAAGCGGGCGTTGATGGTGCGCTCTTTGCCATGCCCGACCTTGTCGACGGCGGTCTTCATGTTGTCGTAGATGCCGCGCCGGGGAATCCCGCCGAAGGCGGCGAAGGCCCGGGCATGGGCGTCGAAGAGCATTTCATGGCTCTGGCTGGGATAGGCCACGACCCAGAAGGCGCGGCTGGCGCAGAGCTTGATGTGGGCGACTTCGAGACGTCGGCGAAGGCCCCCTATGAAGGTGTATTCGCAGCTCCAGTCGAACTGGAAGGCTTCGCCGAGGGCGAAGGTGAGCGGGACGTAGGCGCTGCGCTTGGGGTTCTCGCTGCGCTCTTCCTGCCATTTGCGGATGAAGGCGGAGACGCGGGAGTAGCTGCCGGGGTAGCCCTGCTCGCGCAGGGTTTCGAACATGACCCGGCCGGTGCGCCGTTCGCGCTTGCTGCGGTGGCTGTCGGTCTGCAGCCATTGCCGCAGTTGATCGGCCCACGGGTCGAGGACGCTTTGGCCCTTGCGGGCGGGGTATTGGGGTTGCGTCATTTCCGGCTGACGCAGCCAGGTGCGGATGGTGTTGCGGGAGAGCCCGGTTTGCCGTGCAATCTCTCTGAGCGGTATTCCATCGCGGATGTGCATCCGCCGGATCTTGGCTAACATGCCCACTGTGATCACTCCTTCTCCCCGCTCAAAATTTGAGCAGGATAGCGATTTCAGGTGGGTCAGTTTTCGATGAACATTAACCTGCCAAGTGGGTCAGTTTTGGGTGCACGTCAACAGCGATGACACCTATCGGTTTCATGCGATGGTCAAGCCCAGTGGAGCGCAATGCAATTTGGATTGCAGCTACTGTTTTTACCTCCATAAAGAAGAACTGCTACATCAGCCTAGGGTTCCGCGCATGAGCGAGGCGGTTCTTGAGGCGCACATATCGCAATACATCGAGGCACAGACCGGAGACTCCGTGGTATTCAGCTGGCAGGGCGGCGAACCGACGCTGATGGGGCTTGATTTTTTCCACCGCGTCGTCGACTTGCAGACGAAATACAAG
>DAISHS010000507.1:0-2757 GCA_036822415.1 Chloroflexota bacterium
CCAGTTCATTGCGAAACATTTCAAAATCGTCCACGTTGACTTTCATCGGATTCATAGGCTTTGACTCGCTTTCTAAAAAATAATGGTTACTGCTCTAATTTTTACAACTATCGGCTCTGCAAGGCAGCGCCCCAGGCCTGCCCGCCCGTCCACCGGACGGGTTGCGGTTATTTGACCGTCGCCAGGCGCACATCGTCACGGCGCCAAATGTCCGTTCGCCCACGAAACGGCGCCGCAAGCGCGCGCAAAGTCTGGCCTGTCTCTGGATGCACGAAGTCGGGCCTGAGGTCCGCCAGCGGGAGCGCCAGGTACGGCTGCGTTAAAATGTCAGGATCAGGGATGTGGCGCTTGCCCAGCAGGAGAACGTCGCGGTTGAAGAGGGCAATGTCGAGATCAATGGTGCGCGCGGCATTGGGATCGGCGCTGCGCTGGCGCTTCAACGCCTGCTCGATAGCCATCAGCCGCTCTTTCAGGTCGTTGGGTGACAACGCGACGATCAGGATCACCGCTCCATTCAAAAAGTGCGGTTGCGTTGGATCGCCGACGGCGACCGATTCGTAAACGGGTGAAACGGCGACGACCTCGCCCACAGCCGCCAGCAGGCGGACGGCCGCCGGCAGGTGGACTTCCGGCTCGATGTTGGAGCCGAGGCTAAGAAAGACGGTATTCATAGACGAGGAGGAAGCGGCGGCAGGCCAAAATCGGCCCGCGTCCGCTCGATTTCAACCCCCACCGAGCGCGCAAAGCGCAGTGCGCCCGGCTTCTCCAGGCGCACCACCATGCGCTCGATTGGAAATTCGGACAAGATCAGGCGCGCAATTTCAGTCGCCATTTTTTCGACCAGGAAGAAGTGAGACTGTTCGACCAGGGCGATGACGCGCTTGGTAGCCGTTTTGTAGTTGACGGCGTCGTTGATGTCGTCGCTGTTTCCGGCCCTGGTAAGATCGGCAAACAGCGTCAGATTGATCAGCACGTCCTGCGGATTGACACGTTCCTCTGGGTTGATGCCAATGATACAACGCAAGAGCAAATCTCGTATTTCGACCCGATCGAGCAGCATCAGCGGCCCTCTTTCTTGAAAAGCGCAAACTCCACAATGCCAAACTGCTCACGCTGCGCCAGGCGCAGGCCGTGGCGGGCAAACATCGCTTGCACAGCGGCCGTGTCCCAAAATTGAACCCCGCCCTGACGAGCCAGCCCTTGCAGACGCTGCCCCCAGCGCAGCTCGCTGCCCAGGAGGTGCATAGAGAAAAACGGCGCGCCTGGCTTGAGCACGCGCGCAGCCTCAGCCACGACCAGGTCAGCAACCTTGAACTCGTTCAGGGAGCCGCCGCAAACAATCCCATCGAGAGAGCTGGCAGGCAAGGGAAGCGATTCGCCCTCGGCGCACAAGAGATGAACGGTGGTCAGATTGGCGTGACGAATCTTCGCGGCCGCCTGTTGCAGCATAAGCAACGAGCTGTCCAGCGCGATCACCTCACGCTCAAGCCGATGCAAGGCCGCGCCACGCGCCAGTGAGCGCGCATAAAGGCCGTGCGAACAGGCCAGGTCCAAAAAAACGCCCGCGCCTGCGCCGGCCATCCACTGGTCCAACAGCGCCAATTCACGCTCGATGCCGAACGCTCGACCGCTCAGAAGGCTCAACGAACGCCGCCGCCACAGGTCTTCATAGCCCCAAGCCACCGGCAAGGTGAAATTCGTGCGCTGAGCGGGGGTCAAGAAATGCGGCCCGCCCGGCAGTAAATTGAGGGCGTCATACTGGACAGGGTAGCGGCAGCCGCACACCGTGCAACGAACCGCCTCTCCGACGCTCTGCCATTGGCGTTCTGCGCATTGCGGGCACACCACCCACTGCAAAATTTTTACATCCATCTCGTTTTTCTCGGCCAATCTGCACCGGCTGCCGCTTCACGCGGCTGCGCGCAGCGATCGCAGCGTGCGGCGCTGACTTACGCCATTCCCATCTGCACCTGCTGCTGCAGGACGGTAGCCAGGGCCTTGCGCGCCCGATGCACACGCATCTTCATCGCACTGAGACCAATGCGGGTATTAGCGGCCATATCCTGATAGCTCAAGCCTTCCAGCTCTCGCTGCACAATGGCCTCTCGGTGCGATTTGTCCAATTGGGACAGGGCCGCGTGAACCATGCCCGACTGCTCTGTGTGAAGATAGGCATGTTCGGGCGTCGGCGCATGCCAGCGCAAAAGCTCGCTCTCTGCTGGCTCGGCCTCTGCCATGTCGCTCCACTCCACGTCTGCCACCTGCGGGCGGCGACGGCGTTTCTCGATGGCGTCGAGACAAGCATTGACGGCAATACGATAGAGCCATGTGCTAAAACGCGAGCGCCCTTCGAAACGAGATAGGGAACGATAAATCTTGATAAAAATTTCCTGCGCCTGGTCTTCAGCTTCCTCACGGTTTCCCATCATCCGCAGCGACAGGCCAAACACCTTGCCCTGATAACGTTCAACCAACAACTCGAAAGCCTGCGCATAGCGCAGCGGATCGCTGACGTACAACTGCACTAACGTTTCATCGCTCAACTGAGCGAGGTTCTGCTGATCTTGATTCTTCACGATGGTTTCCTCCTGAAAGCGCCTGAAATCTATAACAATCGCTTCCAAAACATTCAACGTTCACTTTCTCTCGATGGACGCATTATACACCATCGTTTGGAGTTTGTCAAATGTTTGAATAAGATATGTATAACTTCAGGACGTTTCATGAGCCAGGCCAGCCGAAGGCGGCCGCAACCTG
>DAISHS010000508.1:0-2744 GCA_036822415.1 Chloroflexota bacterium
CGGCCGCCGGCGCGCACGAAGGCATCTTCCTCAATCATGCCGGCGCCCTGGTGGAGGGCTGCGCCAGCAACCTTTTCTGGCTGCGCGACGGCGTGCTTTACACACCGTCCCTGGCGTGCGGGCCTTTGCCTGGCATCACCCGCGCCCAGGCGCTGGCCCTGGCCGCGCAGATCGGACAGCCTGGGCAAGAGGGCGCGTTTCCCCGTCAGCATCTGCTGGCGGCCGACGAGGCTTTCTTGACCAATTCCCTGCAGGGCATCACGCCGCTTATCCAGTTCGACGGCCAGGTTTTGGGCCAGGGCCAGCCGGGGCCATTCACCACTCGCCTGCAAAGCCTTCTGCGCCGCGCGGAAATATCTCTCGCCCGTTCGTGATCTGCCGCCAGCCCGCTGCGCGGCGCCCTCGGTTGTTGTCTAGTTGACCGCTTTCGGCTAAAATGCACGGCAGCTTACGCACATCCATTCCATCAGGTCATCGCCCATGCTTGATCCAACCCTTATCCTGACCCTCATGATCGTCATTTTCAGCGCGCTCTTGGGCGCGTACGTCAATGGCAAACGCCGTGATCGCTGCCTGGCGCACTTCGAGGGCGATCAGGTCAATGTCGAGATGCTGGGAGGCCAGCAGATTTGGGGGCAACTGCACGTCGAGCCAACCGGAATCGAACTGATCTATGCGCAAGATTATCAGGACAAGCAAAAGCACATCGAGACGACCTATTTGCTCTACAAGGACGAGTTCCCACAGGTTCAAGCGGTCTATCGCTACTGTGATCAGATGGATGAACATGAGCTGCGCAAACGCCAGGCCATGATGGAGAAGGTGTTTCATCCTCGTCCGGGCGCACGCCTGCAGCGCCGCGTGCGCAATTTCATCAGCCTGGCGTCCGATTCCCTCAGCCAGGCCATCGGCGTGATCGTAGGCAGCAGCAAGGCGCAAGGCTCGAAGTTCATCACCGAAGAGAGTCAGGATTACTTCACCAGCCTGGGCAGCAATCTCATTGGCTACGCCGGCACCGATTATGACCCGCTCTTGGAGCGTTACGTAGGCGTCAAAGTGGTGGTCGAACTGCGTGAGGAAGATACGGTCTATGAGCATGTCGGCATTTTGCGCGACTACACGGCCGATTTCCTGGAGATTTGGGATATCCATTTCCCCACCATTCAGAATCACCCCCTGGCCGCGCCCAGCGCAGGGCTGGAAACGCCCTTCGTGCGCGGCAACCGCAGCGGCAAGTCGCTTTACCTTGCCAATGCTGGCAAGAATTCCCTGCTGATCCAGGCGGCCACGGCTGGGGAGCAGGGATTATCCATCAACGCGGTGCTCGATGCCAGCGAAGACATCGCCATTGATCTCCCGCCTGAGCTGGCAAACGCCGACCTTGAACTGGTGGTCAAAATTGTGCGCCACCTTGACTTCATCATCCCGCGCGGCCGCGCGCTCATCCGGCACAAGGCAGAACGTTACGATCCTGACCAGGTATTCGATATTGGCTTTGGGCTTAAGTCGGATTACACCCCGGAGGAGAAGAAGCTGCAGGCGACGCTGGACGATAACCCTGACGATGCCACCAGCGCCGTGACCCTGGGTCAACTCCTCTTCCGTCGCGGCCGCCTGCGCGAGGCCGAGCACTGGTTCGATTACGCCCTGGCGCGCCGCGACGCCCTGGCCGACCACGGCAAGCTGGCCGAACGCCAGCTGCGCTATATCAAGCTCAAACGCAGTGAATTCTACCGCTAACCCTATGCAAATTTTCAGCAGCGACCGTTTTGTCCTGCCTTTGCCGGCAGGCCACCGTTTTCCGATGCAAAAATACGCGCGCCTGCGGCAGCGTGTGTCCGCAGCCAACCTGACGCCGTCCAATGAGCTGTGTACGCCGCCCGCGGCCACGGATGAGCAAATTTTGCGCGCGCACGATTGGGACTACTGGTATCGTGTGCAAACCGGCCAGCTGACCGCAGCCGAACAGCGTCGTATCGGCTTTCCCTGGTCAGAAGCGCTGGTTGAGCGCACACAGCGTTCAGCCGGCGCGACCATTGCTGCCTGTCGGGCCGCGCTGCGGGATGGCATCAGCGTCAACCTGGCTGGCGGAACGCATCACGCCTGCCGTGACCACGGCGAAGGCTTTTGCGTTCTCAATGACAGCGCCATCGCCGCCCGCGCCCTGCAGGCTGAGGACGGCATCGCGCGGGTGGTTATTCTCGATTGCGATGTGCATCAGGGCAACGGCACGGCCGCGATCCTGGCCGGCGATTCAACGGTCTTCACCTTCTCGATTCACGGCGCCAAAAATTTCCCCTTTCGCAAGACGCCCAGCGATCTCGACATCGAGTTGGAGGACGGTTGTGATGACGCCTCTTACCTGGCCGCGCTGGAAAACGGTCTGCAGCAGGCGCTTGGCCGTGCACGCGCGGACCTGGCGATCTACCTGGCCGGCGCCGATCCTTTCGAGGGCGACACCCTGGGCCGCCTGGCCGTGAGCAAAGCAGGGCTGGCGCAGCGCGATCAAATGGTATTCGAGGCCTGTCGCCGGGCCGGTCTGCCGGTGGCCGTCACCATGGCCGGCGGCTATGCGCGCCAGATCGAAGACACGGTGGATATTCACTTTCACACCGTGCAGGCGGCCGCGGCGCTGGCGGCGCAGGGGCGCGTGGCCCGGTTGCCGCAAAGGCTCTAGCCGGCCTGCCGAGCGTGCGCCATCTGGGATGCACCTTGACGTGCCCCCAGCCTGTTGTATAATGAAA
>DAISHS010000509.1:0-2721 GCA_036822415.1 Chloroflexota bacterium
ACCTGGCCCGCCAGCAGGCCGTGGTCAGCGCGTCCTCGGCCGCGCGTGCGCCGTCTGCGCTCGAACGCACCCTGGTCTTCATCCTGCTGCAGATGCTGCCGCGGCTGGGACAGGGGCTGCTGCTGCACGCGGCCGGCCTGATCTGGCAGGGACGTGGGCACGTCTTTTTTGGCGCTTCCGGCGCGGGCAAAACCACACTGGCCGGCCTGGCGCCGGCCACGGCTGAGGTCGTGAGCGACGAAAATGTCATCATCCAGCAGCGGGCGGATGGCCCGGTTCTGGTCAGCACCCCGTTTTGGGGCATGAGCACCCCGCAGGAGCGCATCCAGCGCAGCAACCGGCAGGCGCCGCTGGCCGCGCTCTACGCGCTGGAGCACGCGCCCACCTTCAGCCTGACGCGCCTGCCGCCCGCGCAGGCCGCCGTCGCCCTCCTGGAGACCGAAAAAGTCGCCGCGGAACGCGCGTCCAGCGCCGACGCCTGGCTGCAGATGGCGGCCGCGATCATCGCCAGCGCGCCGGTCTACCGCCTTGCCTTCCGTCCCACGGCCGAGCTGTGGGATTTTCTGCGAGAGGCGGGGGTTTGAGCGCCGCGGCGGATTGACAACCGTTCCTTAACCCGGTACAATCTGGCCCAACGGCACCGTAGGGGCAGCGCCTTGCGCCTGCCTGAACATCCATGGATAGGGAAACCATGTCCGCAAACGACAATCGCAAGCCGATCCATCACCCACGCACCGCCGCCCGTGTTTTCAGCGGCGAGGCCATTATCATCAGCCCGGCCGAGCACATGGTCCGCATGCTCAACCCGGTTGGCTCGCGCATTTGGGAGCTGGCCGATGGCACACGCACCGTGGAGGAGATTGCGGAGGTTCTGGCCGCTGAATACGACGTGGACGCAGCCCATGCCCGGCAGAGCACCCAGGGCTTCGTGGCTGACCTGGTTGCCAAAGCCCTGCTGAGCTGGAGCTGAGCCATGACGATGTCTGACCTTGCCAGCGCCATCCTGCCCGCCGCTGATCCCAGCGATCATGGCTTCGACGCCTGCGGCCGCGCCCCTGGCCCGGCGGACGCCTACGACGCGCTCTTGGCCCGTTTGCGCGCCACGCACGTGCCCTTCAGCATCCTCTGGGAACTGACGCACACCTGCAACCTGGACTGTGTGATGTGCTACAACGTGCCGCAGGCGCAGCCCGAACTGACCACGGCCGAATGTCTGGACATTCTGGAGCAAATGGCCGCGGCCGGCGCGCTGCGTCTGACGCTGACCGGCGGCGAAATTCTCACCCGGCGCGACTTCTTCACCATTGCCGAACACGCCCGCAGCCTCGGCTTTGCCCTCGACCTGAAAACCAACGGTACCCTCTTGACCCCGGAGACGGCCGATCGCCTGGCGGCCCTGGACCCGGTGCAGGTGGACATCAGCCTGCTGGGCGCCAGCGAGGCGACTTTCGACGCCGTGGCCGGCAGTCGCCACACCCTGACGCGCGTGCTGCGCGGCGTCCGTCTGCTGCAAGAACGCGGCGTCCGGGTCAAGCTCAACACCCTCCTGCTCAATCTGAACCTCGCAGAACGCCAAGAGATGATTGACTTAGCGCATGAATTGGGTGTATACTATGAGCAGGTTTTCAAGATTTCGTCGGCCGACGACGGCGCGCCGCGCGCCGCGCCGCAGCAGCTCACGCGAGGACAGATCACCGAGCTTTTCCTGACGAGCGGCGACTCCTTCACGCCGCAGGCGCGGACACCGGCGTCACGCACCTGCCAGGTTGGGCTTTCTTCCTGCCTGATCAGTCCCTATGGCGACGTTTTCCCGTGCATCGAGCTGCGCGTGCCCGCCGGCAATCTGCGCCGCCAGCGCTTCGCCGAGATTTGGCGCGACGCGCCGATTTTCAATGAGCTGCGCAGCCGGCACACGCTGACCAACCTGCCAGAATGTCGCGTGTGTCCGCTCAACGCCTATTGCGAAGGACGCTGCGCCGGCCTGGCCTGGAAAGAGCATGGCGACCTCTACGGCGGGCATCTGCTGGCCTGCCAACAGGCGCAGGCGCGTTTTGCCCAGGTGCATCCGGAAGCCGCCATCCCGGAGACGCCGCTGCAGGTCAAAATGCGCCGCGCGGCGCCGAGTGGACGCCCGGAAACCAGGCGCGGGTTGGTGCAATCTATCCCTTTGTTATAGCTTGCCATCACTCGCGTGGTCAGCCGCAACCATGATCGCCAAAAACAGAGAAGAAACCGGGAAGGAAAAGGAGCATCACCGATGAACAACGCAGATTCTGCACTCAGTCCAAAGCAGCCATCCGTCCGCGTCAAGAAAACCTGGAAGGAACCCTCGATTGCCCTCGAACGATCGCTGCAAACACAGGCCGACAAAACACCGCCCGGCAGCGTGCCTGGCGTCCCCAGCGTGCTCGGCCCACTCAGTAGTTCGGGCGGACTGGGCTGCTAATGACAAAACGGCCGCGTTCATCCCCATCGTAACCCCAGGTCATACAACCATGTAGTCCCTTTGCCATTCCATTCCTTGCTGTTTGAGCAAGAAGTTGCACCGTAAAAAACGCAAAGATCGCAAAGAAAAAGGCTGAATCGCCTTTGCGCTCTTTGCGTTTTTTTGTAGTCTGATCATTTTGCTTCTGGCTTGTCCAGGTTGGGAGTCTCACTGGTGCTTCATTGGCGTCGTCCGCTTGTTCTGTGCACCGCCGCGCTGCTCGTCCTGACTGCCCT
>DAISHS010000510.1:0-2719 GCA_036822415.1 Chloroflexota bacterium
TCTCGCCAGCAGACCGGCCAGGAAGCCCGGGCGTTCCCGGCCGCCGAAGTCGGCGTGTTCGACGAACCAGCCGAACCGGAACACGAGCCAGCCGAGCAGGGCGCCGCCCAGGCCGCCCACCGCGGTGGCCATCTCGAGCAGCAGCCCCAGGCGCAGGTTGACCAGGCCGCGGCTGCCCTGGCTCAGATCCAGGCGCAGCTGGCGCGGCTGACGCTGACTGCGCCCCGCACAGGCATCGTCCTGGAGCAGGCCGCTCGCGCCGGTGAGCTGGCCGCGCCCGGCGTCGTTCTCCTGCGCCTGGCGGACCTCGACCGCGTCAGCCTGAAGGTTTACATCCCGGCCGGCCAGATCGGCCAGGTGCAGATCGGGCAGGCTCTGTCGGTCACGGTGGATGCTTATGCGGGCCAGATTTTCACGGCCCATGTCACCGAAATCGCCTCCACCGCGGAGTTCACCCCGAAAACCGTTCAGAACAGCGCGGACCGCGCCAACCTGGTGCTGGCGGTGACGCTCAGCCTGGACAACGCCGACCATCGCCTCAAGCCTGGCATGCCGGCTGCGATCCGATAGGCGCTTGCCGCGCCGCGCGCAGAGGTCGGAGGCTTGAAATAGAAGATTTGGGTTTTTCTTCGTCTTGACTATAATGCCAGGGCTTGAGGCGGCCTTTCTCTGCTGATAATCAAGACCTTTGACCGTCTCGCTTGCCCTTCTCGTCATTCTGCGGCGCATGGATGAGGTAGGAGGTGGAAGATAGAAAAGGAAAGAGAGAAGATGACAGCAGAAGAACTTTTGGCGCAATTGCACAGCCACGCAAACCCGGCCAACGTAGCGGGGATGGCGCAGTTTGGCATCAATCCGCAGCACACGTTGGGCGTTTCCATTCCCACCCTGCGCGCCCTGGCCAGGCAGGCCGGTCACGACCATGACCTGGCGGCCGCGCTGTGGGCGTCAGAAATCCATGAGGCGCACATTCTGGCCGCGCTCGTGGATCAGCCGCGCTGGGTGACCGCTGAGCAGATGGAGCGCTGGGTGGCTGACTTCGATTCCTGGGATGTGTGCGACCAGGTCTGCAGCAACCTGTTCGATCGCACGCCGTGGGCCTGGGACAAAGCGGCGGCGTGGAGCGGCCGGCCGGAGGAGTTCGTCAAGCGCGCCGGTTTCGTGCTGATGGCGGCGCTTGCCGTCCATGACAAGCACGCGCCAGACGAGCGCTTCGAGGCATTTTTGCCCATCATTGCGCGTGAGTCCAGCGACGGGCGTAACTTTGTCAAGAAGGCGGTCAACTGGGCCTTGCGTGGCATCGGCAAGCGCAACCGTCATCTCAACGCGCAGGCCATCGCCGCCGCGCAGGCCATCCAGGCCGCCGGCGACAAGACGGCCCGCTGGGTCGCTGCTGACGCGCTGCGTGAGCTGACCAGCGAGGCGATCCAAACGCGTTGGCGCTGAGAAAGGACGACGACCATGAATCAGCTGCGCATCGCGCTGCTTTTCCACTTCAATCAGAACCTCAATCAGTTTAGCCATCTGGCCAGCCAGGCCTGCTACAAGGGACTGCTGCAGGTGCTGCGGCGGCATACGCGGCTGCCTTTTGTCATCCACATCTCTGGCACGCTCATTCACGCCTTGCAGTGGTGCGACCCCGAGCCGCTGCAGCTGCTGGCCGACGGCGTCAACGCCGGCCAGTTTACGTTGGTGGGCAGCACCTACGCGCAAAATGTGGCTTACGCCAGCGATGATTGGGATAATCTGCTGCAGATGATGCTGCACCGCGAGGTCTTGCAGCGTAATTTTGGCGTCAGTCCAACCCTGTTCTGGAACCCAGAGCGCTGCTGGCGCGCCTCTCTCGCGCCGGTCCTGGCGGCCAGCGGCTACTCCCAGACCCTGATCGAAAGCGATTTCCTGCGCGCAGCCGGCTGCGCGCAGCCGCACGCCGTCTGGCAAACCGGTCAAGACGGGCGCAACCTGACCCTGTTCAACGATGATCAGCCCCTGAAGAATGTCATCAACTACGCCATCTGGACCGGACGCACGGCGCGCGCCCTCGCTTACCTGCGCACGCTGGCGGCGCAGCCTGACAGCCACACTTACTACCCCTGGTATGCTGAAGACGCCGAGGCGACGGGTCTCTGGGGCTACGCGCGCGGTGTTCTGCCGCAATCGGCCTGGGCCAACCTCGATCGGTTTCTCACTGAACTGGAGCAGCAGCCCTGGCTGGCCGTCACCGCGCCGGCGCAGGCCCCTGCACCCCTCGGTTTTCTGCCCGTCATCCCTGATGGGCAGGCTTCGTGGATGGTTGCTTCTCTGCGCAGCCAGGGCAAACCCTATCATGAGGACGGCTACCAGGACTGGTTCGATTTCAACACCCGCTCGCCCAAACTGGCCTACTTCCGCCGGTTGTATGCAGGGATTCGGGCGCGCCTGCAGGCCAGCCAGGCTGCGCCGCCGGCCACTGCGGCCGCCGCGCGCCTGATTGCGCAGGCTCATCTGGCCTTCGCTGCGCATCAATATGAATTTGGCTGCATCGGCATCGGCGAGCCAGGCGATCGCCAATGGGAAATGGCGCGCGCGGCGCTCGTCTGTTTGCGCGCGGCTGAGCTGGCCGCAGCCGCGCCGCCGCCCTCAGGCGCGGCGGAATCTTTCGCCGGCGGCTCATCCCTGGCGGCCGGCCAGGGGCCAGCGGCGGACGCGGCCTTCGATTGGCGCGCCGAACGACGCCAGC
>DAISHS010000511.1:0-2711 GCA_036822415.1 Chloroflexota bacterium
GGTAGCCGCGACTTGCAGTCGCCGGGGCTTTTTGGAACGCTTGACACGGCGGCGTGAATCATGTATGATTTTTGTAGTGCCCACATCTTGGAATTCTAGGGGGCAGAACATGAACCTGAAGAAGCTCATGGGAAGCGGTGACAAAATCATGCTGCTTACGTCGCCGTTCCTGGTCATCGGTCTGGGCCTCAACATCTGGCGTCCGTCGCTGTTCAGTGTGGGTGGTCCGCCCACCGGGTTGAGGGCGCTCTCCATCGTCGTCCTGATTCCAGGGGTCGTGATCTGGCTGTGGTCGGTGCTTCTGATCCTGGTCAGGGTACCCCAGGGCAGGCTGATCACGAACGGCCCCTACGCCCTGGTCAAACATCCACTGTACACGAGCGTCGCGCTGCTCGTGCTGCCCTGGGCCGGTTTTCTGTTCAACTCGTGGCTGGGCGTCCTGGTTGGGGTCGTGCTCTATGTTGCGTCGAGGATGTTCGCGCCCGAGGAAGAGCGCGGTCTGGCGGCGACGTTCGGCGCCGCCTGGGAGAGCTATCGCCAGAAGGTGATGATGCCATGGCTGTAAAAAATCTCTCCGGTGGTTCTGACAACGACGCGGCTTACGCTGCGATTGGCGCCTACCTCGAGGCGCAACTGCGCCGCCTGAACATCCCCGGCGCCGCTCTCGCCATCGTCGAGGGTGACCGCATCGTATACACGCGCGGCTATGGCCGCGCTCGCCCCGGCGGCGAGACGCCGACCCCGCAGACGCCCTTCGCCCTGGGTTCCACGACCAAATCCTTCACCGCGCTGGCGGTGATGCAGCTCGTCGAAGCGGGCAAGATCGATCTGGACGCGCCGGTGCAGCGTTATCTGCCCTGGTTCCGGGTGGCTGACCCCGCGGCGTCGGCCCAAATCACCGTGCGTCACCTGCTGAATCAGACCAGCGGCCTGTCCATGCTGGCGGGCACGGTCTGCCTGGCGGACGTGGATGATCGCCCGGCTGCCGCTGAGCGCCAGGCGCGCGCCCTGGCGTCGCTCGAACTCAGCCAGCCGGTGGGCGCCGCCTTCCAGTACTGCAACCTGAACTACAACGTGCTGGGCCTGGTGATCGAAGCTGCCGGTGGACAGCCCTATGCAGAGTACGTCCAGCAGCACATCCTTGCGCCTCTGGGCATGCGCCGCACCTGCACCTCACGGGCCGCGGCGAAGGCCAATGGCCTGGCGACCGGCCATCGTTACTGGTTCGGCGCGCCCGTGGCCGCAAGCGACATGCCCTTCCCGTCCAGCGCGCTGGCAGCCGGCGGCCTTATCTCCACCTCCGACGACCTGGCGCGCTACCTGATCGCCCATCTGAACGGCGGTCGTTGCGGGGACGCGCAGGTTCTCTCGAACGCCGGCATAGACGAGATGCACCGCGGGGCCGCCGCACAGCGCGTGGGGGGCGCGGTGATCGCCGCGTACGGCATGGGCTGGTTCGTCAACCAGACCGGCGGGACGACGCTCGTCTCCCATGGCGGCAACGTGCCCGAGTTCTCCTCGTTTCTGGGCCTCCTGCCGGAACAGCAGAAGGGGGTCGTCCTGCTCGTCAACGCCGATCATGGCCTGCCCTTCGTCCTGATGGAGGTCGGCGAGGGGCTGGCCGCCCTGCTCGCCGGCCAGCCGCCGCCTCCGATCCGGTTCGGCTTCATCCCCTGGGTCATGCGGGCGCTGCTGCTGCTGCCGCTGTGGCAGATCGTCGGCGTCATTGCCACCCTGCGGCGGCTGCGCCGTTGGCGTGCTGATCCATCGCTTCGCCCCGGCCGTGAACGCCTGTGGGGACAGCACCTCCTGCTGCCGCTGCTCCCGAACCTGTCGCTGGCGGCGGCCCTGGCCTACCTGCGCGCCAGCGGCCTGCTCCGCTACCTGCGCCTCTACATGCCCGACCTGGCCTGGATCGCCCGCGTCAGCGGCGGCTTTGCCGGCCTCTGGGCCGTTCTGCGCAGCGGGCTGATCCTGCGGGAGACCCGCTGAAGGAGAGCAAGCGATGAACAACCCAATCGGCCCCTATCGAACTCTCGATCTGTCGCCCGGTCGTCGCATCTGGGTGAACACGCTCGAGCTTTCGTGGCCGGCGCACTCCATCTATGGCCTGCTGGAAGTTGACGTGACCGTCGCACGCCAGCGCCTCAACGAGCTTGAGGCGCAGACGGGGGAGGACCTCTCCTTCACGGCTTTTGTGGCCGTCTGCGTTGCCCGCGCCGTCGCAGAACACAAGGAGGTGCAGGCGTACCTGCAAGGCCGCGGCCGGCTGATCTTGTTCGAGGACGTCAACATCGGCTTGATGATCGAACATCAGGCCGGCGAGAAGCGCGCCCTGATGGGACACGTGATCGCCGGCGCCAACCACAAGACGTTCCGGCAGATCAACGATGAGATTCGCGCCGTGCAACGTGCGCCCGCGCCCGCCAACCGGGGCATGCCGGGCTGGTTCCGCTCCTTGATGCTGGCGCCGTGGCCGCTGTCCAGGCTGTTCATGGCGCTGCTGCGCTGGAACGGCCGCCGCGACCCGACGAGCTTCGTGGGCATGGGCGGCACGGTGGCCCTTACCTCCGTCGGATTGTTCGGCGGCGGCCATAGCGGCTGGGCGCTCACGCCCACACCGCAGTCGCTCGGCCTGGCCGTGGGCGGCATTGCCTGGAAGCCGACCGTCGTCGCGGGTCGCATCGAGCCGCGCCAGATCCTCAGCCTGA
>DAISHS010000512.1:0-2699 GCA_036822415.1 Chloroflexota bacterium
GGCGGGATGGGTAGAGGACGGGATCGCGGAGATCAACGGTCTGATGCCCCAGGCGACCATCGCGATACAAGCGGAGCCAGGGGCGTGAGCAGCGATCCACAGACCTATCTGGCGGAATGGTTGGTCCTGGCGGCGGCCAGTGAAACCAGCCTGGCCTTATGGTTCGACCTGTTCGAAGATGCGCGCGTCTCATGGCGACTGGCCCAGGCCCGACGCCTGCTGCGCGAGGTCAAACAGTTGGCGCTGAGCGCGGCGGATCGCGCCCGGGTCTATCATAACGAAGGGATGCTCGAGGCGCAATTGGGGGATTGGGACCGGGCGACGGATCGGCTCACGCGGGCGCTCCATCTGCTCGCAGACAGTCAGGAGGTCGAGGACGGTATCTTGATCCTCAATGACCTGGGCATGATCTTACGCCTGCAAGGCAATGCTGAAGAGGCTCGCGCGGCGCACGAGCAGGCGCTGGCGCTTGCGCAGGCCGTGGGAAACCCGTATCTGGCAGCCGAAAGCCTCAGCCATGTCGGGCTAGACCTCGAGCACCAGGGTCTGGCCGCTCAGGCGGTCGATCACTTCGAGCAAGCCCGCAGCGCCTACGAAGCGCTGGGGGATCACCAAGCGCTGGCTTTCATGCTCAACCGCCTGGGGGAAGCCCTTTGGCGTACAGGTCGGTTGGCCGAGGCCCGCAGGGCGCTCACAGGTGCGCTTGATCTCCTCGCCTCCACGGCCGATGATCCTTACTTGTACGCCCAGGTCGAAGGTAACCTGGGCAATGTAGCCTACGAAGAAGGTGACCTTGACGCGGCAGCCAGTCGCTGGCAGTCAGCGCTGATCTCGATGGATGGGCTGGGCATCGTGTTCGACAAGATTGGGTTGCTCAACAACCTCGGCGGGCTGGCCTATGCGCGAGCGGACTATGGCGGAGCGTTGGATTTTTTTCAGGAAAGCTTGGAGTTGGCGCATGAACTCGGCGACGAGCGGGGTCTTCAGGAAGCGTTGCACAATATCGCCTTGATGATGGTAGAACACGACGGGGCAGAGAGAAGCGAAGAAGATGAGTGATGCGCATGCCCCTGGCGGCAAACACGAAATCGAAGTCCGCGACGCGCGTGACGTGGCTAGCGGCGACAACCGCGCCATAACAGAGCCACATTCGCATTTGCCTGACGACCTCACCTACGATCTCGAACGCCTCCGCCTCCTCGTCCTCGCCGACGAATCCGCCGGCCTGGATGAATGGGAGGTGGCGATGGCCGAGTTCCGCGACGCGTATCTGCTGGACGACTGCTAAGGGTGTAGGACTTGAGATATGGTTACCAGTGCATCTTACTTGGTTGAGTACCTGACAACGCTGTTGCGCGTCGGGATGCCTGGCGCCGCTGCGGAATGGAAACGTGCTTTCGACAGGGCGATTGACGCCCACGATTTCAGATTGTGCGATACGCTGTTGCGTGAGGTAAAACGCTTTCGGCTGGCTATGGCAGACCTGGCTCAGGTCCGCCGCCAGGAGGGGCGCTTTCACCATCTCAGACACGAATGGGAGACCGCTATTTCGTGCTTTCAGCAAAGCCTGAGCCTGTTTGATGTACTCGGCGATGTTCGGAATCAGTCGCTCGTGCTGAGCGAGCTTGGCGAGGATCTGCATAGGGCGGGAGAGTGGGACGAGGCGTTACAATGTTATCAGCGTGCATTGGAACTCGACCAGCAGCTTGACGACAAGAATGCGACCAGTTACGACTTTCGGGATATTGCCAAAGTACTGGAGGATCAAGGGCGCTACACCGAAGCAATCGACTATTACTTCAAGACTATCCCATCGCTTGAGGGATCTACTGATTGGGCTCGGGGCGCAAGCATCATCGGCAGTGTCGCTGCCTGCATGTCGGCCATGGGGCGGTTGAGCCAGGCGATTCCTTTACTGGATCTCGCCATGAAGCTGCGGAAGGATCATCATTCAAGTGGATACGCAAGTGCCTTGACAAATCTTGGTTCGGTCCTAAGACGCCAAGGCAAGCTGGACGAAGCTCTAATTCGGTTTCATGAAGCGCTTACGATCGCCGTCGATTTGCAGGATTTCTACCTGCAATCTGTTCTGGTAAACCATTTGGGCACCGTTCTCTATGATCAGGGCGAGTATGAACAGGCCGAAGAAAAGTATCAATTGGCGCTCGAAATGAAACGCCAGCTTGACGACGAACGAGGGATTGGTGTTGTACTCAATAATCTCGGTATGCTCTATCGGGACACGCAACGCTACCAAGCTGCCATTCAGTACATCGAGGATGGTCTACAACTTCGACTGAAACTTGGTGACGTACGCGGTATTGCCATTGCACACAACAACCTTGGCACAATACTTAGCCGACTTGGACAAGACGCCGATGCAGAATCACACTACTTGCAGGCAGTTTCGACCTGCCGAGGTGTCGGAATTGTGGATGTTCAGGCGATCTCGTTACGTAAGCTTGCTGATCTGTACCGGGTGCAAGGCCAGGATGAAGCGGCCGCTCTTGCGGCAGCTGAGGCACAACAACTCGACCGCCAAGTGCGGGGAGATCGGGAGGAGAACGATGCCAACACCTGAGTTCGTCGTCGGCCGCCAGGCCGAGGTCGCGCTGTTCGCTGACCTGCTGGCCGGCCGCACCCCGTATCGCCTGCTGGAGATCTACGGCCCCGGCGGCATCGGCAAGACCGTGGTGGGC
>DAISHS010000513.1:0-2696 GCA_036822415.1 Chloroflexota bacterium
TGCAGCTGCATTTGGCCCCGGAGTCAGGGTATATGGCAAAACCCGTTCCCGGGATGTGTTTGACCAGCAGTCAGCCTGGACAACTGCCTCACTGGATGATTCGTGTGTAGTACCAACCGCAATTCCGTCTCCTACTCCCGGCACCCCCTCAGTAAGCGTAAACCCAAGCTGTACGAATGGCAACAGCACCTGGACATGGTCTGCAGTAACCCCTCCTGCCGCATCGTATGATATTCAGCGTTCTTCCGATGCAACAGCCTGGGATTAGGTCGGGGCGGTGAGTCGCAACAGCTTTTCTTTCTCCCCTGCCGATGGTATACTATCGGCGCAGGACGATCTATTGGCGCACACTGTGGCAATGAAGGCTGACGCAGCCTGGCAGTTTCGTGGCAGGGGCGATCCCTTGCGGTCGCCCAGGGCAGGCGCAAGGCACTGCCCCTACGGATTCTTATCTGACGTACTAAAAAAGGAGTTGGACAATGCTTGAGGCAGTAGAGGCGACATTTGAAGTGCGCGTCCCGACGCCAATCGTGCGCCTGGGGTTTGACCAGGATGAGATCCAACAGCGCCTCGTGGAGTGGTTGGTCCTGTCGCTTTTCACAGAAGGACGGATCTCTTCCGGTAAGGCCGCGCGTTTGTTGGCTATCAGCCGCATTGAGTTCCTGACTTTGCTCCGTGCGCGGGGCATCGCATACGTCAATTACACGCCAGACGAACTGACTGAGGAGTTCGAGGCCGTAGAAGCGCTCGAGGTCGAAGTCGCCCCATGATCTTCGTGTCCAACACAACCCCCCTCATCGGTTTGGCTTCGATCCAACAATTCGATCTGCTAAAGCGCCTCTTTGGTGAACTATACATTGCCCAGGCAGTGTACGATGAAGCGGTAGTCGTCGGACGCGAGACGGGTGGGGCAAAACGGGAAGTGTCCACGGCTAGTTGGATCAAGACCATGCACGTCAAGGATCGCTTGGCGGTAGAGGTTCTGCTCGATGAACTCGATCTTGGTGAAGCGGAGACGATCGTGTTGGCACGTGAACTGGGTGCGGACTGGGTGTTGATGGACGAGAAGAAAGGCCGGCGCAAACTCACACAGATGGGCTTGAACAAGATTGGCACAGTTGGGATTTTGCTCAAAGCGAAGCAAGTCGGGTTGTTACCGGTCATCCGACCCGAGCTGGAACAACTTCGCCAGCGGGGGTTCAGCATCAGCCAAACGGTTCTCGACTCCGTGTTGCGACAGGCCAATGAATGACACAGCGTACTCAAGCAAGCGCAGCTTACCAAACCTAGAGCTGGACAGGATGAATGAGATGCACCGCTTCTTAGTTGTGATCGAAAAAGCCGATGGCAATTACTCGGCCTACTCGCCAGACTTACCCGGCTGCGTAGCGACCGGCAAGACTCGCGACGAGGTCGCGCTGAACATGCACGCCGCTATTGACATGCACGTGCGTGGGCTGTTGGAAGACAAACTGCCTGTGCCCCAGGGGCGCTCGTTTGCCGAGTATGTGGCGATACCAGCCTAGGCTGCGCAACAGAATCAGGCAACGTTTGTCCGCTGCGGAGATTGACCAGCTTGTCGTCAGCCAGGCAGATGATGACGTCGCCTGGCAAGCGTCTGTACACGCCCAGCGCACCGCTCCTGCCCCACTGGCGTTATCAGCACGCCGTGACCACAAGAACTGACGCAGCCTGACCGGCGACGCCATCGCCTGGCGAGCGCCTCTTTGTCAAGCGGAGAGAAATGTTATGCCAACGAATCCACGCATCGTGGATATCAAAGTAACGGACGAGTCCATCATTGCCCATCTTGCTGATGGGCGCATGATCAGTGTGCCGTTGGTATGGTCATGGCGTTTATCTGAAGCGACGCTTGAACAGCGTAACCATGTTGAGATCATGGGCAGTGGGCAGGGCGCGCATTGGCCCGACATAGACGAGGACATCAGCGCCACGGGGATGCTCTATGGCATCCCTGCTCGTCCCCGCAGGCGCATCACACAACCGGGCCGTGTCGAGATGACCGCGCCCGCGCTGGCAACGACCTGACGGCCGGCTCAATCACACTTCGAGTCAATACTTCTGGAGGCGTGGCGTGACTACTTTGGTGCTTGAAGCGGATCCTCTTGCGGTAGAAATCACGGTGGCCGACGCTGACTTGACGATTGGCCTGGCCGATGGCCGGCGTCTTGTAATTCCGTTGGCCTGGTATCCGCGTCTCTGGCACGCTTCTCCCGCCGAGCGGCAGAACTGGCAACTTCTGGGAGACGGATATGCCATCGAATGGCCCGATCTCGATGAGCACATTGGCGTCGAGGGGCTGCTGGCGGGACGGCGCAGCGGCGAAAGCAAGAAATCGTTGGAACGCTGGTTGGCGTCTCGCCAGGGCGCCAGTCGCACCCTTTGACCACAAACGCTGCAACAGCCAGCCCGCCGTCGGGCTGCGCCTGCCGCAATCCGCCATATGAACACTGACCCGGCCAGGATGACCCCCCAACCTGGCCGCCGCAAGGAGATGCTCTGTGCATTGGATTGCCAGCCCCGAAAAGGATACCGCCGCCGCCACGCTGGAAAAGCGCCTGTGGGACGCGGCCGATCAGTTCCGCGCTAACTCCGGGCTGAAGGCGCAGGAGTATTCCGGCCCCATCCTGGGCCTCATCTTCCTGCGCTTTGCCGAAGTGCGCTTTGCCGCCCAA
>DAISHS010000514.1:0-2694 GCA_036822415.1 Chloroflexota bacterium
AGCAGGATCACCAGGGTCAGGATCGTGGCCACGATGCCCACCGTAATTTGCACGAGTTTCATAGATCGTTATTCTCCTCGCCTACTCGTGGTAGATCGAATCACGGTGCACGTAGATAATCTTTTCGAAGGTGTCGGTCTGGCCGGAGGTTGCATTGTCCCACAGGATACGCATCGTCACCTTCTTGAGGCCATCTTGCCAATCCTCGATCACGATCACGCCGTGGCCGTTGGGCAGCCCCGTGGGTAACTTCGCGATCTCGGTATTGATTTCATCGAAGACCTTCGCGAACTCCCCTTCCTTCGGGTAAGATGCCTTGTCCGCGGTGTCGTATTGGCCAACCGGCAGCTCTTCATACATCAGCGCGCGTATCGGGCCAACCCCTTCTACCGGGATGAATTCCTGGATCACCTCCTGCGCGGGGACGCCGGCCACGCCGTAATAGGGCGTGCCCATGTAGGAGAGGATGACCATCAGCAGGGCGAATACCACACCGGCCGAGAGGATCACTTTGCGGTCGCTGGCGCGGCGGCTGGGGTTGAAGTCCACATAGGGCAGAATGGCCAGACCGCCGAAAACCACGCCCGGCAAGACGACGCCCATCAACGTTTTGTCGCCCAGTTTCAGCAAACCCTGGATCCACAAGAAGTACCAGGGCGCCGTCGTATGGAAGGGTGTGACCAGCGGGTTGGCATGGTGCTCCAGCGGCGCATTGTACATAAACACCGCGTAGACCACCATGGCCAGAATGGCCAGAGCGCCCAGCATCAGCTCATCTACCATGACATCGGGCAGGAAGTAGACACGCTTATCGGCAGGCACACGCTTGCCGGTGTCCTGGCCAACCTCTTCCTCGCGCGCGGGCAGCGAAATGCCGAAGTGCACCACCTTGTAGTAGTGAACGAAGAAGAAGATCAGGAGCAGCGCCGGCACGAACAGCACGTGCAGCAGATAGAAGCGCAGCAGGCCGTTGGCGCCGATGTCGGGCGCGCCGCGTAAGATCAGGTTGATGGCGTTGCCAACCGGCGCGGGCGGAACCGCCTCCGCCATGCTGGTGCCGATGGTGACGGCCCAGAAGGCCAGCTGGTCCCACGGCAGCAGGTAGCCGCTAAAGCTCAGGAAGAGCGTGGCCAGCAGCAAAATCACGCCGGTAAACCAGGTAAACTGCCGTGGTTTCTTGTACGATCCGGTGATAAAGGTGCGCGCCATATGTAAGATGACGACAACGACCATGGCTTCGGCGCCAGCCCGGTGCAGATCACGCATGAGCGAGCCGAGGGGCACATTGCTGAGAATCCGCAGCATATCCCCATAGGCCGTGCGCGGCGTCGGTGCATAGAAAACCATCAGGAAGATGCCGGTGATCGTTTCGAGCAGGAAGAGGAAGGTGCTCAACCAGCCCATGCGGAACGTATGACCGAGCTTGGTGACACTGGCATGATAAAAAGATGGCTTGATATGCAGCCAGAAGGCCTCCGAATGTAACTGGAGGCGAGGATTAGGACGTCCAGGGGGGTCACCGCGTAGCATGCCGCGCAGGTCGCTCCAGCTGAGGCCGGCCGTGAAGCGGGTCAGCGCTTCATCGGCCAGGGCCGCCGCGACCGGGCCAATGCCTTTGCTACGAAGATCTTGCAAAACACTCATAAAGGCTCTCCTTCAAGCGAATGTTCTGAAGAAAGGCTTCTCAACGATTCGTCAGAGCGGCGCCTGCTGCAAGCAGACGGTTTCCTACGCAATCGCTGAGGCACGCTGAAACATTACGACTGCTTGATTGGCGGCGCGCCAGGCGCCGGCGCTTGCTGGTCTCCGGCCGGCACTGGCACCGCGCCAGGGCGGCTCAGGCGTTTGCCGGTGTCTACGACAATGGTCAGGTTGGGGTCGCTGACGGCAACAGCCTCGCCGGGCTTGGTGGTTTCGGCTACGACGTTGCCGGAGCCGTCCACCGCCCGCACCACGAACTGGTCGAGGCCGCGGGCCGCGGGGCCGCGCATCAAACTCCCGTCAAGCCAGAAACGGGAACCGTGACAGGGGCACTGAAAGCGATAGTTGAGGGTGTCCCACTCATACAAGCAGCCGAGATGGGTGCAAACCTTGTAGAGGGCCTTGACGCCCTCTTCCGTGTGCACCAGCCAGAATTTGCCGGTCGTGTTTGCCACCGGCGCCGCGTTGACTGCGGGCAGCGCCGACGCCGGGCCAAGGGTGAATTCACCACCAAATTCGCCTGCTTTGAAACGGGGCAGGCCGAACGCGTACGAAGCGACGCCAGATCCGGCCGCAAGCAGGCCCAGGGAAGCTCCCCAGGCATACATGAGAAACTCACGGCGAGACACGGCACGGGGGCCGCTTACCTCAGCGGTCGGTTTCTTGGCTGTTTTGGGTTCTGCCATACCGAACTGAGCCTCCTTCTATTCATACGTCTGCTAACTAAAACAACTTGCTAATGGGAAAGATGGGCACGCAAACGAATTGCAACGGTTGTGCATGACGCACTGCGTAATAGCACAGCTAATTAGTCCAATTATATCATGATTGACCGATACTCACAAACTTGCACCATTCAGAACAAGCGCCGTCGGGCTGTTGACTCAACGGCCAAAGAGCCGGGTCAACAGCCCCCTTGTACCATTCAGAACAAGCGCCGTCGGGCTGTTGACTCAACGGCCAAAGAGGCGGGTCAATAGCCCCGGTTTCTTG
>DAISHS010000515.1:0-2683 GCA_036822415.1 Chloroflexota bacterium
TGCACTTTGCACTTTGCACTTTGCACTTTGCACTTTGCACTTTGCACTTTGCACTTTGCACTTTGCACTTTGCACTTTGCATTCTGCATTCTGCACTTTGTACTCTAAACTTTGTACTCTGCATTTACGCCGCGCGCCGCTGCAAGAAAAATGACGGGTCGCCGGCCTTGGCGGTCAAGCGGCCATCGCGCATCAGGCCCAGCTGCTCCATCCAGGCTTCGAACTCCAGATTGGGGCGCAGTTTGAAGAGCTGGCGCAGGGTGGGGGCATCGTGGTAGCTGGTGCACTGATAGGAGAGCATCGAGTCATCGCCCATCGGCACGCCCATGAAGTAGTTGCAGCCGGCGGCGGTGAGCATGACAGCCAGATTTTCGATAGCGTTTTGATCCGCGCGGGCGTGATTGGTGTAGCAGGCGTCACAGCCCATGGGGATACCGGTCAGCTTGCCCATGAAATGATCTTCCAGGCCGGCGCGCTGAATCTGCCGCGCATCGTACAGGTATTCCGGGCCAATGAAGCCGACCACGGTGTTGACCTGGAACGGCTGATAACGCTTGGCCAGGCCGTAGCAGCGGGCTTCCATCACCAGCTGATCCCAGCCGTGGTGCGCGTCGGCCGACAGCTCGGAGCCTTGCCCTGTCTCAAAGTACATGTAGTTCGGCCCGGCGCTGAAGCAGTGCTTACGCGCCAGCGCATAGGCCTCATCCAGCATCGGCACCGAAATGCCGAACGACTCATTGCCGCGCTGTGAACCAGCCAGCGATTGAAAAATCAAACCAATCGGTGAGCCGCTCTGCAGGCATTTCATCTGGGTGGTGACGTGCGCCAGCACGCAGTTCTGCGTCGGAATCTGCCAGGCCTGGATGATGTCGTAGGTCATGTCGAGCAAGCGGGCGACGCTGGCGTAGGAGTCATCCACCGGATTGATGCCGATGACCGAATCGCCGGAGCCAAAAGCGAGGCCCTCGTAAATTTCAGCCCGAATGCCCTCAGGCGAATCGGTCGGGTGATTAGGCTGGTTGCGGCTGGCCAGGGTGCCAGGCAGGCCGATCGTGTTGTTGCAGTGGGCGGTGACGCGAATCTTGCTGGCGGCGTAGATGAGATCGAGGTTGGACATCAGCTTGGTGACGCCGGCAATCATCTCCGCGGTCAGGCCCTGGGCGATGCGGCGAATCATGGCGCCGTCGGTGGTGTCGGCCAACAGCCATTCGCGGAACTGACCCACGCTCCAATCCTTGATCTCGCCGTAGATCGTCTGATTGACGCCGTCGTGGATGACGCGCGTGACCTCATCGTCGGCATAGGGAACCGCAGGCGTGTCGTGCAGCACCGACAGCGGCACCTCGGCCAGGACATAGCGGGCCGCCATGCGTTCGGCCGCGGTTTCCGCGCCTACGCCCGCCAGGCGGTCGCCCGACTTTTCTTCATTCGCCTTGCCCATGAGGAGGCGAATGTCGGGGAACTCATAGGTCTTGCCAAACAGCTTGGTACGCAGGAGCATCCTCACTCCTTGTCTGCGCCATTGCGGCGCCGGTTAGCAGCAGCCAGGCTAACTGCGCGATCAATGATAAAAGACCAACGTTTTCACGCTGAGCGGAACGACGCGTCCGTCCATCAACGGGGCGCCAATGTCAATGTAGTCGCCTTCGTTCAAGCCAACCTGGTCAATCACGAGCAGCGGGCGCTGGGGGGCCATGGCCTTGATCGTCTGTCCCAGGGCCTGAGCGTAGTCACGGCCAATAATGATCAAGAGCGGCCGGCCGTCGGGCAGTGTACGCGCAAATTCAGCCAGGCCAGTCGCCAGTTGCAAGAGCAAAGTATAATCGAGAGCGCGCTGAAGATCAAATGCCACGGCGAAGTCATCGCAGGCCAGGTCGATATCCCAACGGCGCACGGCGCTGAGCACGGCGGCGGCAAGCGCAGCCGGCGCCAGGTCAGCCGCGGCGGCCAGGTCAGGCCGGATGACCGGCACGTTGCGCAAGGGCAGGATGGCGCGCTCGGCCCAGATCGTGGAGCCGGAGAGCGTCACGGTTTGCGAGCTGGCGCCGAGCACGGTGGCGCGCAACGTTTCGGCCGGCTGCACCACCTCATAGGCCTGGATGCCAGGGTGACGCCGCAGCGAGTCGGCCAGCAGCGGGCCGATGTCGTCATAGAGGGTGACATCGCTGAGGCTGCCGATGGGGATGGGGTTGTAGAAGCAATGGCCGATGCCGCCGGAGAGCATCAGGACCGTACCCTGGCCAGAAACGGCGGCCGGAGGGGTCAGGTAAAGCTGCTGCGCCAGCGAGGAGGAGCGGCCCTCGATCAGCTCGATGGTGAGGTCGGCCAGGCAGTCCGTGAAACGGCGCATCTGCTCCAGGGTGGGGATATCGCCCACACGCAGGGCAAGGCCCAGGTGCGTGAAAACGGCCAGGGCCGGCTGCGCCAGGTGACGGATGCGCCCGCTGCGCTGCTCGATCTCGACGATGCGGCCGCCGTAGTTCATGGCGGCCGCGGCCACGGCGGCGCCGGCGTGAAACGTGGCCGAGTTGGCGCTGCCGCCGCCGATGTCTACATTGGTCACTTTGCAAAAATGCTTCTGCGAATAGGCGGCCGCGCCGGCGCCGCGCCCGGCAATCAACGATTCGAGGTGCGGGCCGGCGACGGTGACGACAAATTCGCCGGCCAGGCCGCCGAGCGCTTG
>DAISHS010000516.1:0-2675 GCA_036822415.1 Chloroflexota bacterium
GTCCACTGCGCGCCCAAGCTGCTCACACTGGCATCCAGGGCCTTGTCTAGCGTGTAGCCGTGCCCGCGCAGAGAGGCCAGCGCATCGGCCGCGGCCTTCACCTCACTATCGGCCTGGCTCACTTGCTGGCGCAGATGGTCCAACTTGATTTTGTTTTGCAGGGCCTCATAGCGCACCTGCAGGTCGTTGATGTCTTTACCCAATTGTTCCATCGGGCTGAGGGTGGGTGGGGTCGTCGCCTTGTCATCAATAGCCTGGTTGGGCATGGTGTTTTGACTCCTGTGATAGGTTCGAACCTGCGATAGACCGTCAAATAAACATTCGTCGTAACGACTTCAGCCGTTCTTGTGGACAGGATAACCTATCAACGTAAAGAAATCGTAAAGAATCGCAGCATAGCGCATGGGTTTTTTGCCTTTTGCTGGAATCGCCATTATAATGTGCATCTTCCACGCAAGCCCGCTTTTTTTCCGTACAACCGCATGATCGAGTGTCGTCTCCCCCGTGACCAGAGGAAAGGAGCAGAACTCATGGCAGACAAGGCTAAGTCGCGCGAGGAAATGATCCGCGAGGATATGCGCGACCTGCACAGGATGGGCTACGCCCAGCAGCTGTTCCGCGAAATGGGAGGTTTCTCCAATTTCGCCATCTCATTTTCCATCATTTCCATTTTAACCGGCGCCATTCTCCTTTTTGGCTACGGCCTGCAGCTGGCCGGCCCCATCATCAACACCTTCGGGTGGCCTCTCGTCAGTTTTTTCACCATCTGCATTGCCGCCTCCATGGCCGAACTTGCCTCGGCCTACCCCACGGCGGGCGGCCTCTACTTCTGGGCGCATCGCCTGGGCGGCTTCAAATGGGCCTGGGTCACGGCCTGGTTCAACATGCTGGGGCAGATCATGATCACGGCCGGCATTGACTTTGCCGCCGCCATCTACATTGCCGGCGCGTTCAATCGCCTCTTCGGCGCCGCCATTGACACCACCAACACCATGACCATGGTGATCGTGATGATCATCATCATGATTCCGCAGGTGCTGATCAACATCTTTGGCATCAAGCTGACCTCGCGCCTGAGCGATTTCAGCGTCTACTGGCACATCGGCGGCGTTTTCATTATCGCGCTCCTGCTGACGTTCTTTGGCAAACACAGTCAGCCGTTCAGTTTTCTTTTCCAGGGCGTCACCACGGTGCAACCGGCCAGCATAGCCAACACCTTTACCGCTGGCCCGTTCTCTTTCAACTCCCTCATGATGAAAATCCCCGGTATGGCCGGGCTGTACGCTGGCGGCGGTATTGCCTTCGCTTTTGTGTTGGGCCTCTTGCAGGCGCAGTGGACTTATACCGGTTATGACGCCTCGGCGCACGTGGCCGAAGAGACGGTCATGGCCCGCCTCAACAGCGCCTGGGGCGTCTTCCTCTCGGTGGCCGTTTCCTTTGTCGTCGGCTATATCATGCTGCTTATCTTGACCCTGCACATCCCGGCTGGCGACATTGCCAGGACGGTGGACGCGGCCAATAGCCCGGCCGTGCTCTTCATCGTCTATGAAAACTTCGATACGGTGCTCTTCGGTCACATCATCGCCATCATCATCGGCGTGGCGATGTGGCTCTGCGGCCTCTCCTCCATCACCAGCATGAGCCGCATGTGGTTCGCCTTTGCCCGTGACGATGGCATGCCTGGCTATCGCTTGATCAAGCAGATTCATCCCACCCTGCGCACGCCCGTTTATTCGATCGTGATTACCTGCATCCTGGCTGTGCTGCTCACGGTCTGGTCGGCGCTGTACACCGTCGTCGTAGCCGTCAGCACCACCGCGCTCTACATCGCCTACGGCCTGCCGATCTATCTCAATCTGCGCAATAAGCTGCGCAAGCAGGGCGAGTACACCACCCCCAAGACAGCCCCCTGGAGCCTGAAGAACTGGGGGATCCTCATCAACGTCCTCGCCATTGCCTGGATCATCTTTATTACGATCCTGTTCTCGATCCCGCCCAATGAACTGGCCGGCTGGTCCATTCTCCTGGTGGCGTTGTTCATGCTGATTTACTGGCAGCTGGACGCCAAGCATCGTTTCAAAGGCCCTTCGGCTTCGGATGAAGCCGACCTGCGCAAGATCGAAGCCGAGCTGGCTGCGGCGGCGCATGGGCATGCGCAAACGGCCGAGTAAGCCGCGCCTCCCTCTCCGGTGCAGCCGCCTGGCTTGCGCAGCGTCAGCGTGGAAGAAGACGTTGCCCAGCCGGCGGCTGCACAGCGCAGACCCTGACTGGCAGCCGCGGGACGTTTGGCCCGCCTGGCCCAGGCTCGCCCTCGAATCTGGAGCTGAAAGTGATCATTCATGACTGAAAACTCCCGCACCATGCTCAGCGTGGGGTTGGACGTGGGCACCACGACAACCCAAATCGTCTTTGCGCGCCTGACGTTGGCCAATGTGGCGCGCGCGGCCCAGGTCCCACGCGTGGGCATCACGGCCAAAGAGGTGCTCTACCAAAGCCCGCTGACGCTGACCCCCCTGGCCGACGCTGAGACGATTGATGTCACCCGCCTGACCGCGCTGGTCAAGGCCGAATACGCGCGCGCCGGCGTGGATGCGCGTCAGGTGGAGACCGGCGCGGTCATCATCACGGGCGAGACAGCCAAGAAGAAGAACGCCGAACAAATTCTGCAAGCGCTC
>DAISHS010000517.1:0-2644 GCA_036822415.1 Chloroflexota bacterium
GCGCCGAGGCGCTGTACCGCGCCGCGCTCGCCAACATCGAACGCCAGCTCGGGCGTGAGCACCTCGAAACCGCGTCGCTCTATCACAACCTGGGTGGGCTGGAGCACGCGCGCGGCAAGTTCGCCCGGGGCGAGCCGCTGGCGCGCAAGGCGTGGGAGATCCGCCGCGCGCACCTCGGCGCCGACGACCCCGCAACGCTGGCCGACGCCGCCGCGTACGCCGGCCTGCTGGACGGCCTCGAGCGCTACGACGAGTCCGAGCCGATCTACCGCGACGTGCTGGCGAAATTCGAGCAGCGCTACGGCCCCGAGCACTACGAGATTGCGATCAACCTCAACAACCTGGCCAACGTCCGCTTTGCCCGCGGCGACGTTGCGCAGGCGGAAGCGCTCTTTCGCCGCGCGCTCGCCATCGAGGAGAAGATCCTCGGCGCCGACCATCCCGACGCCGCGCTGGCGTGCAACAACCTCGGCGTCGTGCTACAATCGCAAAATCGCACCGCCGAGGCGCGCGCGCTTTTTGCCCGCGCGCTCGCTATCTTTCGCGCTGCGCTCGGCGATACGCATCCCAAGACCGTTGCAGCAAGAGAAAACCTGGGTTAGGGGCACGGCCTTGCGCCTGCCCACGAGGAGGGACGCCGTGAAAAGTCAAATTCGATTCCAAAAACGCGATTCATCTATGGAGGGAAAAATATGGCTACGATTGAACGTGCTCAGGTCGAACAAGTCCTTAACTTATTCGCCGCGCGCAATTTGACCAGCTTGATGGCATTGTTCGCTGACAACGCCATTGTTTACGATCCGCACTATCCTGTTCCGGAAATGAAAGGCAAAGCCGCAATTCAACGCGGCTTTGAGTGGGGTCTGGGGAGTCTAGCCAAACCTGGCTTCGCAGTTCGGAATTTCTGGGCGGACGGCGACAAGGCTGTGATCGAGGTTGACACGCATCATATTCTCAAGATGGGGATGGAGATCAAATTCCCCCAGGTCTTTGTGTTCGAGATGCGTGACGGACTGGTGACGCGCATGCAGGCGTATGAACCGTATCCACCTTCCGGCATTGCGCGCGTGATGGCGCTCAGCACACTCCTGGCATGGAAACTCCAGGGCAAGGCCTGAGGCATGCGTTGGCTTGAAGTGGGCGAGCGCAAGGGTCGTCTTATGGGCGACCGCAAGTGGGCGACCGCAAGTGGGCGACCGCAAGTGGGCGACCGCAAGTGGGCGACCGCAAGGGTCGCCCCTACGTTTGATCCTGGAGCCTGGCCGTGACTCTTTTTCGCGCACTCAAACATCGCTCGTTCTTGCTGCTCTGGCTCGGCCAGACCATCTCGCGCGTCGGCGACCACATGTACCAGATCGCGCTGGCGTGGTGGGTGCTGCAAAAAACCGGCGACGCAACGCAAATGGGCGCGGTGCTGATCTTTGCGCTGACGCCGGCGATTATTTTCTACCTCATCGGCGGCGTGGCGGTGGACCGCTGGTCGCGCATCGGCTTGATGCTGGCGTCCGACGCGGCGCGCGGCGCGGTCGTCCTGGGCATCAGCGTGCTGGCGTACCTGGGGCGCCTGCAGGTGTGGCAGATCTTTGCCGCCAGCCTGTTCTTCGGCTTCGTGGACGCGTTCTTTCAACCCGCCTTCGCCGCGCTGACGCCGCAGCTCGTGCCGGCCGACGATCTGCCCAGCGCCAATTCGCTCACCAGCATCAGCATGAATCTGGGACGCGTGCTTGGCCCCGCGCTGGGCGCGGGGATCGTGGCCCTCGTCGACATTCCCCTCGCCTTCGGGCTGAACGGGGCTTCGTTCTTCGTCTCCGCGCTGCTCATTCTGCCGCTGCGGAGGCTGGCGCTGCCGCGCTTGGCGCCAGAGAAACACGCCTCGGTCTGGCACGATGTGCGCGAGGGCGTCCGCACCGTGCTGAGTTCGCCCTGGCTGCGCACGAGCATCGTCGTCTTTGCGCTGACGAACATCACCCTGGGCGGCCCGTACAGCGTGGCCATGCCGTTCCTGGTCAACGACAGCCTGGCCGCGGGCGTGAATGTGCTCGGCCTGATTTACGCCGCCTTTCCCGTGGGCTATCTTCTCGCGGGGATCTGGTTGGGGCGCCAGCCGAAACTGCGCCGGCGCGGCGTCAAGATGTACCTGGCCGGGACGGTCGCCGGCCTCTGCCTGGGCGCGTTCGGGTTGCTGCCGCCGCTGTGGGTGATCCTGCTGGCCGCGGCGCTCAACGGCGCCGCGCTGGAGACGGGGCATCTGATCTGGACGAACTCCTTGCAGGAGCGCGTGCCGAACGAGAAGCTGGGGCGCGTCGTCAGCATTGACAACATGGGTTCGTATGCGCTGATGCCGATCGGCTATGCGCTGGCCGGCTGGGCGACGCAGACCTTTGGCGCGCCGGTCGTCTTCATCGTCGGCGGCGCGGCGACGGCCCTCCTGTCCGCCGCGCCGCTCTTGTTGCGCCCGATTCGCGAGTTCGATTGAGGAGTCCGCATCCGCAGATGCGGACTCCGCGTTCATGGGCGCGTTTGTTGACGCGTCGGTTTTACGTTACAATCAGCGCGACCAGCATCCTGACCAACTTCCTGGAATTTCGCCTCTACCGCGAGGGCGTGCGCATTGATTCGGTGCTGCTGGCGCGGCCGCTCGTCT
>DAISHS010000518.1:0-2635 GCA_036822415.1 Chloroflexota bacterium
GGTTTGGCCCGGCCTGCGTCGGCGCGTAGCCGGTCAGGACGCCAAAGGCATCCGCAACGCGCACCTGATAGGCGCCTGCGGCCAGGCCACGGAAGGCGTAAACGCCGCCCGCGCCGCTGGTAGTTGTGCGGATGACCGCATTGTTCTGCCATAGTTCCAGCGTGACGCCTGCCACACCCACATCACTGCTGTTGGGCGCATAGAGACCGTCGTTGTTCGCGTCCAGCCATAGCTGATTGCCGATCAGTCCGGTGTTGGCCTGGACGCGTCGGTAATAGCCGAAATCTGCCAGCACATTGCTCTCCCCAGGCGTCAGCACCACGACATAGGGGTCGCTCTGGCTCTGATTATCGGTGTCCGGTTGGCCCAACGACGTCTGGTTGTAGTCCAACAGGCTGCCATTGGTGTCACTGACATGGATGAGAAAGCGGCCGGCCGGAATCCCGCTGAATTGATAGTTGCTGTTGTTGGCGCCCAGCGCGCTGTCGGTTGTGACCGTGGCAATGATCGGTTCGCCGGGATCCCAGGTGTCATTCTCATTCGTGTCGCGGATCAAATCCACACTGACCCCGGCTACCGGGCTGTCCCCCGCGTTGAATATCCCATCGAAATTGGCGTCGTCGAAGACCAGGTTGCCGATTTGACCGAGCGCGGCTTCGGTGGGATCGCCGTAACCGAGATCGGCGCTCAGATTCTGCTGTCCTGGCAGCAGGTTGAAGACTGTTCCTATCGCGACCGTTGCCACCAGGCCGGGCGGCGGCGTCGGCGGCGCAACCCGGTATGCGCCCGCGGTCACCGCCAGCAGGAAATGCCCATTAGCGTCGGTTTGACTGCAAATGGCCGCGCCCCCACTCGCCGGCGTCGCGCAGATCGCCAGGCTGGCAATGCCTGGCTCGCCTGGTTCCTGGCGCCCGTTGTGATTGCCATCGAACCAGACGGTATCGCCAATGATGGCCTGACCGGAGCCAGGCTGCACCACGTAACCGAAATCGGCATCGCGATAGACCTGACCATCGTTCAGCGCCAGCGGCCCTGTGGGGTCGGCCAGGCTCTGCGGCCCGGTGATATGAGCCGCGCTGTTGTACACGCCGGGCAGACTGCCCACATCTACGAAGTAGACCGCAGGCGCCAGAGCATCGAAGAGGAAACTGCCGTCTGCACTGGTGACGCGGGTAGCCACCAGCGCGTCCTGGCCAATCTGCAGCGTGCCATTGTTATTGCTGTCACGGTAGAGGCTCAGCGGGACATTTGCCAGGCCTGGCTCGCCCACGTTCTGGATGCCGTTTTGATTCGTATCGTACCAGACCAGGTCGCCCAGCGCGCCCAGCCGCACCAGGCCCGCGTCCCAGGTCAAATCATTGACGCCGACTCCCACCGTAATCGGATTGGTGCGTCCTGTGCTCGGATCCGCGTCGCTGTCATTGGCTGTGTTGCCGCCCTGGCGCGGCGTGGTAAAGGCATAACCATCGAGCAGCTCGAACTCGATGACATAATTCCCGGCTGGCAGGCCGCTAAAGGTATAAAAGCCATCCGTATCAGTGATCTGCACATCAACCAGGGAGTCGGCGCTGTCATACAGAAAGACGCCCACGTCGGCGACGCCTGCCTCGCCGCTGTCCTGCTGCCCGTTGCGGTTAGTGTCGTACCAGATGCGGTCGCCCAATGATCCAGTCTGGTAAAGACCGGCATCCTCGGTCAGGTTGTTGGCGGCGCCCAGCGTGAAGACCGGCGTCTGCCCCGAATCAGGGTCGGCGTCGCTGTCGAGCGCCGGATTCGCGCCCTGGTTGGGCAGGGTGAACGCATAACCGGCCGGCGCCACAAATTCCAGGTAGTAATTGCCCGGGGTTATCGGTAGGCTGTAAGCCCCGCTGCTCGTGGTGCGCGTTGAATCGAGGATGACGCCCGCTTCATTGAATAGATTGACCTGGACATCGGCCAGGCCAACCTCCCCTGCGTTTTGGATGCCGTCACGATTGGCGTCGAGCCAGACAAAATCACCCGTTTGATAGGCCTGGCAGGGGGTCACAGTGTGATTGGCGGTCCATGTCCCGGTATAGTTCGAGCCGCCGTTGCCGGTGGCGCCGGCGGTGACCGAGCTTTTGTAGTTTTCGGGTGTGCCGGCCTGGTCATTGTTGTTGTAGGGATTCTGGCTGGAGCCATCCACGGGCTTGACTCCCAGGGCGTTGAAGCTGGCGTTGAAGCTGGTGTAAACCGCCGCGGCCCAGTTCCAGGTAAAGGTGACGCCCGGCTGATCCACGGTCAGCGTGGCCGTCCAGGTCACATTGCTGATGCCGCCGGGCAGCCCGCCGACCGGAACGGTCAATGCCGCGCCGCTGGCAAAGACATTTTTAGTATTATTGCCTGACGAGACACGCGTGATCCAGCGCCCGGTGACGGCGTCGTAACTGGTCGTGGTTGTACTGGCGGCGGGATCGAAGATGACCCGTGCGTCAGGCACAGAAATCGTATAGGGTGTGCCGTTGGCGGTGAAACTGATGGAGGCCTGGCGCGCGTAAATCGTCGTGATGCTGGCGCCCAGGCCGCTCACTTTCAGGCGGCTGACGAACCAAACCGTGTTGCCCGCGGCCAGGGCTGTGGCATTGAAATTCGTGCTCACCGTGGTAGCGGCGTCGCA
>DAISHS010000519.1:0-2620 GCA_036822415.1 Chloroflexota bacterium
AACGATTGCAAAGTCCACCTGCGTGGACTACACCCCGAAACTGAAATGCACCCTCGAGGCTCTGGAGGCTATCGGAAGCGTGAGGTCGGCGCAGGGCAGGTTGCAGCGCGCGCCGGCGCGGGGCTGGCGAGCATTGGGGCATGGCCCTGGCAACGTCAACCCTCGCGCTGCCAGTCGAAGAAGCGGGCAGCCAGCCATTCGATGTTGGCGTAGAGCGCTGGATTGCCCAGCTCACGGCGAGCGTCAGCTACCCAGGGCATGATGGCTTCCCACGTATTGAGGGCAATCTCTTCAATCAGCCTGAAGACCGGCGTTTCGGGCAGCAAGCCCCGGCGCAAGAGGTCGCCCAGCGTCTCCACGAAGATCAGTACCCGCTGCAGGTAGCGCAGCTCGCGACTGCCGCGTGGGCATTTGCGTTTGACATCCTCCCAGGTGTTGACGCCAAGCTCGAAGCGCAGCCAGCTGTAGGCCGCGTCGAAGTCATCGCTGGTGATGATCTGGCTGATCTGCAGGAGGGCCGCAGCCTCGTTGGCGCTGGGGCCGGCGGCCGGCGGCGGCGGGGCAGCCTCCAGTGGGGAGCTGGCGGCAGGAGAGGCCGCGTCAGGCGGATTGCGTCTAAAGAGGGGCATGATCGTGCTCCGTAGCGGCGGCGCTTACGCCGGCCGGCGTCTCACTGGCGCTGGCAGATGCGGCGGCCGCGGCGCGCAGATCCGCGTAAAGGGCCGCGCGACGCTTGTCGTTGACCTTTTCTTGCTTTTCCAACTCACGCACGGACGGCGGGTAATGGGCGGTGTCTTTGTTATTGCCAGGCGGCGCGCGGTGCAACAAACGCTGCACCGGCTCCCCGTGCAGCAGGTGCGACTCGAAGATCTCGTCGGCATCGCTGGGCTGGACATGCGCATACCAGACCCCGTCAGGATAAACGACCAGGTTCGGCCCATGCCCGCACTGATTCAGGCAGCCCGAACGGTTGATACGAATTTCGTTATTCAAACCACTGCTTGCCACGCGCTCCTTGAGGCGCTTCAGCAGCTGTTCGGTATCGCCATCGAAAGGGCAGTAAGGGCCGTAGGTGCAAACAAAGACGTGCTGATGATATTGTCCCATGATGAATAGTCCGTTTTCTGGGGCCTGCTCAATAACGCCGGGTGTGAAAATCATGTTTTGCGGAAAGCGCAGGTATAATAATAGAGAGAAGCGTAATTGTCAATGCGTCGCTCGCGCGGGGAGTAAGTCATTAGAACCGTAACAATTCCTTTGTAAAATATTACTCAAAGTTCGCTGGCGGCGTGTCAAAGTATGGATGTCTGCGTCTTTATTGCAAGCACGCGGACTGCCAGGCATGGCAGACGGCCAGGCGCACAGATTAAATTTTCAGGCAGGTGTAAGCAAAAATCGGGAGGATCGGTGCTATCATAGCGCGCGTTTGAGGCTACTTCGAGGGATGTCGTTCATACTTGATCCCTCACGATGGGCATTGTTTTTGATTGATGTCAACGATGACAAAAGGATAGCTGCCTGCACATGGCATCTAAAATGATATCAATCTCCAGTACCCCCATAAATGTTCGATTCTGTTTCTTTATTCTCTTGGGAGGCGTTCGATGATGCCTTTTGGCTTTTCCCGTCAGAGATCGCGGCGATTTGCGCTCCTGTATATCGCTACGATCGTTGCCATGCTGTTGAGCCTGGCGCCTAACCCCGTTCCAGGCGTCCAAACTCCGGTTGCGTCTGCGCACAACCTGCAGACTAAGATGAGCTATATGTTTTTCGACCAGACCACCCAGGCTGCGCTGGACGCGCGCATCGCGGGCGGCTGGACGCCTGGTACGCCACTCCTGCTGGCCGGCGACCAGCTCGGGATTATCACCAAAGTGATCCCGCGCTATGGCACCGATACCGGCGTGGGCGGCCATGTTGATTTCTACATCCCCAACGGTGTCACCGTCATGGATGTGGGCTACATGGTGCCTGATGGCAGCGGCGGTTTCATCAAAACAGCCATGAAAGGCCAATCACCGATCGCAATTGGTGATGGGCCGATCGGGGCCAAGGTGACTGCCCCTCTCAACGGCCTGATCCTGGGACCGAATATCAACGGTGTCAGCCAGGCAGCGGTTGACGCCACGACCAACCTGGATCGAGGCACCATCGCCGGCGTCTATGGGGACACCGGCGTCTTCTATGCCACCAGCCCCGAAACTGCGTGGGAGAGCTACGCACCGCGCAATTCCTCACTCACGCTCACCAACAACAGCGGCGACGTGATCGTCCCCCTGAACAAGTGGGATGCGGAGCAGCTGGCGGCTTTCGGCATCAAGGCCAGCAACAACCCGGCCTACCCCGCTTCGCCGATCATTGATCCAGAAGATGGCCGCGGCAACGCCCCCTGGGGCCTGGCCGCCGGCCTGGGCGGCCCGCAGAGCGGCTATAAGTGGTCTTTCGACAAGGACTACTGGGACGCTAACCCGGCCGACCCCAACCGCATGAAGAACTCGATCGAGGTCGGCCCGTGGAATCGCATCAAGTATGCCGGCAGCCGCATCTCCTTCGACCAGCCGGGCCTGAAATCCACCGTTCTGGGTTACGCCAGCGTGGACGGCGCCAACATCGGCTCCGT
>DAISHS010000520.1:0-2616 GCA_036822415.1 Chloroflexota bacterium
CCCCAGCCCGGCCACTCGATCCGAACGCCAGCCGGTAATGTCTTGCCCCCCGAAGA
Source organism: Chloroflexota bacterium (assembly GCA_036822415.1). Lineage (GTDB taxonomy): Bacteria > Chloroflexota > Anaerolineae > SSC4 > Amarolineaceae > Amarolinea. The sequence goes on from DAISHS010000520.1 coordinate 57, forward strand.
TGATACGGCCCTGGCGCGGCGCCAGCAGCCCGCTGATGGTGTTGAGGGTCGTGGACTTGCCCGCGCCATTAGCGCCCACCAGGGCAACCACGCTGCCTTGCGTCACCTCGAATGAGATGCCTTTCAGCGCGGCAATCGCGCCATAGGCGGTGTGCAAATTTGTCACGCGCAACATGCTCAACTCAAACCTCCGCCTGCTCTGCGCCCAGATAGGCTTCGATGACCTGCGGATCGTTGTGCACCCTGTCCGCAGGCCCTGCGGCGATGGTGCGGCCAAAATTAAGCACCACCACCTGGTCGCAAATGCTCATAATCAGCTCCATCGAATGTTCGATCACCAGCAGCGTCAAACCGGCGGCGCGCAGCTGCACGAGGAACTCGGCGAGCTGATCGGTCTCCGCTCCGATCATGCCCGCGGCCGGTTCATCCAGCAGCAGGAGGCGTGGTTCCAACGCCAGGGCGCGTGCGATTTCGACGCGGCGCTGATCCCCATACGAAAGCGCCGCGGCCGGGGCCGGCGCCAGGTGTTCCAGGCGCAGGCGGCGCAGCAAGGCCAGGGCCTTTGCGCGCGTGGCCCGTTCGGCCTGGCGACTGCGCGGCAGCCGCAGCACGGTTTCAAGGATCGTGCCGGGCTGACGCAGGTGGTGGCCGACCATCACGTTCTCCAGCACGGTCAAATCGCCAAAGAGCCGGATGTTCTGAAAGGTGCGGCCAATGCCGCGGCGGGCCAGTTCATGCGCGGGCAGGCCGTTGACAGGCGCGCCGTCGAAGAGGATACGCCCGCTGCTGAGCGGTAGCAGGCCGCTGATGATGTTGATGAGGGTGGTCTTGCCCGCGCCATTCGGCCCGATCAAGCCGCAGATCGTGCCAGGCGCGACCGCAAACGACACATGATCGAGCGCGGCAAGGCCGCCGAAGCGGCGGCTGAGGTCTTCAACCTGGAGCAGAGGGTTGGCGGTATCAGGCATGGGCCGTCACTCCATCCCCGTGCGCGGGAGAGGCGGAACAGGCTGCCGCGACGGGCGCATCCCCACGCGCAGCCGACGCCAGAAATGTGGGTCGGCCAGGCCGCGCGGCAGGTAAATGATCGCCAGCATGATGATCAGGCCGTTGATGACTTCGCGCTGCGCGCGCAAGAAGCGCAAAAGTTCAGGCAGCGCAGAGAGCAGCATGGCGCCCAGGATCGGCCCGGCCCAATGGGTCATGCCGCCGAGCACGGCGTAGGCCAGGATATCCACGGCGCGGCCAAAGACATAGTTGCGCGGATCAATGACGCGCACGATGGGGGTGCTCAGCGCGCCGGCGCCGGCCGCCAGCGCGGCGCCAAGCACAAACACAAGCAGCTTGTAGCGCAGAACCTGGATGCCCAGGGTCGCAGCGGCCGTTTCATCCAGGCGGATGGCGGCCATCAGGCGGCCATAGCGCGAGCGTTGCATGGTCGCCAAGAGGTAAATGCAGGCCAGCACATAGAGCAAAATCGGCCAGGTGGTTTCGGGCAGACCCAGGATGAGGCGCGGGGTGTGGTAGGGAAGGGTGATGCCTTCGGCGCCGTTGAAAATGATCAGGTCGGGCCGGCCGCTGAAGGCGCGCGCCAGCCTGTCGCCATTCAGGGCCATGATGCGCACAATCTCGCCAAAACCGAGCGTGGCAATCGCCAGGTAGATGTCACGCAGGCGCAGAATGATGAGGCCAAAGGGCACAGCGATCAGGACGCCCACGAGGATGGCGAGGAGCAAGCCAACGCCCAGGGGCAGGCCGGTCTGTGAAGCAATGATGGCGGCGGTGTACGCGCCAATCGCCATGAACCCGGCGTTGGACAGGGACAAGAGGCCGGTGGCCAGGGTCAGGTAGATGCTCAGCCCCAGGGCGATGTTGATGAGCGTGAAGTTGATGATGGAGATGTTGTGGCTGATGAAGTCAGGCATGGGTCATTCTTGATCTCAAGGGTGCGCCTTCTCAGGCGCGGCCATTGCTGCGGCGGCCAAAGATGCCGCTGGGACGTACGAGCAAGACCAAAATGAGCAAGGCGAAGACGAACGCATCGCGAAAACTGCTATCCAGGTAAGCCACACTCAAGACGCGCATCATGCCCACCAGGAACGCGGCCGCGGCCGCCCCGCCGACGCTGCCCATGCCCCCCACGATGATGACCGTCAGGCCAGCCAGTTCGACCTCGTTGCCCATGGTGGGTTCCAGGCGGTTGAAAGCCAGCCCCAGCAGCACGCCGGCGGCGCCGGCCAGCGCGCCGGACAAGAAGAACGTTTGCGCAATCACCCAATCCACATTGATTCCGAGCAGCCGCGCCGTGCGTTCATTCCAGGCAATGGCGCGGATGGCCCGGCCCAACGGCGCCCGTTCGATGAGCACGCGCAACAGCAGCATCAACGCCAGCGCCAGCGCCATGACCAGGCCCTGGATCGGCGCAATCACCGCGCGGCCGAAGAGCGGAATGGGGGTCGTTGGGTAAATTTCTGGAGGAAAGCGTGAGACCTGCGCGCCAAACACCCCCTGCGCGACGCTGATGAAGATGATCGAAGCGCCGATGGAAGAGATCATCGGC
>DAISHS010000521.1:0-2615 GCA_036822415.1 Chloroflexota bacterium
TCGCGCCAGTGGTGCGCGAGGTACTGCTTGACATGGCGACGGCGCGCGGGCTGACTGTTACTGAGGTGCTGCGCGATGTGCTCACGGTCGGGGTGTCCGTGATGGCCGGCCGTCAGGCTGGCAGCGAGGCGGTCAATCATGGCTGATACGACAAACGCCACAGGGGTGCAACCTGCGGCGTTTTCAGATCGGCCGGCGGGCCTTTCTGTCAATTCTGGGGGCATTGTACCATCATCCCCACGCGTCGACAAACCGTCCAACGGGCTGGACGTTGGCGCCCTCGTAGAGCAGTTCAACGATGTGCCCGCGATGCCGGTGGCACCCACGGCGCAACCTGGCTACAGGGTTTTAGATCGCGCTGCGCTGCGCGCGGTGGCACGGCGCCAACCTGTCTACCTGTACGATGGCTTTATCGAGGCCGACACAACCGCCATGATCTATGGCGATTGGGGAACGGGTAAATCATTCTACGCTGTCCACATTGCGGCAACGGTCGCGCAGTCCAGCAACGTGCTTTACATTGCGGCGGAAGGTGCGAGAGGTATCGCAAAGCGGGTTGACGTTTGGGAACTTCACAACGGCAAGCCGGCCGAACGGTTATTCGTGATCGGTGAAGTTGTGGACGTAGAACGGCGCCTGGCTGACATTCTGTCCGTGATAGATCGGTTGCGGCCGGCGCTCGTGATTTGGGACACCCTCAGTAGGCACATGTCCGTAGCGGGTTGGAACGAGAACTACGCCAACGAGTACGGGTTGTTCCATGCGCGGTTGGACTCGATCCGCAACGAGTACGGATGCTCGCACCTGGTGGTGCATCATGTCTCGCGGGCTGGAAACGAACGAGGTAGCACGCAAATTCCGGGCAACATGGATTCGATAGACCTGCTAGAGCGGCACGGTCAACTCAAGGGCGTAGTGAGTATCACACCCAAGAAGCGAAAAGATGACCTGGTGCCAGCTGAGACCTGGCACGAACTGCGCACCTATGAAACCGGCAACCTAGACGAAAGGACAGGCAAACTAATCCTGGACACAAACGGGCAACCGGAAACATCTTGCGTGCTGGTGCCAATCAACCTGGCTGATAGGGCAAACATGGCGCCTGCGGCATTACGCCAGATCATGACGGCGATTGACGGCGGGAACGTCACACCAAAGCAGATCGAATCGGCTACAGGAATGGCACATGCAACCGTGGCACGTGCGCTTAGAAAGATGCTCGATGATGGCCTGATAGCCAATGACGGCAAGGGCCGCTACACGGTGCTAACCGCAGATGAAACCGATTGACGCCAGTATCAAGTATCACGCAGTATCATGATACTTGATACTCACTTGCCAGAGAGAGTATCAGAGTATCACACCCTTATAAGGGTGATACTTGATACTCTGGCCTGATACTGACTTGGACTGGCTGAAAACATGCTACAAACGATTGACACCGACTCCATAAAGGCGCGCTTCTCGTGCGTTGACATTCTGGCCGGCCGGGTTGAACTGCGCAAGGCGACGGGCAACGAGTGGGCCGGGCCGTGTCCGAAGTGCGGCGGGGATGACCGCTTGCACACGACGGCGACATGGTGGTTTTGTCGGCGGTGTCACGAAAAGCGTAGCGATGTAATTGGCCTGGTGCAATGGCTCGACGGCGTTGAATTTGTAGAGGCCGTGCGCAGGCTCGATTCTGGCGCAATCCCAGCGGCGCCGGTCAAGATCAAGCCACAGGCCGATGTCACAGAACGGTATGCGCCAGATCGCTTAGACTGGCAGAAAGTGCGCCAGCTGGAAGATACCATAGATGCCGGGTGTAGACTTCTGGACAGTCCAGACGGTGCGCCCTGGGTTGATTACCTGGCAGATCGGGGCATTACACTGGCGACGGCTCGCACCTGGTGGTTAGGGGCGGGGATGGCCTGGGACAGACAACTATCAGTGGCGCGGCCGGCGGTCGTGCTGCCCTGGGTAGACGGCGACATTGCGACGGGGATTAAGTGGCGATTTTTAGCGGTGCCTGACGGCGGTATGAGGTACACATCGAAGGGCGCCTATGATCGGTCGTTTGCGCTAAACGTGTTCGGGCGCCATGTCATGGGCGGCGCATACGACGTTTTGCTCGTGATCGAAGGGGAGTTGAACGCGGTGTCATGCTGGCAGGCAGTCCGGGCGGCCGGGTTGCAGGGGGTTGACGTGGTTTCCATCGGGTCGGACTCGATACCAGACCGGGCCGCGCTCGCAGAGGTGGCCGGCGATTTTGCGCATGTTGTCGCGTGGTTGGACAACCCGCAACGGTCGCAGGCAGTCCGGGAAATCCTACCGGGCGCCAGAGTTGGTAGATCGCCGCGCGGGGATGATGGGCAAAAACACGACGCCAATGACCTACTCAGACGGGGCGTACTGGCTGACTTCCTGGTGGCAATTCTGAATGGGGGGTGAACGGTGTACATAGAACACCGGGAATTCCCGCCGTTAGAACCTGGGGAGTACATGGTCAAGGTTGAATCTGTCCAACAAACGGATAGCAAATACGGGAACCAGTTGCGCTTCATGCTGCGCGTGCTGCACGCAGGTGGTGAACTCTCGGACGCTGTTTTGATGGCGTGGGCGTCACCCACGTTGAC
>DAISHS010000522.1:0-2614 GCA_036822415.1 Chloroflexota bacterium
TGCCCGCGCCGGGCGGCCGGCCGTTTGAAGGGCGCGGTGGATGAGACGAAGACGTGCACCGCCCCGCTGCCGTCGTCCAGCCATAGGCTGCCGCTGCTCAACCGCACCACCTGCCCGCTGATGCGCACCAGCGTGCCTTCCCACGCTTCGCCCAACGCGCCGCTGCGTAAGGGCAGCGCTGCCGGGGGCGCGCCCGCCGCCAGGCGGATCACATCGGCCGGATTACTCAGCCGCAGCTTCAGCTCTCCGCGCTCGCTGGCCAGCCGGCCGCTGACTTGCACATGGTCGCCCAGGGCCAGCGGCGCAAAGACGCCGCGGCCGCTGATCTCCACGCGTAACCCGTGACGGCCAGCTTGCACATAGAAGCCATCCTTGTCGGGGCTGCCCTGTGGCGCGGTGACTTGCCCGCTGATGACGACCCGGCTGCCCAGCGGTAAGGCGCGCGCGGCGCCGATGTCTTCCAACAGCTGAATGGGCGTGGGGGTGGGCGTGGGCGGTCGCCGGGTTGACTTGGGGGTCGGCGTGGGAGTCGCCGTGCCTGGCAGATTGGGCAGGCCGATGGTCACGGCCATATCATTGACCCACGCGCCGCCGCCGTTCAGGGTGCGCGCCCAGGTGCGATCGGGACCAGGACTGTGGGCAAAATGGAACTGGTCCACGGTGTGGCCTTGCGGATCGAGCAGGCGAATCCAATCGCCCGTATCATTCAGGCTGACGTGGGTCTCCAGGCGGAAGAAGACGGTATACTGACCCGGCGCCAGCCATTCGCTCGTGCCCTTGCGCCAGGTGCTGGCCTGGGCATCGGTCGGCTCCCGGTCGGTCAATTGCCAGCCCAACAGGTTGATTGGCCGGCTGCCGTTGTTGAACACTTCAATCCATTCGTCATTGACGTCGCTCTCGCCGTCATGATTCCAATCGGCGCGCGGGGCCACCATCAGCTCATTCAGGCGCAGGCCAGGCGCTGGCAGCGGCCCTTCCACGAACAATGGACTGACGGCCGCAACGTCGCCATCAGGCTGAATGGCCCTGGCCCACAGCGCGCTGCCGGGCGCGACGCTCACGGTCACTGCCCAGGCGGCCGGCCCACTCACCACGGTCTGTGTGATGATCTGATCGCCGTTCAGCACTTCCAGCGTTGCGGCCTCGGCATCGGCGTAATGCACGATCAGGCTGGCCGGCGCCTGGCTGGAGAGCAGCCCGCCCGACCACTGCGCGCCGGCTTGCAGCGCCAATCCCAACGTCGGATCGGTGGTGAGCCAGGTGCGTCCGCTGCGCAGCGCGTCCAAGACCTGGGCCGCGCCAGGCTCAGGCGCCAGCACCCCGATGCGCCAGGCCATGTCCGGCGTCCAGGTGAGCGGGGCCAGGCCAGTGCGCCGGCCGTTGGCCCAGGCCTGGGCGAAGGATAGCGTGCTGGCCTGCGCTTCGCCTACGCCATCGGGCGCGGTTTCGTAGAGCGACACCAGGTCCAACGCCAGGCCGGCGTGCGCCGTCCAGTCGGCGGCCGCTGCGCTGACCAGGGCGCCGGGATGAGCGGCCGCCCATGACCATAAGTCGCCCGCGGCTGGCAGTTGCTCCACCCCGGTCAAATCGAGATCGGCGCTGGCCAGGCCGATCAGAGGGAGCAAGTTCTGTACGCCGGCTGCGGCCGCACGGGTGCGCTGCCAGCGCGCGGCCGTCAGGTTTTCCAGCGGGTCGTTCAGGGCCAGGAAATGCAGCCCGGCGGCCTGCGCGCGGGCCAGGACGTACGCCGGACCGCCTTCACCGTCGCCAAAGCCAGATTCAGCAAGCAGTCCTCCCCACAGCCCCTGCCAGCCGCCGGGCAAGGCCCAGGGCGTCGGCGCGACGCCTGGCGCCGGCCACGGCTCCACCCAACCGGGGCTGGGCAGGGCGACCCGCAGGTCAGCGTCCAGGTCGTCACTGTCTGCGCCGCCCACCCGCTGCAATGAGTAGGGTTCATGCGCAACGGCATGACCTATCAGCCCCAGGCCGGCGGCGTCGCCATTACCAAAGGCAATGGCGTCTATGATGCGATCATCCGGGCCTAAGAGCACCACCTCGTCGCCGCTATTTGCCAATGTCCAGGCGCCATGACCCCAATCGGTATCACGCGCCAGGTTCGGAACTTCCGGGCTGTCGGGGTAGTCCGCGCCGCTGACGCGCACCTCGTAATCAGGCCAGGTGGCAAAGCGCGCCCGGTAAGCCGCTGCATTCTTGGCAATGACAATGCTTTGGCCTGGCGCCAGCACAACGCCAGCCGGCAGGCGATACATGCCCTCGTTGCCGCCGCGCGTCTCTTCATCCCCCACCCGGTAGAAACCGAGGTCAAGCGGCCCCTGGTCGGCGTTGAACAGTTCCACAAATTCGTCGCCTTCGCTGCTGGCGGTGATGCCGTCGTACAACACCTCGCCCAGGCGCAGGAGGCCAGGCGTTCCCTGCGGCGTCGGCGTCGCGGTCATCGTGGGGGTGCGCGTCGGCCTGGGGGTATGCGTGGGCGTGGCTGTCGGCGGCACGCAGGCCGCATCCGGGCAGTTGCTGCGGCCGGGCGAGGGGGCGACGCTTTCGCTCCAGGCGTCGCTGCCGTCGGGCAGGGCGCTCCAGCTGCGGTCGTCGTGCG
>DAISHS010000523.1:0-2608 GCA_036822415.1 Chloroflexota bacterium
TTCGAGTCCACTTCGTGCCAGGACCCGTCGGTGACCGTCGCGCGCACATCGGCGGCGCGACTGACGCCGATCGTCAGCACGGGCGCGGCGCTGCGCGGCGCCAGGGCCAGCACGCGTGGATCATCCGCGTTGAGCAAGGCCAGACCAGCGGCCGGCAGGGCGCTGAGCAGGGCGCCTTTTTCATGGGCGATGGCGTCGAGGGCGCCGAAGACATCGAGATGGCTTTCGTGGATGGCGGTGATCAGGCCCACGCGCGGGCGCACAATCTGCGCCAGAAGCTCGATCTCGCCGAATTCGTCCGCGGCCAACTCCAGCACGGCCAGCCGCTGCCAGGGCTGCAAACGCCCCAGGGCAATGGGCAGGCCGAAGCGGCCGTTGAAGCTGCCGGGATTGCGGAAGACCGGGCTGTCGGCGGCGTTTGGATTACCGCCTGTGAGCGCGGCTGCGATCAACTCTTTGGCCGTTGTCTTGCCGCTGGAGCCGGTGACAGCAATCACCTCCAACGGGCGCTGGCGACAGATGGCGCTGGCGTAGGCGAGAAGGGCCTGGCGGGTGTCTGGTACGCAGAGGCACGTGATCGGCAGCGGGCCGGGAGGCGCCTGCTCGCACAGAATGCCGGCCGCGCCGCGCTGCACCGCCTGCTCGATGAAGTCGTGGCCGTCGCCGGTTTCGGTCTTGACGGCGACAAAGAGCGGCCCCGGCTCGCTTGGTTCAGCGCCCAGGGTGCGCGTGTCGAAGGCGAACTCGGCGAAGCGAACGGCGACCGCGGGGCCGTGCAGCTGGCCGCGCGTCGCGTCGAGAAGGGTGCTTAGTTCAATCATGGCGCCTGGTTTCAATCAAAGTAAGACCTTCGAGGTCACTGGCCCCGAAGGTCTTGGTCAGCGCAGGGCGACTATCCCCCGCGCCGCGCGCAGGGCTGCGTCTGCTGCTCAGTCTCCAAACTTAATTCCCTGCGCCAGGGGCAGCGCAGTAGAGTAGTTGATCGTGTTGGTCTGGCGGCGCATATAGTATTTCCAGATGTCGGAGCCAGATTCACGGCCGCCGCCGGTTTCCTTTTCACCGCCGAAGGCGCCGCCGATTTCCGCGCCCGACGTGCCGATGTTGACGTTGGCAATGCCGCAATCAGAGCCGCCTGCGGAGAGGAAGGTCTCGATTTCGAGCATGTTGGTGGAGAAAATGCTGCTCGATAAGCCCTGGGGCACTTCGTTATGCAGGGCCAGCGCCTCGTCCAGGGTGTCGTATTCCAGGATGTACAGAATCGGCGCAAAGGTCTCTTCCTTGACGATGGCAGTCTGCGCCGGCATCTTGACGATGGTCGGTTCGACGAACAACTTGCCCTTGTCAGGCAGAAGGCCGCCGCCAGTGAGAATGACGCCGCCCTCGGCCCGCACCCGCTCCAGCGCGGCCAGCATGTCATCCACGCCGCCCTGGTTGACCAACGGCCCCATCAAGGTGCCTTCGGCCAGCGGATCGCCAATACGCACCTGCTGATAGGCGTTGACCAGGCGTTTGGTCAGATCGGCGGCCACCGCGCGCTGCACGATAATGCGCCGCGTGGAGGTGCAGCGTTGACCCGCAGTGCCCACTGCGCCGAAGAGGATGGCGCGCGTGGCCATCTCCAGGTCGGCGTTGGCGGTGACAATGATGGCGTTATTGCCCCCCAGTTCCAGGATGCTGCGGCCAAAGCGGCGCGCGATCATCTCGGACACGTGGCGCCCCATGTGGGTGGAGCCGGTGAAGGAGATCAACGGCATACGGGGGTCGTTGAGCATCATTTCTCCCACCTCGGAGCCGCGGCCGATCAATAGATTGAAAACCCCGTCCAGGCCATAATCGGCAGAGACGCGATTGGCAATATGCTGCACGGCGACGGCGCACAGCGGCACATCGGACGAGGGCTTCCAGACGACGCAATCGCCGGCGACGGCCGCGATGGCCGTGTTCCAACTCCAAACGGCAACCGGAAAGTTGAAGGCGCTGATCACGCCGACGATGCCCAGGGGATGCCACTGCTCCATCATGCGGTGCAGCGGCCGCTCGGAGGCGATGACCAGGCCGTAGAGCTGGCGTGAGAGGCCGGTGGCGAATTCGCAGATGTCAATCATCTCTTGCACTTCGCCCATTCCCTCGACCCGGATCTTGCCCATCTCCAGGCTGACCAGCTCGCCCAGCGGCTCCTTCAGCTCACGCAAGGCATAGCCCAGGTCTCGGATCACCTGACCGCGGCGAGGCGCGGGCAACAGCCGCCAGGTTTCGAACGCCTGGCTGGCGCGCGCCATCAGCGTTTGGTAGGCAGCCGGCGTGGCTTGAATGACTTTGGCTAACGGTTGACCGTCGGTCGGATTGTACGACACCAATTCACGCCCGCCTCGATCTTCGATCCAGCCCTGGGGGCCAGAGCATGCGCCGAAATTAATCTCTTGGATACTGAGCTTTTCCAGTAACGCCTTCATCCTCATGAATCTCCTTTGAATCAATGTGGGCAGCTCCGTAGCCGCCCGCGTAAAGCTAGTATAGCATACGAGTGAGTAAGGCGGAAGTTGGATAGGTGAGACGGGTGCATTTCAAACTGGGGGCAGATCGGGCGACTGCAAGTCGCTGCAACGAT
>DAISHS010000524.1:0-2607 GCA_036822415.1 Chloroflexota bacterium
CAGTCCTTCCAGGGGCCGCAGGTCCCGGCGCTGATTGCGTGGATGGCCGCGCAGTCAGGCCCGCCGCCCACGGAGCCATTTTCAGCGCCGTTTGCCCTCTGGCACCCCATGTATCACACCAGCGGCGTCAAGCGCCCGGCTGGCGGCTCTGGCATGTTGACACAGGCCCTGGCGCGCATGATCGAGGCGCATGGCGGTCAAATTTTCACCGACGCGCCGGTCAAGCGCATTTTGATCGAGCGCGGGCGCGCGGTGGGCGCAGAGACGGCAAGCGGCGAACGTTTCAGCGCGCGCGCGGTGGTTTCGGGCGCGCACATCCACACCACGCTCAAGCTGCTGGAGGGCGCCATGCTGCCGCCCAAGGCGCGCACCCGGCTCAGCCAGGCGCGCATCGGCAATGGCTTTGGCATGATGGTGCGCTACGCCATGCGCGAGCTGCCCAATTACAGCGCGCTGCCCACGGCCGCTGATGGCGCGCCTGGCGCCCATCACCGCGCCCTGCAGTTCATCTGCCCCAGCCTGGAATACCTGGATCGGGCTTACGCGGATTACCTCGCGGGCCGGCCGTCCGCAGCGCCTGGCCTGATCGCTATGACGTTCTCGGCTGTGGATCCCAGCCTGGCGCCGGCGGGCAAGCACACGCTCTTCCTGTGGGGCCAGTATTACCCGTATGAGCTGGCCTCCGGCGCTTCGTGGGACGATGTCGGTCAGAGCGTGGCCGACGGGATGCTGGCGACGTTGGCCCAGTACGCGCCCAACGTGCGCGACGCCGTCATCGGCCAACTGGTGGAGACGCCGCTCTACCTGGAGCGCACGCTGGGCCTGCTGCGCGGCAATGTCATGCACCTGGAGATGTCCATTGACCAGATGTTCTTCATGCGCCCGGCGTTGAACTTCGGCCACTACCGGGGGCCGCTGCCCGGGCTTTATCTCACCGGCGCCAGCACCCATCCGGGCGGCGGCATCATGGGCGCGGCCGGCCTCAACGCGGCCGCCACGCTGCTGCACGATCTGTCGCGCCAACGACTGAAAAGCACAAAATAGAACCGCACAGCAGGCCAGGACAGCCCTTCGGTTTGCGGGCGTGGCAGGCGGGAGAAAATTTATGACGATCAGGCGCTTTATGGATACAACGCTGCACCCAGCGCTCTATCACGGCCACGGCCGTCGCGCGCCTTTCTTCGAGGGCTGGTACTATAAGCTGGTCAGCGCGGACGAGTCCGCGCGCTATGCGATCATTCCCGGCGTGCAGCTGAGCGGCGATGCGCACGCCTTCGTGCAGGTGCTCAACGGACTGACCGGCGAGGCAGACTACCACCGCTTCCCGCTCACCGATTTTTGGGCCGCGGCCGACGATTTCGAGGTCCATATTGGCCCCAACACCTTCACAACCCAGGGCATCGCGCTGGACATTCAGCGCCCGACCGGCCAGATTCGCGGCGAGCTGCGCTTTGCCGGCGTGCAGCCCTGGCCGGTCAGCGTCCTGGCGCCGGGCATCATGGGCTGGTACGCGTGGATGCCGGCCATGGAATGTTATCACGGCGTCCTGAGTTTCGATCACGCCATCGAGGGCGCGCTGACGCTGAATGGCCTTGCGCACGATTTCAGCGGCGGCCGCGGCTACATCGAAAAGGACTGGGGGCAGGCTTTCCCCGCGGCCTGGGTTTGGTTTCAGACCAACCATTTTCCCGAGCCGGCCGTCTGCCTGACCGCCTCGGTGGCGATCATCCCGTGGATTGGACGCGCCTTTCCTGGCTTCATCATCGGCCTCTGGCGCGCAGGTCATTTGTATCGCTTCGCCACCTACACGGGCGCGCGCATCGAAAAGCTGCGCGTAAGCGACGATCAGGTGCTGTGGGCGGTGCGCAATCGCCAGCACCGCCTGGAAATGACGGCCACGCGCGCGGCGGGCGGCCTGCTGTTGGGGCCGACGCGTGAGGACATGGGCAAGCGCGTCAACGAAACGCTGAGCGCCGCCGTGGATGTGCGCCTGAGCACCCTGGCCGGCGCGACGCTCTTTGCCGGTCAGGGACGCCACGCTGGCCTGGAAGCGCATGGCGATCTCGCGCGCTTGCTCGCTTTGCTTGGCGCTTGATACCTGCGGCGCATCATAGACAACGGTTTCGCGTTGGACTACGATGAAGACGTTCGTTTTCCCTTTGCACGGGTTGACGAAATCTTTGGTCGCGTAAGGAGATTGTTGAACCTATGAAAAAGACAGCGAGGGTTGTTGGTTTGGGGCTGGGGGCGTTGATTGTCCTGGCGCTTCTCATTCAACTGATTCCATATGGCCATAACCATACCAATCCGCCCGTGGTGAAGGAGTTCAATTGGACCACCCCCGCCGCCAAGGAAATTGCCCAGCGCGCCTGCTATGACTGTCACAGCAACGAAACCAAATGGCTGTGGTACTCTTCCATCGCGCCGATGTCCTGGCTGGTGGCCCGTGATGTGGACGAAGGCCGCGCCGTGTTCAACTTTTCCGATTGGCAGGGCGTAACGCGCCATGAAGGCGGCCGCACAGAGAACGGCACGCGCGAGCTGGTCGAGGTGGGTGTGGTTCAAGTTTTTGCATCGGCAGGCTTGGCTGGGGGCTCGAAGCGTGCG
>DAISHS010000525.1:0-2602 GCA_036822415.1 Chloroflexota bacterium
GCCGGGTTCGAGGGTGAGGCCCGGCTTCTGCGGGAAGGGGGTTTGACCTACGCTTCCAGGGCCAGGGCCAGCGTCTTGTAGACTAGCTTGGCCACGGTAAAATCGGCCGCGTGATAGCCGGGGATCGGCGCCAGTTCCACCGCGTCGAAGCCAACGATGTCGGCATTTTGGGCGACGGTGCGAATCGCATCCAGGGTTTGCTGCCAGCTGAGGCCGCCCGGCTCCGGCGTGCCTGTCGCCGGAATCAGCGCCGGGTCAATCCCATCCACGTCAATCGTCAGAAAAACCTTGTGTCCCTTCACCCGCTGCGCCAGTTCGTCCAGGTATTCCGCCCCGGCATGAACCTCCTCGGCAAAGAACACGCGCACCGTCTCCGGGTGCGCGGCGATGTAATCGGTCTCTTCACGGCAAACGGAGCGGATGCCAATCTGCACGAGCGGCCCTAACTGATGGAAGTGCCACGCCGCGCAGGCATGGCTATAGGCGGAATCCTCGTAGCTGGCGCGCAAGTCACTGTGCGCATCAATTTGCACCGTCAACAGCGGCTCACCGCCCGCGCACAACACCTGCGCCAGCCCGCGCGCCACGCCCACACTGACGGTATGCTCGCCGCCCAGGCCCACCACGAATTTGCCCGCGCGGGCCTGCGCGGCCACCGCTTCCTGGATGGCGTCCACCATTGCCTGCGGCCCTTCCATGCTGGGGGCCAGGGCCGGCAGGGTATGGATGCCCCAACGCAGCGCCAACTCGTCATCGAACTCGCGATCCAGCAGCTCAACCTGCGTCGAGGCTTGCAGGATCGCACGCGGCCCGTTGCGCGTGCCGCCGCTGTAACTGACTGTGGCTTCGTAGGGGATCGGCAGGACGACGACGCGGCTCCGGCCGTAGTCGCTAAATTCCGCGGCCAGCCCCAGGAAGTTGTCCGGCGGGAGGTAGGTGTATTTCGGCATGGTTTCCTCCAGCGTCTCAGGCTTCAGAATCGTCCGGGCGATTCTGCGCATAGGCGGCCGTCAGCGCGGCCAGCAGGGCCGTGCGCTGGTCGTACAGGCGCTTGGGGGGACGGGGCGCATGTTTCGCCAGGGCGTAAGCGGTCAGGATGGGCAGCGCCAGGGTGCTGTCGGTGTAACAGACGATGCTGTCGGGCAGTTGATCGGGGTCCACCTTGCCCCAGGTGACCGCTTCCGACGGCGTGGCGCCGCTGAGGCCGCCGGTGTCAGGCCGGGCATCGGTGATCTGCGCGAAGTAGTCATGCCCCTTTTCGTCAATGCCCATGATCTCCTGAATTTGCGGCTCGGTTTGCAGGATGAAATTCTTTGGGCTGCCGCCGCCGATGATGAGCACGGCGCTCTTGCCGCCGTTGGCTTTGGCGCCGTAGACGATGGCGGTGGTTTCATTGACATCGGCCTCGGGGTCGAAGCCCAGCTGCCCGCCGGCCAGGCGTAAGGCGGCCACATTCATGCCGATGGTGGAATCGCCCGGGCTGGAGGTGTAAACCGGCACGCCCGCGTCGAAGGCGGCGCCCAGCAGCGAGCGATGGGTCAGCCCCAGGCGCAGTTCACGCGCGCGCACATATTTGCCCAGGTGAAAATGCAGCTCGGCCGTGCTCATGCGGCGCTGAAACTCCGGCGCGGCCAGCACGCGGCGCAGGAAGGCGTCAGACTTGAGCAGCACCTCCTGGTCGAAGACGATGTCGTAGATGCGAATGATTTTCTGCTCGCGCAGCTCGACATCATCCACAAACGGCGAGGTCTGAAAAAGCTCGAAGCCCAGGGAGCGGTGCAGGTCGTGGTACAAATTGGCGCCGGTGCTGATGATCCAGTCAATCAGACCGGCGTCAATGAGCGGCACCAGGGCCGCGTGGCCCAGCCCGGTGGGCGTCAGCGCGCCGGACAGGGTGACGCCGACGGTGACATCGGGTGCGAGCATCTTGTTGACGAACAGGTGGCAAACCTCACGCAGGCGGGCGGCATTGTAGGCCAGAAAATAGTGATCCACCAGGTCAGTCACGCTGAGGCTGGTGGGGATGGGGTTTGGGTCGAGTTTGCGACCGTAGGACATGGGACATCCTCCTCTTTAATTGAACCTGAAGACAGGCTGATATAAAATGAGGATGTCGAGCCTGCAGGCCCCAGACATCCCCACTCGCCGGCGACGGTTTGGTTGTTTGCCGCGCCGTCAGCATTGCCCGCAGCGGCCGGCATTTCTTACATTTGCATCAGACTACGCTTCATAATGGCGTAGTTTTCCAGCGCCTTGCCCGCGCCAATGGCCACACAGGCAATCGGGTTTTCGGCTCCGTAGCAGGGCACGCCGGTTTCTTTGGTCAACAGCTTGTCAATGTTACGCAGCAGGGCGCCGCCGCCGCTCAGAACCATGCCGCGGTCAATGATGTCGGCGGCAAGTTCGGGTGGTGTTTTTTCCAGCGTCGCCTTGACCGTGCCCACAATGGCCTGCATCGGCTCGGAAATGGCTTCGGTCACTTCTTCGGATGTAATGGTGATCGTCTTGGGTAGGCCGGCCACCTGATCGCGTCCGCGCACTTCCATGGACATGATTTCAGGCATCATGACCGCGCTGCCGATCTTGATCTTGATCTCTTCGG
>DAISHS010000526.1:0-2599 GCA_036822415.1 Chloroflexota bacterium
ACAATGCGGCCGCCTGGAAGGCCCTGCAAGGCCAGGGCATCTTCCGCGGCAGCGGCCCCAAGCCGGGCAAGGTGGCTTTCCTCTTCCCCGGCCAGGGCAGCCAGTACGCCAACATGGGGCGCGAGCTGGCCGCCGCCGACCCGGTCGTCGCTGAAGTCTTTGCCGAAGGCGACCGCGTCATGACGCCGATCCTGGGCAAACCGCTGACCGACTTCATCTTCGTGGACAGCAACGACCCCCAGGCCATGAAACGGGTCGAGCGCGATCTGATGCAGACGGCGATTACACAGCCGGCCATGCTCACGATTGACACCGCCATCTACAAGCTGCTGGCAACGTATGGCCAATACCCGGACATGGTCATGGGCCATTCGCTCGGCGAATACGGCGCGCTGATTGCCGCCGGCATCATGCCCTTTGCCGACGCCCTGGAAGCCGCCGCCGCCCGCGGCAGCGAGATGACCAAGGTGAGCATGGGCGACAACGGCTGGATGGCCGCGGTCATGGCGCCGTACAACGTCATCGCCGAAACGCTGCCCAAGATCAAGGGCTACATCGTCGCCGCCAACATCAACAGCTACAGCCAGTCGGTGATTGGCGGTGAGAGCAAGGCGGTGGAAGAGGCCATTGGCATTTTCAACGGTATGGGCTACCAGGCCGTGCGCCTGCCGGTCAGCCATGCTTTCCACACCCGCATCGTGGCCCCGGCCAGCAAGCCGCTGCGCCAGGTGCTCAACCGCCTGCGCATCTCCCCGCCGCACCTGCCGCTGGTGGGCAACGTCTACGGCGAGTTTTACCCCAATGATGTCGAAGGCATCAAAGATTTGCTCGAGTTACAGATTGCCTCGCCGGTGCAGTGGATCAAGGGCCTGGAAACGCTCTACGCGGCCGGCGCGCGCACCTTCGTCGAAGTCGGCGCCAAGAAGGCGCTCAAGGGCCTGGTGGACGATGTCCTGGGCAGCAAGCCCGATGTCGTTTCGCTCTTCACCAATCACCCCAAGACCGGCGAGCTGCCGAGCTTCAACCAGGCGCTGTGCGGTCTCTACGCGGCTGGCTATGGGCTGACCGCCAGCCAGCCGGCCTGGGAAATCCAGGCGCCGCAAGCGGTCGCCGCGCCGCCGCCTGCACCCGCCGCCCCACCGCCGCCCCAGCCTGCTGCGGTGGCTGCGTCAATTGCGACTACCATGCCAACCGAACAGGATTTTGCCATGCCCAACCTGCCGTCCGTACCTCCGGCGCAAGCCTTTCAGATGATGGGCCAGATGTTTGCGCAAATGATGCAAACCATGGCCCAGCCGGCGCCCAAGCCCTTCGACCGCAACGACGCACCACAAGGTTCGATCATCATCAGCGGCACCGGCTTGGGTCTGCCCGGCGCCAACAAAGCGGTCATGGATCCCGACAACGCCGTGCGCATTCTGCGCGGGGAACAGTTTGTGGATCTGATTCCAGAGCGCTACCGCCGCCAGATGGCGGAGAAACATGTCACCCGTGTGGTCAAGGCCGCGGATGGCAGCGGCAGCTTCGAGACGATTACCGACTCCGGCGACGTGATCAAACTGGCCGGCCGCGCCGGCAGCTTCGACCTGAGCGCCGAGTACGGCGTGCCTGAAAAACTGGTGGAAGCGCTGGACATCACCACGCAGCTGGCCATGGCCGCGGGCCTGGACGCCTTGCGCGAGGCCGGCATTCCACTGGTGCAGACCTGGAAGCGCACCAGCACCGGCCGCTTCCTGCCCGATCGCTGGATGCTGCCGGAGAGTCTGCGCGACGAAACCGGCATCATCTTTGCCAGCGCCTTCCCCGGGGGCGACCGTTTCGCCAACGAAATGAAGCAGTACTACATCTGGCAGGAACGCCTGCACCACCTGGAGATGCTGCAAGAACTGCGCGGCCATATCAAAGAGAACCAGGCGCTGCTGGAACTGGACCGCCGCATCAACGCCGTGCGCGAGGATCTGAATCGCGAGCCATACGTCTTCGATCGCCGCTTCATCTTCCGCATCCTGGCCATGGGCCACAGCCAGTTCGCCGAATACATCGGCGCGCGCGGCCCCAACACCCAGGTCAACGCGGCCTGCGCCAGCACCGCGCAGGGCGTCTCCATCGCTGAGGACTGGATCCGCAGCGGCCGCTGCCGCCGTGTGGTCGTGGTGGGCGCGGACGATGTGACCAGCGATAACTTGATGGAATGGGTGGGCGCCGGCTTCCTGGCGACCGGCGCGGCTGCAACCGACGACAAGGTGGAAGAGGCGGCCCTGCCCTTCGACCGCCGCCGCCATGGCACCTTGCTGGGAATGGGCGCATGCGCCCTGGTCGTCGAAAGTGAAGACGCCGTGCGCGAACGCGGCATGCGCGGCATCGTCGAGCTGCTGAGCAGCGAGACCAACAACAGCGCCTTCCACGGCACCCGCCTCGATGTAGATCACATCGCGATGGTCATGAACAACCTGGTGACCGCCGCCGAGCGCCGCTTTGGCGTGGATCGGCGCAGCATGGCGCCGCAGATGGTCTTCATGTCGCATGAGACCTTCACCCCGGCCCGCGGCGGCAGCGCGTCGGCTGAAGTCGTGGCCTTGCGCAGCACCTTCGGCGATGT
>DAISHS010000527.1:0-2588 GCA_036822415.1 Chloroflexota bacterium
TCGTGGTAGACGCCCAGGAAATAGGCCTGCTGCGCCCGCTGCGCGCTGGCTTCGCTCTGTTGGCGTGAGGTTCGGTAAACGGACAGGCGCCGCATGATTTCACGTTGGACGCGCCGCGGATCGGCCACCAGATCGAACGTGAAGCCTTCATCGGCGGCCGCGGTTTTGATAAGCACGTTGCCGTAGTTCAGGAAGTTGGACCAGAAGGTTGGAACCTCGGTAACGACGTTCTGAATGCGATCCAAGCTGGCTTCACGCCGCTGCTCGCTGAAGCCAAACGGTTTGCGTTCGATGTCAATCACTTTTTCATTGGTCACAATGTAAAGGTCGTTGGCCCAGTCCTCATACTGCCACCACAACCAGGCTGTGGCCGGCACGAATAGGACTAATGGCGCCAGCAGGGGGATGGGCAGGACCTTGTATAAAGCAATCACGCCGAAGCCAACGACGATCAGCCAGGTCAAGAAGGATTCCCACACCCGTTCAAACAGGATCAGCCAGTGCTTGCGCCACACGGTCCTTTCTGGCGTCACATCCCAGGAACCAAGTCTGCCGCCAGCAAATTCCTCCCCCCTCTTGCGCGAGGCGAGACGACGACGAAACAGGGTGCGCGTGAGCCAACGGATGGGGCGCAGGAGTAGCCATTCTACAGGCAGAAAGATGATGCGCACCACTTGTGCCAGCAATGCGAAAAGCCTTTGCCACCAGGCCAGCCGTTGTGGCGGCTTGAGGCCAGGCGGCAGTGTGAAATCGGGCATCTGACTGAGGAGGCTCAGATGCAGATCCTTCAACAGTTGGATGCGCAGACTCTCGCGCTGCTCGGCGAACCGTTCGGCCAGCAGGCGCCGCCGGTGTTCGGAAATGATCCCTTGAATTTTTGCCGGATCCTTAACGCGGTCGAACTTGATCTGAATCGCGGCGTTGGCTGTCTTGATGCGCAGGTCGCCATAGCCAATCAGACCGCCAAAGAAGCCGATGTTCAGTGTGGTGTCCTGCACCTGGTCCAGGGGCGCCTCGGTGCGTTTTTCGTAAAGCATAAAGACCTGCTCGCGCGCCGTCGCGCGCAGCGATGTGACGACGAAATAGTCGTTCAGATAGTCAACGACCACCCAAGCGACAACTAATCCCACCACAACCAGGCCCGACATAATCAACGCACCGATAGGGACTTCCCATCTCAATCGCCACAGGCCATAGTCAAGAACAAAAAGAGCAACCACTATGAGGGCGGGTGCGAGAAGATTTTTAAGCAAGACGATGGGGTGCCGGTGACTGTCGTGCCGGACCACCTCGTCATCCTCTTGCCAGGGATACTTGCGGTGTACTTTTCGTTCTTTCTCGACTCTTTGCAGTAGATTGGTGCGTTGCCAGAGGACGGGATCGCTTTTGATCAGGTAACTCAGGTCTTCATAACGGACGCGAAACCAGGTTGCGCCCGGCTCGTCGGCGTGTGCGGGGTCATCCTGGCCAATTGGGCTGGTGAGTAGCGTACCGGTTCCCCCTGCGCTGTCGGGACGCACCGCACGCACAGTGGTTTCGTGCCGCTCCTGGCGAAAAAGTGAGCTTTGTCCATAAGAACGACCAGGGACCATGAAATCACGTGGACGCTCCCGGCCTTCGTCATCGGTGGCGCGCACGACCGCTGCGCCGCGGTGCAGGATGCGCAGCGCGTTATCGCGTACTCCCTGCTGCGACACAGTCTGTGGCGCCGGGTAATGTTCCCAGGCGGTAATGCTGGCCAACTGCTGTATCTGCTCGTCCTGCAACTCCTGCAACAGATCGATGCTCCGGAGAGCCTTGATGATGGGTGGAGGTTGCAGGCGATTGACGATAGCCTCGGTCTTCTCCAAGAGCGTCATTTCGTAGAATGGTAAACGGATGAGTTTGGCGCGATAGAGAACCGTAGCTGTTTTCACAGGGGGAATTTGTCCCAGGACGTGGGGTGAGTTATGCAGAAAGTTTCCGGAGGTGATCGTGCGTGGGGAGTCTGCCATTATTGGTTGTGTGTAGGTGACGTTGACCTGACCCCAGTCAATGAACCAGAACCAGGCTTCAGCGTCAGTCTGCGCCGTCTCGCAAACTACATCGCCGGCAGGCACTTCATCCACGCGCGCCAGGGTAGCTAGACGCCTGATCTGAGAATCGTCGAGCGGAGCCAGCAGCGGCATGGCGCGCAAACGAGCAGCGATTGGCTCTCGAACCAGCGCCTGACGTAGATCCGGCACCTTTGTCATGATCCAGTTCAGTTCACTGGGTTCGATGGCATACAGGCAACCTGGCGCCAGCCCAATGACTTCGGTTTCTTCGTAAAGGCCACCGTAGCTTGCCTGACGGCTGAAGGCGGCGCCGGTGTCGTGCGTTCGTTGCCACCAGATAACGCCGGTCGAGTCTTTGCCGGTCTCTTGCAGGCGGCCGCTTTGCACCAGATAGAGGTAGTCGCCCGCGCCGCGCTTTTCCATGAGCTGATCATCGGCATGGAACGTGTAGACGATGATCTTTTCGGCCAGCTTCTGCAGGTCGCCAGGGCTCATGGTCTTGAGCGCGGCGAAACTGGCGAGATTGCGCTGAATCTCGCTGCGGTCAGGCGA
>DAISHS010000528.1:0-2583 GCA_036822415.1 Chloroflexota bacterium
GGCGGCCTGATCCTGGTCCAAAAAGGGTTGGGCATCCTGCCCGGCGTCTGGGCCTGGCTGCCCGTGCATGTGGCGTTGGTGCTGTTTGGCTGGATCCTGCAATTCACCCTGGGCATGGCCTACTGGATTCTGCCGCGCTGGGGCGTCATCGAGGGGCGCAATCGCGGCAATGATACCCTGCCGCGCCTGAGCTACGCCGGCTGGAATGGCGGGCTGCTGTGCCTGCTGGCCGCGCCGCTGCTGCGCAGCGCATGGTCAGCGCAGGCCGCCGCCTGGTGTAATGGAATTGGGGGCACATTCCTCGTCCTGGCCGCGCTGCTTTTTCTGGCCCATGCCTGGCCGCGCATCAAACCGTTCCTCACCTAAGCATGAACTCACTGCGCCTCTGACTTCCGAGCGGCGCCCCGGTCAACCCAGCGCGCTTGCTGGCGCTTGACGGCCGCGGCCAGGCGATACATCCACAAGCCAGGGCGCGAAAGAACCTTGTCCCAGGCGCCGACGTAGCGCACGACCTGGCCGCCGAATCCCTGTTTGAAGCGCCAGACGCCCCACAGACCGCCCTGGGCCGCGCTTTCGTCGCCGGCGTCCGCTTCCGCAGCCTCGCTGACCTGACCGGCGCCGACTTCGTCCGGAATTCCCCATAGATCATACACCGTGCAACCCCGCGCCTGCGCCCATTGCATGGCCGCCCATTGCAGGGCATGGTTGGGCATCAGCTGACGCTGGCTGTCGCCGGACGCGCCCCATAGATACCAGGCCGTCTGCCCCAGGGCAAAAACCACGATGCCAGCCAGCAGCTCGCCTTGATATTCGGCCAGGAGCCAGGTGGCCAGGCCAGGCGGGGTGAACAGATCAAAGGCCGCGGCGTAGTAAGCCGGGCTGTGGACGCCAAAGCCGTCGCGCGCGCCCGTTTGCGTGAGCAAACGCTGAAAAGCAGGCAGATCGGCCTCCGTGCCAGGACGTACAGTCACCCCTTTGCGGCCGGCCAGGCGAATGTTGTAGCGCCATTTCTGTTTCATGCGCGCCAGGATTTGATCCTGACTGACGGTCAGGTCAACGTGTACGGTGCTGCGCGGCTGCACGGTTTGCGCAGAAAGCGTGAAACCATAACCGGTCAGACGCCGCGCCAGCGCCAGGCTGTGCGGCAGGTCTGGCTCCAGTTTGAGGAGATAGCTGCGCCGCCGCCGCGCGCACGCTTCGACGGCGCGCAGCAAGTCCGCGCAAAGGGACGGCTGTTCCCAATCAACCACCGGGCCTTTAGGCACATAGGCAAAGGGCTGCCCCCAGGGCGTGCGGCGAAAGAGAATCTGCGCGCCAGCCACCAGCGCGCCGTCGGCGCTCAGCGCCACGCGTTCGACCTGCCAGCCGACACGCGTCTTCAGTTCGCCCCAACGACTGGTTTGGAGCAAATGGCCGTGCGCATGCGTGGCCACAAAAGCGTCCCAGGTTGCGGCGTCAAGCTGGGCGTGCGTCAGGACAGACAATGAAGTTGAGACCATAGGGCCGATTCTACCCACATCGCGTGCATTAGCCAAAAAGCGCGCACGACCTCTGCATAAAAAGCGCCTGAGTTGCGAAATCTTAACAAAGCACGCATCACGCGCTAACAGTCTTTTGCTATACTCAGCCTTGTCAATGGGGATCGTCATGAAGGGGCCTACAGCGCCAGCCTGGTTGACGTGGCAATTTACCGTGGTTTTCATGGGCATGAGATGTTACTGGGAATAAGCTTGACCGTGTTGACAAAAACCACCGCCGGGCGATGATGCACAAAATCGCCGCCAACCCTGTCTACGCTGCCCTTCGTGTTTTGGGAAATCGTCCCCGGCGCCAGGCAGTTGGCCTGACGTCAAGCAGCCGTTCTGAGCGGCGCACCGGTGGGGGTGGCGCCAGGATTGGCGGCGGCGTCAAGGTCGGCGCCGGGGATGAATATCGAACAGGTTATTATCACAAACAGCGAGATTGGAGATACATAGCGCATGAATGAAATCGCTCTGCCGCCGCGTGCGCGACGGCGCACCCTGGTGGTGATTGGCGTTTTTCTAGCCGTCCTGGTGATTTTTGCCTCGGGCGCAGCCGTCGGCGCCTTGACCTATGCCTGGCTGACGCCCACCTCCGCGGCGCCGATCCAGGCGTCGCGCGTCAATGCCCTGGCGGTTGACGCTGCGCCGGCTCAAGCCAACGGGACCTTGCCCACCGTCGCGCCGGCGACAACGACCACCGGCGCAGACCCGCTGGTTGCAGCGGTAAGTCGCGTCACACCAGCGACGGTGACGGTGCTCAACAATGACGGCTCTTCGGGATCGGGCGTCTTCATCCGCGAGGATGGCTACCTGGTCACAAACAATCATGTGGTTGAGGGCGGCAGCCGCTTCGAGGTCATTTACGCCGATGGCAGCCGGGTCTCCGCAGAAGTGGTGGGCACAGCCCCGGAGTTTGATCTGGCGGTGCTGAAAGTCAGCGGCAAAGCCCCGGCCGTTGCGCCGTTGGGTGATTCAGGCGCGCTGGCGCCAGGCAGTCGCGTGGCGGCCATCGGCAGTGCGCTGGGCGGTTTTCGCAACACGGTGACGGCTGGCGTGCTCA
>DAISHS010000529.1:0-2581 GCA_036822415.1 Chloroflexota bacterium
GGTGGCGGCGTTTCAGACGGGCGGGCTGGCCGGGGCGCTGGGTGAGCTGGGGGTGCCGAAACAGACGCTGGACGCCCTGGCGGCGACGTTTGATACGATCAAGACGAAGTTTGGGGAGGTGGTGGCGGCGTTTCAGACGGGCGGGCTGGCCGGGGCGCTGGGTGAGCTGGGGGTGAACCTGGAGCCGCTGCGCCAGATCGGGGATTTTCTGGCGGCCACGTTCCAGCCGACATTCGACCGGCTGGCGGCCGGGTTCCAGGCGTTGGTGGCGGGGTTGCCTGACCTGACGCCCCTGCTGGATGGGCTGTGGACGGCGTTCCAGAACTTGCTGAGCGCGCTGGAGCCGGTGGCGGCGGTCATCGCCGGCGTGTTGGAGCCGGTGGCGGCCATCGTGGCCGGCGTGGTGGTGGGGGCGTTCAATCTGCTGCTGGAGATTGTCGGGAATGTCATGGCCAGTCTGCCAAATCTGATCGGCAATGCCATTACGATCGTGACCAATATTTTCAATGGGCTGGCTGACCTGGTGAGCGGGGTGGTGGAGATCATCACGAATCTGATCCACGGGGACTTTGCGGGCGCGTGGGAAGCGGCGAAGACGATGGTAAGCAGCCTGTGGGAACACATTTCGAATATCTTTAGTGCGCTCGGCAATACGATTTTGACGCTGGGGCAGGATGTAATCCAGGCCGTGGGGACATGGGTTAGCAATTTCATTGGGAAGGTGAAGGAATTTTTTGGGATTGCGTCGCCTTCGACGGTGTTTGCCGACATTGGCAAGAGTTTGCTGGATGGGCTGCTAGGCGGGATCAGTGGGATGGCCGCGACGGTGTTGGAAGGGGTCAAGGGCTTTTTCGAGACGAATGTGAAGAAGGCGTTGGCCTGGCTGGAATACTTGAAGCAGGGCGGGCAGGAATTGATTTCGGGAACATGGCAGGGCATTGCGAGCAAGGCGGGAGAGCTGAGCGGCAATGTGCGGACGTTCTTCGAGACGAATGTGAAGAAGGCGCTGGACTTTGCGCAGGTGCTGGTGGATGCCGGTAAGAGTATTATTTCAGGATTGTGGCAGGGCATCCAGGACATGGGGGAATGGTTCAAGGATCAGTTCATTGGTTGGTTGCGCACGTGGGTGCCTGGGCCTGTGTTGGATTTTCTGGGGATTCATTCGCCGTCCCGGATGTTCTATGAGATCGGCCGGCAGATTGTGTTGGGGTTGTTGGCCGGCGTCGGTTCGTTGAGCAAGGAAGCCCAGGAGCAGATGGGGGAGCTGGCGCAAGGTATTGTGGGCGCGCTGGTGCAGATTGTGGGCGTTCTGGATGCGCTGAATAAGGCGGCGCCGGTGGCGCAGCTGCGCGAGAAGCTGGCGATGCTGGCGGACCACGTGAAGGTGATTGTGGACTTTTTCCGTCAGTTGGGCGATTTTTATGGCGCAGGCCCGAACCGCTGGGGGTTGGAGAAGGCGCTGACGATTACGGACGACCTGAGTGAGATTATCTCGGCGTTGGGGTCCATGCTGAGTACGGTGCAGGCTCTGGTGGAGTTGAAGGCGCTGGATGGGGTCACGGCCAAGGTGCAGGCGGTGGGGGCGGCGGTGGTTGAGATCGTGAATGTGTTGGCGCAGATGGCGACGACACTGCCGGCCGACCTGCGAGAACGCGCGAAACGGATTGCGGCTGACCTGGGGGTGCTTTTCGACAGTATTGGGGCGGTGTTCGATCCGTTGCTGAGCGCGCTGGCGGTGATGCGAGAGTTGGAGCTCGGCCCGGTGCCGGCGGTGCAGGGGAAAGTGCAGGCGCTGGTCGGGGCGGTGGTAGACATGGCCGAGGCGCTGGCCCAGGCGGTGGCGCGCGTGGGGGAGGACACCCTGGTGAAGGCGGCCGATGCGGCTGAGTTGATCGGGAAGCTGTTGGCGCCCTGGGCTACCATGCTCGACGTGGTGGAGGCGTTGACAGCCTTTCAGGCGGGGTTGAGCCAGTCTGGGCTGGGCGCGGATGCAGGAACGGTGTGGCAAGAGACGGTGCAGGGGCTGCTCGATGTTGTGGAGATGCTGGCGGAGGCGCTCTTCGAGCTGGGCGATCTGTTGGGCGACGGGAAGCTGCTGGCGGTGGCGGGTGCGGTGGCTGCGGCGTTGGGGGCGATCCTGGCGCCGTGGGAGCAGGCGATCAAGGTGGTGGAGGCGCTCGGCGCGATGACGCCGGGAGGGGCCAGTACGGAAGGGACGCCGGCGGTGACGTGGTTGGTGGGCCAGGTACAGGAGATGGCGACCGGACTGGCGCAGGTGATGGAGACGCTGGGGCCTGAAGCTCTACGCAGGGCGAGCGAGGCGGGTGCGTTGGTGAGCGGGATTGTGCTGCCGTGGGCCGCGATGGTGAAAGCGGTGGAAGCGATTGGCGATTACACGCCTCGAGAAATTATGCCAATGGCAAATCGGCTGGCTGAGCAGGTAGGGCTATTGGGCCGGCTGTTGGGGGAGATGGCCGGGGCGTTGGGCACGGATGAGCTGAAACGCGCGGGTGAGGCGGCACAGCAGTTCAGTGCGCTGCTGGCGCCGTGGGAGAAGGCGATCAAGGTGGTGGAGGCGATT
>DAISHS010000530.1:0-2578 GCA_036822415.1 Chloroflexota bacterium
GGAGGTTCCATGGCAACGATTACGCTGACGATTGATGGCCGCGAAGTGCGAGTGCCGCAGGGCATCTCTGTCCTTGACGCGGCGCACAGTGCAGGGATTGACATCCCTGTACTGTGCCACCATCCGGCCCTGCCCCCGGAGGGCGCATGCCGTTTGTGCATGGTGCAGGTGGAAGGACAGCGCAGTCTGCAGCCAGCCTGCACCTTCCCGGCCGCGCCCGGCATGGTGATCCATACGGAAACCCCGCCCGTCGTCGAGGCCCGGCGCTTTGCCCTCAATCTGCTTTTGTCCGATCATCCGCTCGATTGCATGACCTGCGATGCGGCCGGCGATTGTTTGTTGCAGGACCTGGCTTACCGGTATAGCGTGAAGGCGAGCACCTTCGACGGCCGTCAACATGACTATGCGATTGACCGCTCCAATCCCTTCATCCAGGTGGATCGCAACAAGTGCATCCTTTGCCGGCGCTGCGTACGCGCCTGCAACGTCATCAACGGCGTCGAGGCGATCAGCGTGGTCTACCGCGGCTTCGACGCCCACATTGCCTTTGGCGCTGACCAGGGCATGCAGGACAGCCCCTGCGAATTCTGCGGCAGCTGCGTTTCGGTCTGCCCCACGGCCGCCCTGATGCCCAAAGAGGCCATCGGCCAGGGACGCTCCTGGGAGTTTGAAAAGACAGTCACCACCTG
Organism: Chloroflexota bacterium; assembly: GCA_036822415.1. GTDB lineage: Bacteria > Chloroflexota > Anaerolineae > SSC4 > Amarolineaceae > Amarolinea. The sequence continues at coordinate 690 of DAISHS010000530.1, forward strand.
TTCCTACTGCGGCGTTGGCTGCCAGTTCGAGGTGAATGTCAAGAACGGCAAGGTCGTCAAGGTGACGCCATCGTGGGATGGGCCGGTCAACAAGGGCTGGACGTGCGTCAAGGGCCAGTTCGGCTTCGACTACGTCAATCATCCGCAGCGCCTGACCACCCCACTCATCCGGCGCAATGGGCAGCTGGAGCCGGCCACCTGGGACGAGGCGCTCGATCTGGTGGCAAGCCGGCTGCATCAGATTCGCCAGGAAAGCGGGCCGGACAGCATCGCAGTGCTGGCTTCGGCCAAAGCGACGAACGAAGAGAACTACTTACTGCAAAAAATGGCGCGGCAGGTCATCGGCACCAACAACGTTGACCACTGCGCCCGTCTCTGACACAGCGCCACGGTGGCCGGTCTGGCCACTTCATTCGGGTCAGGCGCCATGACGAACTCCATCGAGGACGTCACGACCCAGGCGAAGGCTTACTTCGTCATTGGCTCCAACACGACCGAACAGCACCCGGTGATTGGGATGCGCCTGCGCCAGGCGGTCAAGCAGCGTGGGGCCAAGCTCATCGTTGCGGATCCGCGCAGCATCCCGCTGACCGACTTTGCTGTGCTGCACTTACGCCAGCGGCCGGGCACTGACATTGCCCTGCTCAACGGCATCATGCATGTGCTGATTAGCGAAGAGTTGTATGACAAAGACTTCGTGGCGCAGCGCACAGAAAACTTCGAGGACCTGAAGGCGGTTGTCATGAAGTACCCGCCGCAGGTTGCCAGTGAGATTACCGGCGTGCCGGCGGCTGACATTGTCAAGGCTGCGCACATCCTGGCCGAAAACAAGCCCGGTTCGCTCCTCTACGCGATGGGTATTACCCAGCACCGCACCGGCACACACAACGTGATGTCGTGCGCCAACCTGCAAATGCTGCTGGGCAACATGGGTGTGCCTGGCGGCGGCGTCAACCCGCTGCGCGGGCAAAACAACGTCCAGGGCGCCTGTGACATGGGCGGCCTGCCCAACGTCTACTCCGGCTACCAGCAGGTGGCGGTGGAAGATGTACGCAAGAAGTTCGAGGCCGCCTGGGGGGCCGCGCTGTCGCCCAAGCCAGGGCTGACCGTGATGGAGATGATGAACGGCGCCGAACACCGCCAGGTGCGCGCGATTTACTGCATGGGCGAGAACCCCGTCCTGACCGACCCTGACAGCAATCATGTGCGCCGCTGCCTGACCGCGCTCGATTTCCTGGTGGTGCAGGACATCTTCTTGAGCGAAACGGCCGCGCTGGCCGATGTCGTTCTGCCGGTGGCGAGTTTTGTGGAGAAGGACGGCACCTTCACCAACACTGAGCGGCGCGTGCAGCTGATACGCCGGGCCATTCCGACGCCCGGCCAGGCGCTGGCCGATTGGGAAGTGATCATGGCGTTGGCGCAGCGAATGTTGGCTCTGCGCCCCAGCGGCGCTAACGATGGGCGCCCCGAAGGCTCACACGCGGGCTGGGAATACCTCTCGCCGGCAGACATCATGGATGAGATTGCAGCCCTTACCCCCAGCTACGGCGGCATCCACCATTGGCGTCTGCAGAAGGCCGGTCTGCAATGGCCTTGCCCCAATGACAATCATGCCGGCACTCCCATCCTGCATGTGGGCAAGTTCACCCGTGGACTGGGGCGCTTCAGCGGGGTTGAGCATGTCCCGCCAGCCGAACTGCCCGACGCCGAGTTCCCGCTGACCCTGACGACCGGCCGCGAGCTGTGGCACTATCACACCGGCAGCATGACGCGCCGCAGCAAGGGCCTCAACGCGCAGTCTCCCGAAGGCTTTGTGGAGATCAACCCCGAAGACGCCCTGCCTTTCGCCATTCACGAGGGCGATTGGGTGCAGGTGATCTCCCGTCGTG
>DAISHS010000531.1:0-2574 GCA_036822415.1 Chloroflexota bacterium
GGGCAGCTTCCAACGGCAAAGGCAAAACCTACCGGCGCGGGCCAGCTTCCCGTGATCGTTCCATGCTAAGCCGCTGGGAAGCGGGCCGCGCCCTGGCCGCGCAGCTGCAGGAGGCTGCGCTGCTGGCCGCCGATCCTGCCCACGCCGTGGCGCAGCATCTGCAGCGTGACGGGCCGATCCTGACCGTTGGCGAGCGGCGCTATGACCTCGACGCCGCGGCGCGGCTCTTTCTGCTCAGCGTCGGCAAGGCCAGCTTGCGCATGACAGCGGCGCTGCTGACTTGCCTGGGGCCGTGGGGGGGAAAACTGGTCAGCGGCCTGATCGTGCTGCCGGACGCCCTGCTGAGCGCGGCGCATGCCTGGCGTCCAGCAGGAGTCCCCTTGCGCTTCATCGGCGCCGGGCATCCGCTGCCCACGGCGGACAGCGTCTTGGCGGGCCAGGCCGCCGTGGCGCTGCTGCGCCAGGCCACGCCCGCCGACCTGGTTTTTTGCCTTATGAGCGGCGGCGGCTCCGCGCTGCTGACGCTTCCCGCGCCCGGCCTGAGCCTGCACGATCTGCAGGTCGCCACCCAATGGCTGCTGCGCAGCGGCGCTACCATTCATGAACTCAACGCCGTGCGCAAACACCTTGACCTGGTCAAAGGTGGGGGATTGGCGCAAGCTGCCAATGCGGCGCCGCTGATCAGCCTGATCCTCTCCGACGTCCCGGGCGACCCGCTGGATGTCATCGCCTCCGGCCCCACCGCGCCCGACCCCACGACGTTTGCTGACGCCTGGGCAGTCAGCGAGCGCACGCAGACGCTGGCGCAGATGCCGCCGGCGGTGCGCCAACGCTTGCAGGCCGGCCGGCGCGGCGACCTGCCGGAAACGCTCAAACCGGAAGCCGCGCGTGCGCTGCCCGTGCAACACGTCGTCGTCGGCTCCAACCGTCTGGCGGTGGAGGCTGCGGCGCTGGCGGCTGCAGCTCACGGCTTTGCGCCGCTGATTCTTTCCACGCGTTTGGAAGGCGAAGCGCGCGAGGTGGGGCGCGTGCTGGCGGCCATGGCCGGCGAAGTGGTCAGGTATGAGCGGCCGCAGCGCCGGCCCGCGTGCCTCCTGGCCGGCGGTGAGACGACGGTGACGGTGCGCGGCGCCGGCCGCGGTGGGCGCAGCCAGGAACTTGCCCTGGCTGCGGCGCCGGCGTTGGCCGGGCTGCCCATTGGTCTGCTCAGCTTTGGCACCGATGGCATTGATGGCCCTACCGACGCCGCCGGCGCCTGGGTGGACGGCGCCACCCTGTCCCGCGCCCAGGCCCTGGGGCTTGATCCGCTCGCCGCGCTGGCCCACAACGACGCCTACCCTTTTTTTGCCGCCCTGGAGGACCTGGTCATCACCGGGCCGACAGGCACCAATGTCAACGATGTCGTGGTCATCTTGATCGGCGCAACGACAGGTTGAAGGAAAAACGCATGTTGCCAATCGTTCTTTCGCATTTCCAGGCTACGCCGCTGCTGGCTGCCCGGCAAACGGGTCAGAGCCATCTCCTCAGCTCGTCTGATCTCAACCTGACCCGCGCGCCGGTGACATTGGACGCCGCGGGCGTGACTTTTGCCGGGGGCGAGTCGGTGGGCTGGGATGCGCTTGCGACCATCGCCGAGTCGGAGTCGGCCTGTTTCACCGTGCAAGCGGAGCGTGTGCGGCCTATTCGCGGCTTTTCCGAATTGACCAACCGCGTTTACAGCCTCTACCCCACGGCCGCCGCGCCGACGATGCTGGTGTCGGGCATTCCCATGCACCGCATCAAGGGCACCAATCCGCACCTGGACACCCTGGCCAAGATCAAAGCGCTGGCGCCGATCAGCGGCGCGGTGCTTGACACCACCACGGGCCTGGGCTATACCGCGATCGCGGCCGCGCGCACGGCCAGCCAGGTCCTGACCATCGAGCTTGATCCGACCGCGCAAGAGATGGCGGCCGCCAACCCCTGGTCACAGGCGCTGTTCGACCGCACGCGCATCACGCAGCTCATAGGCGATAGCGCCGAGCTCGTGCCCGATCTTCCGAGCGAGACCTTCGATTGCATCATCCATGACCCGCCGACCTTAAGCCTGGCCGGCGATCTGTACTCAGGGATTTTTTACCAGGCGCTGTACCGTGTGCTCAAGCGCCGCGGGCGTTTGTTCCATTACATCGGCGATCTGGACAGTCAATCGGGCAGCCGTGTGACGCGCGGGGTCGTCCGGCGCCTGCAAGAGGCCGGCTTTCTCCGCATCAGCGAGCGCCCGCAAGCCTTTGGCCTCGTCGCCGTTAAATAGCGCCCCAACCAGCTACAATCCTGGGGTGAAAAAAACCACGGCCGCCTCTCCGCCGGCTTCCCGCAAGGCGGCCACGGTCTGCGTCAATTCCAGACGCGTGTGCGCGGTGGCCGCCGCCAGGGCGAAGGGGAAGAGAGGCCCGCGGCCAGGGTGATCCAGGTTCATGGCTTCGTGTGAGTCAGGCGGCATGAAGAGGCGTTTGCAGAGCGGCCCCAGCAGCGGTAGGCGGTGCAGGGCATACAGCAGGAGCGAGCTGCGGCCAGAAATCAAGCCCGGCGCGG
>DAISHS010000532.1:0-2571 GCA_036822415.1 Chloroflexota bacterium
AGAGATCGGGCCGGCGTTGAATCTCATCAATGACGACCAGTCCACGCAAATCCTGGAGTGATGTCATGGGCTGATCAAGCCGGCCTAGACTGGCGGGGTCTTCGAGATCGAAGTAGTTGGCCGAATCGAAGGCGACAAATTGGCGCGCCAACGTTGTCTTCCCACACTGACGTGGGCCAAGGAGCGCAACCACGCGACTGCGCGCCAGAGCGGTCGTGATTTGTTGGGTGAGCTGCGGTCGTGGAATCATGCGCATATGATACCATGAAAATCTAATATGGCAAGTTAGATTTTCATGATGAACACTTATCCTCCAGACTTCTGCCCAGGGCAACTTGCGCTTTGAGTTCGCTGAGGCCCACGGGGTTAGGTTCCTGGCGCCAGCCCGGTATGCCCGCACTCAACCTGTTGCCAGCAAGGGTTTGGCGCAGCGTTGAGCAGAGTAGGCAACAGCATGGACTCGTCATCAAGCAGAAAACCACGTTTGAAGGATTTTCCTGAGTTTCAGAAATGACTCATCGGTGCAACGTGACAGGCTGACTTGTTGCGCTAACTGGCGATAGAGGGCGGAGGAGCGCGGCAATCGGACACTTCGTAGAGCGTCCTCCATTGCCTCTTTTGGCCGAACTGGCTTTATGCCTGGTGTTCTCATCCCAGCACTCCTGACGCAAATAATGTGCCAAGATTCGTTTCTCCTTGCCAGTCGTGCAGAGAAGGGTGTTGGTCACCACTCACGATGTCGGTGGCGCCATCCTGGTTTCGTGCAAAACAGAGCACGTCGTGCACATCGGTGACGCTCAAGATCACGGGCGAGTGTGTAGCAAGCAGAATCTGTGCATCGTACACGGAGGAGAGCGATTGGAACATGGTTTCGACGGCGCGCGGGTGGATGCCGTTCTCCGGCTCCTCGATCAGCAGGACGCCGCTGAACCCCGCAATGTAGGCCGGAATGGTCAGCGCCAGCAGACGCAACGTGCCATCCGACGCCAGCCACGAAGGCACGCGCAGTCCCCCGTCGTATTCGAGGACGATGTAGCGATGCCTGTCTTCCGCACGCTCGACAGTGGTCACATTGGCAAGGTCCGGCAGGGCGGAGCGCAGATGCTCGATCCAGGCTCGATGCCGCTCAGGTGTGCGCCGCTCCAGGTCGGCCACCACCCAGGGCAGGTTAGAGCCATCCGGTCGCAGCTCACGTTGCAGGTGGGGTGGGCTGGGGTTGCGCATCAGGCGGCTGTTGAGCACATACTGGCGGACGCCGTCCATGAGCAGCCCCTTGAGCCAGGTGGAGGCTGGGAAGCGCGTCTCGTCTTCGGGCAGGTTGGCCAGGGTGGACTTGCGCGGTCCCAGGCGGAAGGCAGGCACCCAACCTTTGCCAGAACTTTCGTAGACTTCCGAGTAATAGTTATCGTTGCCGCCCGGTGATTTCTTGAAAACCAGTTGGGCGACCTTGCCGCCGCGCCCAGAGATGATCGTATTCGGTCGCTCGATCACATCAGGAAAGTGGAGGCGATGCTGTGACGGCAGCGCGGCGCCGTTGCCGTTGGAGGTCTTGAGGATGCCGCTTTCGGCCGCGATTTCGATCTCGTCGGTGGACGGATTGATGGCCAGCGCCACCTCGTAGCGAATCACGTCGTGTTCGGGGCGGCCGAGCTTCTGGCGGATCGCCTCGGGTAGGCGCGCTTCGATGGCCAGTTCAAAGCCGTCGCCCTCATGCCGCCAGAGCAGATCGTGGAAGGTACGGCTGCGTTCGCCGACGGCATCTTCCAGGCCGTCGGCGACGAACCGGCCGAGAAAGCCCACCACATCCAGAAATGTGGTCTTGCCGCTGGCATTGGGGCCGACCAGCACACGGAAATTTCCGAGCGGCTGGCGCACGTAGCGTAGACAGCGGTAATTTAGCGCTTCAATCAGTGTAAACATGATTTATTCCTTTGGGCTGCTCTCTTTCAGACAACCCCGCCGCCGACACCCGCCCGCAGAGCAGGTCTTGCATCACGGCGGGCTTGATGCGTTGAGTGTCCCGGACAATCTAGGCCAAAATAGAGATGCGCTGTGCTGGCCGCGTCGCAATCTCAAGCGGCTACTCAACCTTCGCTCCCTGTGCGTTGCTGCATCTTCATGCCCTGACAGGTCATGTCCAGCTTTACAGATGCATCTCAGAGTTCGGGGTCGCGAAGTCGAAACGCACGTCAGCCCGGCGGATTCATCGCATACTGATTATACTGGTGGCAGATTGATTTGTCCAGCAATCCCAGCCGGCCCCAGACGGCTCATCGTTGAACTTCCTGGCTCCGTCGTGCACGCAAGCGCCAAAGCCACAGCGCCAGCGCCGCGCCCACCATGTCCGTGGCTACATCGAACAGGTCGGGGTGGCGGTTGGGCACGAAGGACTGATGGAATTCGTCCGACAGGCCGTAGAGCACAGCCAGCACGAAAGCCCACAGCCAGGGACGACGCACGCCGGGTGTACGCTGCAAGGCCTGCAGCAGCCAAAAAGCCAGGCCCGCGTAGGCAAGCAGATGTCCGGCAATGTCTTGTAAATCGGGCAGCCCCTGGGTCAGGTCGGGCAGC
>DAISHS010000533.1:0-2569 GCA_036822415.1 Chloroflexota bacterium
TGAACTGCGGCTGGCATCACGGCGGCAATCTGCACTTTGGCCCGGACGGCTTTTTGTATGTCACCATTGGCGACTACGGCTGCGATGGCGGCAACAGCCAGAACCTGGCCACACCCAAGGGTAAAATGCTGCGCCTGGATGTGAACCCGCCGTTCCTGGCCGAACCCAATGCCGCCCGCCCGGCAAACAACCCAATCTGCTATGTCGCACAGCCCGGTCGGGTCGTTGACCCGCGCGTGTGGGCGTGCGGTCTGCGCAACAGCTGGGATTTCACGTTCGACAGCGTGACCAATTTTGTGTTTGCCACCGAAAATGGCCCCGGCTGCAACGATGAGATCAACTGGATGTTGGGCGGATCGAACTATGGCTGGCCGCGCAGCGCCACCAGTTATTATGACTGTGTGACCCTACCCCGACCCTATGAAGAGCCGATCTATACCTTTCCGACGCCGATTGGCATTGTCGGCATTCTCTTGTTCAACAGCACGACCATTCCGGCCTGGCGCCATCACCTTGTCTGGTGCGGCAATCGTGATTACACGATGTACCACGCGCCTTTTGCCACGGGCAGCTTCAATTCCCTCACCGCGGACAGCGCCATCCCGGTGGATGGCGTGGATTGCCCGACGGACCTGAGCCTTGGCCCCGATGGCCGCCTCTATTACCTTGAATTTGGCGTTGTCAATGTCCTGACCAATCACGGCTGCCTTTTGCCCTGGGATTTTGATCAGAGTCAGGTGGTAGATGTGCTCGATGTGCAGCGGGCGGCCGATGCGTGGGGCAATACCTGGCCGGACGACGGCTATGACGTGAGCCTGGACAACAATTTCGATGGCGCGAATGACGTTCTGGATGTGCAGGAGACGAGCGTTCATTGGGGGGATGCCTGCCCTGGCTCCGCCGCCCTGCCCGAAACCGACTTGCCGCGTTGAGCGGCTGCCCTGCGCCTCGCGGAGGCGGGCAAAATCGCCCGTGATAGCCAGCGGCCAGTCAAAGCTGACCATGTCGAAGGGGTGCATTGTACCAGCGATTCCCGAAAAATCCTCCCACTTGTGCCACAATCCACCTGGCGATCGGGCTGGAAGCTCTGGTGCAGATCGGAGCCTCTAATTCATGCCATACGCCACGGGTGTTCATGACAGCTTCGGCATCTTCGCCCCTGGTTGTCTCTGCGGAGCCTGCGCTTGCAAGCAGCGTCGAGACAGCCGCCTGGGCTTTGCGTAACGAACTACAAGACCAATTTGTCATTGGGCAGATGACCTATCCGGTCAGCCCAGAGCAGCCGATTCGCTTTGGCGGCCGGCTGCTCGATACGGCCGAGAAGGCTTTTCCGCTGCTCAGCGCACGTTTTCGGCGGCACGGTTACACGCTGCTTTTGCAGCGCGTCGGTGACGAAGATGTGGCGTTGGCCATGCCCGGTGTGATCGTAGCCACACCGTCGCGGGCATGGATCAACGCGGCCCTTTTCCTGTTGACGCTGCTGACGACGCTCTTCATCGGCGCCAGCAGTGAGATCAACGGCCTGCCGCGCTCGCTGGCCGATTGGCTGCGTGGGGTTCCCTTCTCCTTCACCTTGCTTGCCATCCTCGGCGCCCACGAAATGGGGCACTACGTGATGGCGCGCTGGCACAAAGTGGATGTCACCCTGCCCTATTTCATCCCGGTGCCGTTTGGCCTGGGCACGTTCGGCGCGTTCATCAAGATGAAATCGCCGGTGGAGAATCGGCGGGCTTTGTTCGATGTGGCGGTGGCCGGGCCGCTGGCGGGACTGGCCGTCGCGCTGCCCCTGCTGGTCATCGGCTTGATGACTTCGCCCGTCAAGGCGATCATAAGCGGCGGCGCGGGCGTGCAAGAGGGCAATTCGCTGCTTTACGCCTTGCTCAAGCTGCTAATCCACGGACAATGGTTGCCTGGCAACGGCGTGGATGTCAATCTCAGCTCGATGGCGTTTGCGGCCTGGTTTGGCCTGCTGGTGACGGCTTTCAACCTGCTGCCGGTTGGTCAGCTGGACGGCGGGCATATCCTCTATGCCCTGGGCATCACCTCGCGCTGGATTGGCTACGGCGTGTTGGGCGTCTTGTTGGTGCTGGGCGCGGTGGCCTGGAGTGGCTGGTATATCTGGGCGGCGTTGATCTTCTTTGTCACTGGCCTGGAACACCCGGCGCCGCTGAACGAGATCACTCAGCTCGACCCTGCACGGCGCTGGCTGGGCGCGCTGGCTATTCTCATCTTCATCTTGATTTTTACCCCCATTCCCCTGGCGCCTATTCCCTGAGGGCGCGGCGCCGTGACGCGTAACGTCCTCGGTGAGCACATGAACTGCGCGGCAACCGAGGACGTTCGCTCAAGCCCTGCTCTGCTGCTGTCTGGGGAATTACATCAAGGTCAGCTTGTCTTGCACCAGGCTGACCAGGAATTTGCGTTCACCGGCGGCGACGAAGGAGATGGTGATCGCCATGTCATTGCCGTCAGGCTGCGTGGCAATGACGGTGCCGCGGCCGAAGCGTTGATGGTGCACCTCGGCGCCCGGTTTGTAAACGGTGGCGATGATACGGCCCGATTTGAACAC
>DAISHS010000534.1:0-2547 GCA_036822415.1 Chloroflexota bacterium
GCCCCCGCGCTGATCCACCCCGCCGACCGCGCCCGCTTCACATAGAATCACGGTGCAGCCGGTCAACGCCTCCGTGTCGTGCGCATGGCCCACGCGCAGCCCTGCAATCGCCGTCAACGTCTCGTTCGTCTGGTTCATTGCCTCTCCTCTCGCCTCTCCCGGCCCTTTTTCCCTCGCAGCTCTCGTCATGCGGGCTGTGATTATACCACACTGCGGCGGTCGCCCCGCGCGGCCAACGCTTCAGGAAGTTGGCTGCGCTGCGCCTGTTTCCTTTGGACAGGATCGAAAGCGGGATGATATAATTCACCTCGAAGGATCATCGTATGCAACGTTTACTTGCCTTTCGCGACCGCCTGCCCGTCCAGTTGATTCTCAGTTTCGTTGGGCTGGCGCTGCTCATCAACGTCAGCGTGGGACTCCCGGCCCTGTGGCTGATTCGGGGCCAGCTGGAACGCCAGGCCTGGACGCAGGTGACGCAGGGGCGCCAGGCCACCCAGGCCCTCTACGCCGCCCGCCAGGCCGAAACCCACAACCTCGCGCTGCTGACCGCCCAGCGCCCCACGTTGCGCAGTCTGTTAGCTTCCACCGACCGCGGCGCGCTGACCGATTATCTGCGCATCCTGCAGACCGGCGCCGACCTCGACGCTCTGCTGGTGTGCAATGCAGATGGCAGCCTTCTGACCCAGGTTGGCGATCCGCTGCCGCCAGAGGTTTGCCAGGCGCCGTTGGCTGGCTGGCTGGCGTTACCGCTGGCTGGCGAGCAGACGCTCTGGCTGTTGGACGCGCAGCCGGTCGAGGGGTTGAACGTGACGCCGCCGCCCCAGGTGGTGGTCGGCCTGCGTTTGTCCACGAACTTCGTGGCTCAGCTCCGTGACCAGACCGGCTTGCAGCACACCCTGTTGGCGCTGGATCAGCCGCTGGTCAGCACCCTGCCTGGCGACGCCGCCGCCTGGGCCGCTATCATCCGCCGCGGCGCGCCGAACACCGCGGCCGCGCCGCGCCTGACCTTTGACTGGGCTAACCGCCATTTCTACGCTGAGCGCCTGCCGCTGCTGACCTCGGCAAGCAGCGGTCTGACAGCCGAAGTGGCGCTGGACGTGACAGAGATGGTCACAACGCAGGCCCGCCTGGCGCGCACGCTGATCGGCGGCCTGCTGGCCGTGGCGCTGATTGGTTCGCTGCTTGGCGCGATCGTGGCCCAGCGCATCAGCCGGCCGTTGGTGCGCCTGGCCGATGCGGCCGCGGCTTTGAGTCAGGGCACCCTCGATCAATCTCTGGCCGCGGAGGTGCGCGTGCGCGAAGTCGCGCAGGTGGCGCAGGCGTTGGAAATGTCTGGCCGTGAGTTGCAGCGAACCTTGACCGATCTGCGCCAGGAGAAAGCCTGGCGCGACAACCTGCTGGAAGCGCTTGTCGAGGGCATCGTCACCCTGGATGCACGCGGGCGCATCATCTTCTTCAGCCCTGGCGCGGAGCGCATCAGCGGCTGGTCGCGCGTCGATGTGGAAGGCCAGGCCTGTGACGACATTTTCCGCCTGGCGGAAAGCAGCACCCCCTTCACGCGCGCGATTCCGGCGCCCGGCCAGCGCGTCAAGCTGAACGTGCACCTGGCCCAAGACCGCCTGGCGACGCTCAGCGTGACCGGCGCGCGGCTGGCGCCGCCGCAATCGGGCGTCGCCCGCGTGGCGCTGGTTTTTCGCGACATCAGCGATGAAGAGGCGATGCATCGCCTGCTCGGCCATTTCCTGGCGAACATCGCCCATGAATTTCGCACCCCACTCGCGGCCTTGACCGCGTCCATCGAACTGTTGCGCGAACAGGCGCCTGATTTGAGCGCGACCGAGCTGCAGGAATTGCTCAACTCCTTGCACCTGGGCAGCCTGGCCTTGCAGGCCCTGGTGGACAACCTCCTGGAGGGCGCCAGCATCGAGGCGGGGCGCTTCCGAGTCTACCCACGCGCCGCCCCCGTGGCCGCTATCCTGGCCGAGGCCGTCCAGTGGATGCAGCCGTTGCTGGAAAAACGTCATCAGCGCCTGGCTGTCCTCCCCGCCGCCGAGCCGTTGACCGTGCGCGCCGACGCCAAACGTTCCGTGCAGGCCCTGGTCAATTTGCTCTCCAACGCCAGCAAATATAGCCCGGATGCCAGTACCATCACCATCCGCGTGCAAGAAGTGGGCGAGCAGGCGCGCATCAGCGTCAGCGATGAAGGACCGGGCATTCCGGCCGACCAGGTGCAGGACGTTTTTCGCCGCTTTCAACGCAGCAATAGCGAGACCGACCAGGCGCAGTACGGCGTTGGCCTGGGCCTTTCGCTGGTCAAAGCAATCATCGAAGCGCAAGGCGGTCAGGTCGGCGTCGAAAACGAGGCCCACGGCGCCACCTTTTGGATCAGCATCCCAGTGGTGAGGCCAAACGGATGAAGGCGCTCGTCGTTGATGATGACCGCGTGCTTGCTGACCTCATCGCGTTTGCCCTGCGCCGCGCCGGTTTCGAGGTTCTGCGCGCCTTCGACGGGGAGGCCGCGCTGCGCCGCTGGGAGACAGAGGCGCC
>DAISHS010000535.1:0-2540 GCA_036822415.1 Chloroflexota bacterium
GCGCGTGAAGTCAAGAACCTGCAACGCAAAGCCGCCAAACTCGGCTTTGCCCTCATGCCCGAGCCTGTCGCAACCTGAGCCTGTTGCAAGCCGGGACTGCACCGAGTTCAAACCTCGGTGAGATCAGACAAGCCAGCGAGCCGTTCAAGCGAAGGGCTTGTCTCTGCGCGTCCACAAAACGCCTCTGGTGGCCGCATGGTGCCCTTTTCTTACTGCCCGACCCCGTCACCCGGCCTTTTCAGCCCCTCTCTCGGCAGTCCCAACGCCTGTCTCGACCGTTCCATCGCCTCTTTTCACCCCCGCTTCGAGGACCGTTTCTGAGTAAGCAGCTGTTAGGCCGCCCTCTATACCGTCTTGGTCCGCGTTGAATGGAGAAAGGCCACACGCCAACTGCCACTTTGGCGCCTGAGCAGCACCGTCTCCAGCCATGACACTGGCACCGGTTCAGCATCAGGTGCTTCTGTCACGGAGCCAACGTTCAGGTATACGACGGCTCCGAGGTCGCCTTGAGTTTCAACTTGTGGCGAGGCTACAGACCAGCAGTATCGCCTGCCCGCCGCGTAGGACTTGCCCATCAGGTCCAGCAACTCATGACCGGTCATGTGAACGCCATTCTCGAACACATGGAAGTCCTCGCACAGGATTTCATTGAGGCGTACTCGGTCGTTTTCTCCGATGGCCGCGTACATCCGTTGGATCACCTCGATCATGTCATTCGCGTCAGTCGTCATACAAGTTCCTCCGGTGGTTTGAATGATGGAAGTGTGGCATGCCTTTGTGCGGCCTAACGGCTCGCGTCACCTGCGGCCCCGCCTCCGTGACATTCGCGTCCACCTACTCGCGCGGCGGGGCCGTCAGGTGGAAGCAATGCCAGGCAAAACCCAAGCGCCAGACCCCGCAAAACGATGAACGCCGCCCATGACGGCGAACCGTGGTGATGACCTGCTGCATGACGCACGGGTGTGGGTTAGGCTCGTGGTTGGGTACCCGTAGACATGCCCTGCTGTGATGGAACCCGTACCATCTTGATTTCAAGCCGACAGCCGACGGCTTCCGCATATTTCTGCAACGTCGCCAGCGAAGGTGAGTGCTTCCGGCGGCCGCCGCCAGCTTCCAAACGTGCGACCACCGAGGGCTGCGTTGCCATGCGCTCGGCCACCTCAGCTTGGGTCAGGCCGGCTTCCTTGCGGGCGCGCAGCAATTCATCGAACAGCGCAAACTCTTCCGCCAGGCTGTCGTATTCACGCACAAACGCCGGATCCTGCATCCAGGCGCGCACCATCTCATCATGTGTCTTCATCACGGCCATCTCCCACCCTGTCTTTGGACTTCCGCCAGGCGTTTGCGGGCGACTTCCAGCTCCCGCACCCGTATCTTCTGCGATTTTTTGATGTAGGCGTGCAGAATGAGGATTTTGCGCTCCACCAGAGTACAATGGAACGGCCTAACGGCCCGCGTAAGCTGCGCCCGCGGCTGGCATGACTCCCGCAACCCCTGACTTCACCGGTGCAGCCGTCAGGTGGACGTGATGTTAGGCCCGCCCTGGCAACCCCACGCCCCAAAATGAGACCCGCTACCCATGACGGCGAACCGTGCGCTCCTGCCGCAACTGAAAAGACGCGGGCCGAACTGCGATCATGAAGCAGGCGGGACAGCCGCTCTGAGCGCCGTTTGCCGTTGACGTAACTGCTGTGAACGTTCTTGCCAGAAACGCAACTCCTGCTCTCTGGTCAAAGTCGCCGTTTGCTCGCGCACCTTGGCCGCGCCCTGGCGTTTCATCTGTACACAATCAAACTTCTTCGTCTTCATAGTGGATCACCTCCCGCGGCGAGTAGATCGCAATCGGCTGGTAGCCTTGAAGTGTATTGATGGCGTTATACAAGGGAATCTTCTGGAAGTGGACGATGTGTTGGAAGTTCCAACTCACGATCAGCGCACAACCAGCGACCGTCGCCAACGCCACATGGAGCGCATCATCAGCGTACTTCGGGGTCACAATCTTGGCTTGCAGGTAGGCGTCCCGCAGCGCCAGCGCGTTGGCGGTGATATCCGTGACCTCAGCAAGGCCCAGCATCTCTTCAAAGAAACGCCGCACCGTGGGCGGCGCTGCCGCCAGCTCGCTTTGCACGACTGCCGACGTAACCAAGACAAACTGTCCGCTCTTGACCTGCACGAAGAAGGTCTGGCTCGGTTGTTGAAACTCATCGTCGAATACCCCGCCGAAGACGGACGTATCAGCGTAAATCCGAATGGCTTTCATCGTTGAGCCTCTGTCAGAGAGTTGTTGGCGCTACTTGTCGTCCCACATCGTCTTGCGGGGATATTGTATCACAGTTTGCAGTGCATCGTACGCTGAATCGCTGCTTCAACGGCGAGTCGCACTCGATCTTGCCGGTTAACCCACGGTGGTGATTATGTGCGCCCAACGGCCAGGTTCAGTTGCGGCTGCGGCTGACGAGCCTCTCGCGACCCCTGACTTCACCGTCGCAGGCGTCAGGTGCACCAGCACACCGACGCCGAACGCGATCAGGAACAGTTCC
>DAISHS010000536.1:0-2520 GCA_036822415.1 Chloroflexota bacterium
AGCGCGGCCTCTTCTTTGACGCTCAGCAGCAGCAGGCAGGCCAGGACGAAGCCGCCCCAATGACGGCGCGCGCGACACCAGAAGGCCAGCAGAATCGGCGTAGCGGCGAAGGGGATGGCGTGAAATTCGGCCAGATTGGCCGCCTGCAGCGCGGGGAAGAGCAGGTAAGCCAGCGCGAGGACGAAGGGCAGCCAGGCGGTCAGCCCCCTGGCCGCGGGCCGCAGAATCGTCCTGGCCAGGGCAAAGAGGACCAGGGCGCCGCTGCCCAGCGCCGCCGTCTGCAAGATCAGCAGGGCGCGCACGTCGTTCCACAAATAGAAGACCAGCGAGATGGGCAGGAAAATCGGCTCCACATGGTCGGTCAGGCGCGTGCTCACGAAGTCGTCTTTGATCTCCTGCACAAAACGGCCCTGGCTTGTATTCCAAATCGCCAGGTCCATTTGCCCCAGGTCGGCCATGTGGGTGTGCAGCGCCGTGTGCGGGCGGATCGAGAGAATGGAAAAGCCAACGACGTAGAGCAGGAACAGCAGAAGCACGGCCAGGCGCTGGCGGTCAGCGGTCAGCCGACGCGCGCCGGCGGTCCATCGCGCCCGCCAGCCCGGCTCAGTCAGCTGGCGCGCGTGCGCCGCATCCCGGCGCACGATCCAGCGCCAGACCCCGGCTGCCAGCGCGCCCCCGATTTCGCCGATCACCATCCACAAGCGGGCGACGATGGCGATGATGGCGGGCAGCGGCGCGGCGAAAAGGCTTTGCAGGAGGAGGACGAGCACCCCTTCGCGCACGCCCAGCCCGCTTGGCGTGAGCAGGCTGAGGTAGCCCAGGACGTAGGCGGCGGCGTAGCCAGCCACCAACCACGGCGTCTCTGCCAGGGCGACCGGGGTCAGGCCGCGCACCAGGGCGCTGAAGCCGAGGCCGAAGCCGAGCCACACCAGGCCGTAGGCGAGCAGCAGGCGCGCCAGGTCAGTGATGGTGAGGGTGATGCGCAGGGCCGGCCGTTTGAGCCAGCTCAGCGCGCGGTTCAACACCGCCTCCAGCACGCGCGGGTGGAGGAAGATCAAGCCCAGCGGCGCCAGCCAGAGGGCCGGGCGCAGACGATCGAACCAGGCGCCGTGACCGGCCAGGGCAAAATAGATGGCGGCCAGGAGCAGCCCGGCCAGGGTGGAGATGGCCTGGTGCAGCGCGATGCTGGTAAAGGTGACGGCGCGCGGGATGCCGAGCTGAGCCACCATTTCGCTCATGCCCAGGAATTGCCAGATGTTGCCAGGGATGTAGCGGATGATGTTGGACAGGAACCAGATGCGGGCCGCGTCGCCGTAAGGCAGCGCGCCGCCCAGACGCCCCAGGATGAAGCGCCACTGACTGAGCTCCAGCAGCCAGGTCAGCCAGAGCAAGAGCAGGGCAAGCAGCAGCCAGCCAATCTCGATTTGCCAGGGATAGGCCTGCAGTTGCCGCCATTGGGCGGCGACCAGGGCGACGAGAAAGCCGACAGCCAGGACGAAGACGCCGGCTTGCAGCCACGGGCGCAGGCGCGCCAGCAGCCGGGGCCGCGGCGGTTCAGGGGAAGACGACAAGAAACCAGGTTCCACGGCTGAAACCTGGTTTCCGGTGGCTGACGCTGGTGGTTGGCTCATGGCGGTCAGTATAGCACCCTGGTGGATTACCTACAAGTCATAATCCCTGCCGCGAGGACGCCCTTTCGCACCGCATCAGCCTTTCTGGCGCCCGAAACGGCCTCGCAAGCGCCCACCACGGCCTTTTGGGAGATGTGGGTAATCAGCAGATGACGCCGCCGCCAAATCGGGTGGAAAATGGCTTGCTGCTCACTGCCCTGGGGATTGGCGCATCGGCATGGTGACAAACGTGATGCCCAGGTATGGCTTGGTGGCATCGTCCGGGTGCTGGCCCAGCGTCACCGTGACCGTCTGCTCGTCGGCGTTACGGCGGAAGGTGAGCTTGACAGAATCGCCGGGCTTGTAGGCGGCAAGGGCAGCGGCCAGCGTCAGGTTCTGGTCGAGTGGTTTGTCGCCGACCGCGGTAATCAAATCGCCGACCTTGAGTCCCGCCTTATCGGCCGGGCCGTCAGCCGTGACCGCGTGAATAAGCGCGCCGTTCATGTTCATCATGCCAGGCATCATCGGCATCTGGTCGTCGGGCATCCCAGGCATCATCGGCATCTGGCCGTTAGGCATCCCAGGCATCATGGGCATCTGGCCGTTGGGCTGCTGAGAATCGTCCGCTGTCCGCGGCGTTTGCATGACCACCCCTTGCTGCCTTTGCGCCAGCATGTACCCGGCCGCGCCGCCGATGACCGCGGCCACCGCCGCAACCAGGCACAGGCCAATCACTGCCAGCGCCGCGATGAGTATGATTCTGTTGCGCGAACTGTTATTTTCGTTCATTTCGATCTCCTCTTGCTTTTTTTCGATCTTCTCGCCGGGTTATTTTCCCCAGCGTATGCTCTCCAGGGGAACCGGCCGCTGGCTGCGGGCGTCTGCGCTACTGTTTGTCGCTCTGTCGCTC
>DAISHS010000537.1:0-2518 GCA_036822415.1 Chloroflexota bacterium
GTCACGACGATCGTGATGGTGGCGTTGGCGCCGCTGGCGATCGTCCCCAGGTTGCAGGTGACGACACCCAACGCCTGGTTGCAGGTTCCCTGGCTGGAATTTACAGAGACGAAGCTTACTTGGGGAGGAAGGGTGTCCTGAACGCTCACGCCAGTGGCGCTAATCGAGCCGCGGTTGGTCACAACCAGGGTGTAGGTGAGATTCTGGCCCAAGACAACCGGATCGGGGCTGGCCGTCTTGATGATCTCAAGATCGGTGCCTGCGGTCTGAATCGTGAGCGCATGGTCCTCGACCTCGCCGTCGGCCGCGGCGCCGGTCACAGCCAGGCCACCCGCCGTGCTCAGCCGGAAGCGCGCGTAGCTGGTCCCGGCGCTGGCGCCCGCGGGCACGTTCACATTGACGCTGTTGTTTCCTGCGACTACCGACAGGGACGCCGCGATCTGCTCGCCGGCATCGGCCCAATCGCCGTCACGGTTCCAGTCAATCCAGGCATCCAGTTTGGCTGACACTGAGGCGTTCACCGTTAAGGCAGCCGCTTGACCCTGCGTCAGGGTTGGGATCGTAACGCCATCCTCATCGTCTGGTGCGCCATTCAGGTCATCGCCCGTCGCATTTACGGTTGGCTGACCATCGCCCTCCACATCGCGCGCCGCGCCCAGGGTGGGGCCGGTGGCCGTATGGCGGGCGCCGTTTGCGGCTAGGGTGGTCGGGTAGCTGCTGGCCAATCCGCTTTGGGCAGCGGTCGGCGCATCGCCAAAGTCCTGAGATGGCGCAGTAGGCGGATTGGGCGCGACATAAACACCGCTCGTGCCCGAAGTCATACTGAACTTGCTGGTGAGCGAATACCAGCCGCCCACAAAGATCCCATTGCTCAGCGATTGAGTTTGACCGCTGACAGGATCGCCCGTTGTCAGCCAATAGCCGGTGAAGAAGCCGCCGCCGCTGAAATTGGCGCAGCCAGTGCACAAGGCGCCCAGTCCGTCGTTGAAACGAGGCCCCTGGGGATAAGGTGCGGCGGGGTTGCCGCCGCCGCCTGAAGAGTTGATGTCCCCAGCCACATTGATGAAGTTCGACGGTTTCAGCCCGCCCAGCGGAACGACGGCGCCGCCGCTCTGCGGTTTCACTTGCCCTTGATAGCCGTTGTTCGGATTGCCGTCCGAGTCCCAGCGCAGGACGAAGACGTCGCAGGCATCGCCTGTGATGTTGATCTTACTGGAAAAGCCCAGGCCCGAGGTGATGTTGATCACATAGGTTTGACAGACTGTATCCTGCGTGTTAAGCCCGTCGAGAGACGTGGACGAAACACTGGTGTAGCCGCTGGTCGCCGGCAGCGCGTTAATTTGCGTAAAGGCGTTCGTCAAGTCGGTGGCAAGACCGGAGAGCCGCGCGGTTTCACCTGTGCTGGCCGAAGCCTGGCCTGCGTTTTGATTCACAATGGCCTGCCAAGCGCTCAGGGTTGAATCGTTGGTATAGATCGTCCCAGCGTATGGAACGCCGCCCGAGGTACGTTCGCTGGCGACAACGCCGTTGACGGCCACGTCGCCGACAAAGCCTTTGGTTGCACCCTGCCAGTTGGCATCGGTACTGCCATCGGCAAAGAAAAGCAAGTAATTGGTCAGATTACCGAGATCAATACCGCCGATCATCCCCGAATTCACGCGCATGGGATGAAACGGGGCGGCGTTCGGCTGCGACACCGGCTGTGCAAAGCTGACCTGTGGGCCTGCCAGCGCCAGTCCAGCAAGCAGCGCCAGGAGGGTCAAAAGAACTGGCCCTCTCGATGCTCGTCCGTACGGTTTCATATTATTCACCCTCTCTTCCTTTTTCGTCTTGGGACCACTATGTTTGCATCGCAAGATTACAACGCAAATTAAAATTTCAATGTCAATGCTTGCTGCATTGGTACATTCACATTCAGCCAGGCTGGCAGCTCCTGATAGCGAAATGCTGCCCCCATCAACGCTCTCGCTTTATTCTATCACCAATGGAGCAGTTCATATGGCATTTCTTCTTACGGTTCGCTTACACATATTAAGCTGCAAAAGGCCTGCAGGCCTTCACCTCGCGCTCTGCGAGTCGAGTCAAAGCCGTGAGGTAACTTACCATGTCATGTCGTGTGCGGCGGCAGCATGGTTGGACGTTGAAAAGAGAAAATAGTAACGCGGCCTGTTCAGGTGTCACACGCACATGCGAGAGTGGCCCCAGGTCACTCTCGCACAGTGTTGAACGATCGCTGATTTCGTAGATGCTGGGGGCGCACCCTGGGGGCGCACGTAGCCAGATCCTGGTGAGCGGTGCAGCCAGGGCAGAAAGAACTGTATCCCCCAGAGGCGGGAGGCCCTGGGGTATGCAGCTGGCCGCTGGCCTGAGTCAACAGGCGCTACACAAAAGCCTCAGCGCGCGGCCCACGGCAGGAAGAACCGGTGTGTAACCTGCGTCAGCGGCACGGGGCCAATCATCGCCCCCCCTGGCGCCTGCTGCAGCTGATACCAGTAGTCAATCCCCGGCCGCGCGCTGG
>DAISHS010000538.1:0-2517 GCA_036822415.1 Chloroflexota bacterium
AAAAATTCCAGCGCCACTTGACGCTGGGGTGAATCGGGTGGGGTTTTGGTCGTTGCTTTTTTGCGTGCCATCAGATTGCGTAATCCGCCGAAAATTCCGTGCGCAGGCCCTGGCGCGCTGACCGTGATGGCCGCGCCGCCTGAGCAAGCGGCTAATTCTCCAGCCAGGTGTTCAGGAGATCGTTCGACTCGCGAATGTGATCGAACTCGCGCCGGGCGCGCTCGATGGCGCTGCCGATGGCGTCCATGCGTGAGGCCAGATCGTCCTCGCTGCGGCTGTGCTGCCAGGCTTCGCGCACCAGGTCCTCGAAACTCTTCTGGGCATCCAGCGTGCCCAGGATCAGGTCCAGCTCCCCAATCACCAGCTCGAACATGCGAATCTTGTAGGCCAGCAGATTGAGAATATGCGATTCGACGGTTTCATTGCTGGACAGGTTGAAAATACTGACTTCGTGGCGCTGACCCAGGCGGTGCAGGCGGCCGATGCGCTGTTCGACGCGCATCGGGTTCCAGGGCAGGTCGTAGTTGATGAGCTGATGGCAGAACTGCAGGTTGCGACCTTCGGCGCCCGATTCGGTGCTGACCAGCACGCGGCCGTCCGCGGCGAACGCGGCCACCGCATCCTCTTTCTGAAAAACGTTCATGCCGCCATGAAAAGCGACGGTGGGAATGTCCCAGGCGCGCAGGTGGTTGACGATCTCCTCCAGCGTGTGCCGGTACTCGGTGAAGATCAAGAATTTGCCCGGAAAGCGGGTCAAAATTTCGCGCACCGCGCTCAACTTGCGGCTTTCGCCAATGCTCTGCGCCAGTTCCAGGAACGCGCGCAGGCGCTGGCGCGTCGAATTTGGGTACTGCGGGTCGCTGACCAACTTTTGCAGTGTGCCGGCCACCGCCTGCGGACTGCTGCACAGCTCGCGCTGCAGCGTCAACAGCACCAGGCGCAGGTGCTTACTGCCGGTCTGCTGCTGGAACTCTTCGCGAATGTACTGCGTGACCTGCCGGTAAAGCTCCAGCTCCCGATCGGTCAGGTTCAGGTGGTAGACGGCGGCGCGGCGAGCGGGGAGACGCACGGTCACTTTGCTGCGTTGATTGCGAATCATGACATCGTTGAGAAGTCGGCGCAGCGCGGGCGCGTTGCGGGGCTGGCGTCCATCGCTTTGATCGAAATACTGGCGCCGAAAGCCGCGCACCGTGCCCAGGTGCCCCGGCGACAGAATCGTGACCAGGCTGTACAATTCGGTCAGGTCGTTCTGCACCGGCGTCGCGGTCAGCATCAGCACGTAGCGTTTGCGAATTTGATTGACGAAACGCCAGGCCACGGTGCTGCGATTCTTGAGCTTGTGCGCTTCATCCACAATCAGCAGATCGTAGTCACGCTCCAAGAGGAAAGCGGCGCGGTTCGCCTGTTTGGCCGTGTCCAGGGAGACGATCCAGCGGCCGGCAGTGGCGCTGGCAATTGTACGCCAATCGGCCGCGGCGTCGAGCACCGTGAACGGTTCGCGAAATTTGCTTTCCAGCTCCTCGCGCCATTGTTCCGTGAGCGAGGCCGGCGTCAGCACCAGGATGGTTTGCGCCAGCCCGCGCTCGATCAGCTCCTTCATGATGATGCCCGCTTCGATCGTCTTGCCCAGGCCGACCTCGTCCGCCAGCAGCGCGCGTCCGCGCATCTCGCGCAGGGCGCGGCGCGCTGTCTCCAACTGATGATCGTAGTGCTCGACCGCGATGTCTTCCAGGCAGATCAGCTCATCGAAGCCGCGCGACAGGCGCAGCGTTTCGGCGCGCAGGCGCAGCTGGAAGAGATCAAGGCTGGCCGGCTCCTGCTGGCGCAAAAAACGCGCCAGCTCTTTGTGCCCCTCGATGAGGCGCGGCGGCAGCTGCACGCCCAACGCTTCGATGGCGCTGACCAGCTGCGTCTGGCGGTTGTAGCGATGGCCGCAGCGAAAGCACTCCAGCGCCGTCTCTTCATCGAGCCAGCCGCACGATGGACAGCGTTTGCCCAACACCACGTCATCGGCGTTGCTGCGGCGCTTCTTGGGCGCCTGGGTCTCGGCTGGAATCTCCAGCCATTCGAATCGTTCCAGCATCTACAAAACCTCGTCTAAAATACGCGGGTTTCGGATGAGGCCGGCCGCGCGCGCTGTTTGGCCCACGTGCGCAAGGCGTTGACCGTTTCTTCCATCATCTGCGACAGCGGAATCGTCTCCGCCAGCACATTGACTATATCGTTCGTCGCCAGCGGCCGGCTCTGATCGAAGGCCTCGTACAGCCCCGCGATCACCGCCTGTTCGATTTCCGCGCCGCTGAGGCCCTCGCTCGACATCGCCAACGTTGCCACATCGAACTGCTGCGGGTCGCGGTTGCGCTTGCGCAGGTGGATACGGAAAATGTCCTCACGCTCGGAGGCCATCGGTAGGTCCACGAAGAAAATTTCGTCGAAGCGTCCCTTGCGCACCAGCTCGGGCGGCAGCTGATCCACCAGGTTGGCGGTGGCGACGACAAAAACCGGCGCCTTTTTCTC
>DAISHS010000539.1:0-2516 GCA_036822415.1 Chloroflexota bacterium
AGGTCCGCCGCGGTCATGACCCGCACCACGCCGGGCATTTTCAGCGCCGCGCTGGTGTCAATGCTCTTGATGCGCGCATGACCATGCTCGCTGCGCAGAATGGCCATGTGCAGCATACCAGGCAGCGTCAGGTCCGCGGTGAATTTGGCCGCGCCGCGCAACATCTCCGGATCTTCTTTGCGCTTGAGGCGTGCGCCCAGGGTCTTGCCTGTGCCTGGCGTGACCGTGGCGGCCTCGGCCGGCTTGGAAGCAGGGGCATTGGCGCCGTTGCTGCCGTTTGTCTGGACCGGCGCCGCACTGGGCGCGGTCTCGCGCGCGATCGGCAGCGGCGCGGGCGGTGGGGTATTCTGATTTTGCGCTGGCGCGGCCGCGATTTTTTCTTCTTGCGCTCGAATGCCCGACTCCCAAAGCATGGTCGAGCCTGACTGAATGATCACAGTGGCATGTTCATCCACGGCCGCGATATGCTCATAGCCCACTTTGACCGTCTTGCCCAAAGAGATCGTGTCGCCGGGATTCAAGGGGGTTTGACCCATGAGGCGCATCTGATTCACGCTGGTGCCATTGGTGCTATTCAAGTCCTCGATTAGGTAGCCATCCCCTGTGCGGGTTAAGCGCGCGTGGCGGCGCGACACTTCCGTGTCAATGAGCACAATGTCATTCACCAGGTCGCGCCCAATGGTGACGATGTTATCTTTCAATTCAAAGACCTTGCCTGCGGCAACGCCTTCTTGCACAACCAGCCGAAACGAATTTTCCATCGTAGTCTATCCCTCCTTTGCCCGTCAGCCTGATCCCTTATTGCGCCGGATTTGTTGCACCATTTTTTGCAGGTCCTGGAAATAGGCATCATCTGTGATTTCGGCCACATGGGCTTCTTTCCTGGCTTTGTCAATCGCCAACAGGGTGACATTGGCCCCATCGGTTGGCTCGAAGCACAGCGTTACATTTTTGCCCAGGGCGATCAAATCGCCTTGCTTCAGAACGACAGGCGCTGTCACTTGCACGCCGTTGACAAAGGTGCGATTGGTGCTGCCCAAATCCTCGATGGTGAACGTATCATTCATCTTGGTTACGCGTGCATGCCGGCGTGAAACAAGCGGATCGGCCACGACAAAATCACAAACCGGGTCACGCCCAATGATGACAGTCGCCTGCTCAATTTCAAAACATTCGCCGACCATCGGGCCGCGCTGTACTGATAGCTGAAATGAACCGGGCATGGTATCCTTACCGCCTTCCGTACTGACTCTTTCTCGAACCGATCTTTTCCTCGGCAATCCTATTTGACGCCGGTGAAATGATAGCTGACCTTGCCATCCTTCAGCATGAAGACATCGTAGATGCGCGCAATGCCTCGATTCGTGCGCACGGTGGCTTCGAACGAAACCGACGTATCGGTTTCTGTAAATTTATCGGTCGTAACGACTTCTTTGATCTGCACCCAGCGCATGTAGTTGCGGAAGTGCTCCTTGAGGGCCGCATGGCCGCGCACAGTCCAGTCAAACGAGGCGACAATGGCATCCTCATGATAATTGTCTTCGACCAGCGCGTCAGGATTACCGGAGATCAAATAGCGCACCTGGCGCTCGTAGAAGGCTTTGCCTGGCGTGTCAATAATCATGTGCACCAGGCTATTCATCTTTTCCACCGCGTACTGCGCGGCTTTGACCACGTTTTGGTAGCCTGTGCAGCGGCAGAGGTTGCCTTCCAGGCTGCGGCGGATTTCCGCTTCGGTTGGACGAGGATTGTGCTGCAGCAGGTCGGTCAATGACATGACCATACCCGGTGTGCAGAAACCGCACTGCAAGCCGTGGCGCTCCCAGAATCCTTCCTGCAGCGTATTCAGCTTGTCATCCTGCGCCACGCCTTCGATGGTGCTGATGTCACCGCCATCGGCCTGCACCGCCAGCAAGCTGCAACTCTTGACCGAAACGCCGTTGAGCATGATCGTACAGCTGCCGCATTGACCGGTATCACAGCCTATCTTGGTGCCGGTCAGCCCCAAGTCATCACGCAGAAAATCTACCAGGAGCGCGCGCGGCTCGACATTTCCTTCATGAGGCTTTTGGTTAATGGTCATTGATACGTGCATGGATTTGATTCCTCTCGTTTACAACTCGTTCACACACATCATGAACAACGAAGCAGGCAAGGTCTGTCGTGGCGATCCGGCCCCATTCACGGCTGCACCGCATCGCCACAACAGGTGTTGTTCTGCTAGAGTCGGGCAAACCCTGGCGCATAGACGAATGGCTTGGCCATCGCGTTGTAGCTCACCAGCTCCAGCCCGAAGGCGTTCTTCGTGGAGCGGCGCACGACCCAGGCCTGCGTCGCATCCAGCGCCACGCGTTTGCTCTTCGCCGCTGGCGGCACGAACAGGCTCGCCTGCCACGCCACGACCACCTCCACCTCGGCCGTATCGCCGTCAATGTTGGCATTGACGCTGACAACGTTGTGGTTCTCGTCGAAGAAGATATTGTAGACACCGGGCGCCTGTTCGCCGTCCGCATAGG